>JAMCPC010000090.1:537-15342 GCA_023379725.1 Actinomycetota bacterium
CTAAGGGGGGAATTAACTTGTTGGGGGGGGGGGGCGGAATACGTTATAATGTTGTTATTACATTGTTGTAGTTAAAGTTGACTGGATTGCAATCTTGGGCTATTATCGCAATGTGTAATGATGCTGGATAGTTTGCATCGCTGCCTGATATGCTTAAATGATGGTTGTAGTCAGTCATTCAGCAGTTGATAGGTGCATGTTGGTAGGGCGAGCTTAAATGTTAGGATATAAAGGTAAACGACAAAAAGGATATGGTACAGAATATGACACTTGCATATGGAACTGAATTGGTCAGGAAGACTGCGGTACTTATCGCTGATCCAGATGACGATATGAGAACTACGGTAAGACGGTATCTACAGCAGAGAGGCTATCGCGTGGGAGAAGCTATTGACGGACCTTCCATGGTTCATGAAGCGAGCATAGGTGATTACGATATAGTCGTTATAGGTGCTAGCCAGGATGGACTGGATCCGGCTGATATCATCGTAAAGCTTCATAAGGTCATTCCGATACCTGTAGTAATTTATGGTGAAGGATATGACGAAGAGGGACGGATAGAGCTACTGAATATTGGTGCGGATAGTTATGTGGATAGGTCAATCTCGATAGCGGAACTGGAAGCCAATGTTCGTGCAGTTATACGCAATGGACAGTATCCTGTTCCTTCTGCTCGCCTGCAGGTGGGTGATGTCATCATTGACAGGATATCTCATAGGGTAGAGGTGGGCGGTAAGACACTTGACCTCACTCCCAAGGAGTTCGATCTGTTGTACTTCATGGCTTCTCATGCTGACAGGGTATTCAGTAGGGAGGATCTATTGCAACATGTCTGGGGTTCTAGCATGGAGTGGCAGGATTCGGCAACTGTAACGGAGCACATTCGTAGGGTGAGATCCAAGATAGAGCCGAACGACCACAGGCCTATCTATGTTCAGACCGTTCGAGGGATCGGATATCGCTTTAACGGTAAGCTAGTGTAGTGTCCCGCAAATAACTATGGGTTACCGCCAGCCAGATGATACTGAGTCCGATCGCAGCATTAGCAGGTAGCGTCTTCGTAACTTATACTGTATAATAATTATGTTTGTTAGCGGTATGTCTCGTAAATAGCGTGACGTTATTTGGTATCTGGGATTCCAGTGAGATCTCAGGTACAAGGAAAGGTGTAGCATGACCAAGGAAGGTGTTATCTGATAGGCTACAACTAATGGTTATTTGTGGAACAAACCACTAGTCTCCGGTAGCCAGACATATTGGATGGAGCGGTTTTGCTCCTGTATTAGAAGGGCAATACATGGATATTCGTATTGGAATTGTTCAGAGCGGTAAAGAGATTGAGATGGAACTCTCTGATGAGCCAGATCGCGATAAGATGCTGGAAGAAGTGCGTAGCACAGTTGCCAAGGGGGAGGGCGTGTTAGTTCTGGTGGATAAGCGTGATAGACGTGTTATGGTGCCGGTTGAAAAAATAGCCTATATAGAGGTGGAATCGACGTCACGCGAGAGGCGCGTCGGTTTTGGTGCTTACTGACCTCTGCTGGTCATTTTGCAATGGCAGATTATACGCCATCACTTTTGAATAAGCGGTTGGTATTCGTAACAGGTAAGGGAGGAGTAGGCAAAACTGCGGTATCGGTAGCGCTTAGTCTCCTGGCTGCCCGTAAGGGGATGAAGACACTCCTTTGCGAGGCGGATGGCAGCGGTGATTTGCCGACCTATCTTGGCGTGGACTCTGTAAAATACTCCCAACGAGAGATAGTTGACAAGATGTATGCGATGTCAATGAATACAGAGGATGCATTGAGGGAGTACCTCCATATTTTTATGCATGTACCTGTAGTAGGTCGTATAGGACCATTGGCAAATGCATTCGATTTTGTAGCGTCAGCCGCTCCGGGTGTGAAGGAAATCCTTATCACCGGCAAGCTCTGCTATGAGGTGAGAGAGAAAAACTACGATATCATAGTTGTAGATTCTGCCGCCACCGGGCATGTGATATCTCATTTAGCAGCTCCTCAGGTATTGAACAGCCTGGTACGTGTTGGTTTGGTCAATTCACAGACACAGTGGATGCTTGACATACTGTCAGATCACGATACCACTGGTTTGTTGGTAGTAGCTACCCCAGAGGAGATGCCAGTTACGGAGAGCATCGACCTGATTGATAAGGTGAAATCGGAGACCACTGTTGGATTGACTGCAGTTGTAATGAACAGAGTGCTGCCTGAGTTGTTCTCAAAGCCCGAAGAAGAGGCTTTTGATCTACTCTGTACAGAGAGAGGTCGCCAGGAACTACTGGATGCGACGGGTATGGACACTGCCCTTCTTTTGCAAGCTGCGCGCCTGGCTGTTGAACTTAGGAGAACCAGTACTGTACATATGGATCGCATGAGGGATGCACTTGATAGCGACACTCCACTTATTAATGTCCCTTATTTCTTTGATCCAAGCACATCGGATGTATTGGCGGGAAAAGTTGCCGATGCTCTGGGTGAAGAGTTGGCAACCTGATGTCCACCGGTTGCCCAGATCTGTTCAATATAGCATCCACCAGTGAAGTAGTGGTGGCTTGTGGAGGTGGTGGAGTCGGGAAGACGAGCGTAGCTGCGGCCACCGGACTACAAGTTGCGCTGGAAAGTGCTGGAAAGGTGCTTGTCCTTACTGTGGATCCTGCCAAACGGCTGGCAACTGCGCTGGGTCTTGGCTCACTGGGCAATGCATTGAAAAGGGTACCGGACGATGCCTTCGTCCAGGCTGGCCTAGGTAGACCAAAGGGGGAACTTTGGGTGGCTATGCTGGACATGAAACAGTCATGGGATGATCTTGTCAGGAGACATGCTCCCGATGAGGCTACTCGTGACAAGATACTGACTAACCCGTTGTACGATAGCATTACTTCACGATTTGTTCAAAGTCACGATTATATTGCAGTAGAGAGACTATATGAGGAGTATACATCACATAAGTTTGACTTGATAGTCGTAGATACGCCTCCCAGCCGCAATGCAATGGACTTTTTGGACGCTCCCAAGAGAATGGCAGATTTTCTTTCATCGAGATTGCTTAAATGGCTTATCCTGCCGTACAGGTCGAAATTAATCAGTATGGCCTCCCGCCCTTTTTACCAGATAGCCGATAAAATATTGGGCAGCCAGTTCCTGCTGGATATATCAGAGTTTTTCGGAGCGTTCCAGTCCATGTATGATGGATTCAAGAAGAGGGCTATAGATGTGGAGGTACTTTTGAAAGGCAAAGGCACCTCTTTCATCATTGTGACTACCTTGGAGGAGGTGCCGTCAAGAGAAGCTGAAACATTTGTAGAGGAACTGGGCAAGAGGAAGATGAACCTTCGTGGAATAGTACTGAATAAGGTGCTGCCCAGCTACTTGATGGATGCCGATACGCTTAAGCTTGCCAACCACATTGCCAGCGATCCTGACAGTATTGCAAGCAAGCTCTCTATGTCCAAAACGGAGGCAAGTGGGAAAACGGGTGAGTCACTGTACTCGGCAACCCTCTATGAGATAGCAAGAAGTTTTCTTGATTTTCACCAAGCCGGCTATCGTGAAAATATTCAAAGAGCAAAGTTTGAAGATGGCGGGCATTCTACGATAGTGCTACCCAGGCTGGATGACGACATATCTGATCTTGGAGGGTTAGCTTCCCTTACCGGTTATGTTGCGGAGCAGGCTACCAGTGAATGAACGTTACCATGTCGTCATCATGGTAGTGAGGTTTGACATCATGGAAGTACAGGTCAGTTGATCGATTACCACCTTCATTTTTGGCCACATGACAGTAGGGTGACTGGCGATATGCCTTCAAATGAGCGTATTGCCGAATACTCCACGAAGGCGAGCAGTATGGGTATCTCAGAGATTGCCATTACGGAGCACCTCTTTCGCTTCAAGCAGTCATTGCCTTTGCTGGACAGTGTGGTAGCCGGGGAGAGCGATGCGGAGATGGCCGATTCCATGAAGGCTTATTTTCATTTTCATGCAACTATGGATCTTGATCAGTATGTAGAGTCTATACAGTCTGCCAAGGATGCCGGTCTGCCGGTTCGTCTTGGCCTGGAGGTGGACTATTATCGAGGGTCAATGGACGAAGTGTCTGCAATGCTGTCAGGTTATCCATTTGATGTCATATTGGGTTCTGTTCATTGGCTGGGTACATGGCGTTTTGACGACCTGGATGACACTCTGTCCATGGGACGGTGGAACGCCGTCTCGCTTGATGAGGCATGGATGGAATATGAGGAGGCCATGAAAGAACTTACTGAAACAGCTGCTTGTGATGTGATTGCACATCCTGATTTGATCAAGGTCCATGGAGAGAAGCCCCCGATGAACAGTGAGTTCTGGAGTACTATGGCCGATATACTGTCGAAATCGGGAATGGCTGCAGAGGTATCTTCTGCTGGTTGGCGTAAACCGGTGGGAGAACAGTATCCTGCTGCTGAGCTGATCGCCGAGTTGGCGAGGCGTGCGGTTCCTTTCACCACCGCTTCCGATGCACATACATTGAGTCTTGTGGGCGACCAGATGGGCAGGTTGCGAACAATGCTTACAGACGCGGGAGTTACCTCTGTAAGGAGTTTCTCCGCTCGGGTGGCACGAGATATCGATATCCATCAAGGGAGCGTGACAGAGAGTGCCTGATCGAAATAGGAGTGCAATTTCGAACTTGGTCATAATAAGGATGTAGCGATATGGAAGATTCAACCATGAACACAGAATTCACTGAGAACATAGAACCACATGAGGACGAATCCATAGAGTTCGAGTACCTCTATAGGATGAATCTCGGCTTGAGTGCCAGCGCAATCAAGCATATACGTCGTCTCCTCAGCGTATGGGGAATGCTTGCTGACCTCTCCTTTTCTGATCTCGTACTATGTATTCAGAGGGGATCGCATCTTGCCATTGTTGGTCAGGTACGCCCAGGAACTGCCGCTACTATGATTGGATATGACTTGGTCGGCACAGAGATAAAGATGTCCGACTTCCCGCTGGCATCCGAGTCAATGATGTCACGATCAATTGTTTCGGAGGTAGACGACAACTTCTTTCTTGGGAACCTGGATGTGCAGGCAGAGGACGAACAGTATCGCGCGAGAATTGAGTACGTACCTGTGTGTATGCTCGATGGCAACCTGGTCGCTCTACTGGTGAGAGTAGGTTCTATAGAAGAACCCAGAAGGGCGGGTAGACTGGAGAGGATATATCGTGACCTATACCAGAGATTGACTGCTATGGTGTTGACTGGCAACTTTCCGTTTAATGTGGATATTGGAGTGGCAGAGGCTCCACGCGTAGGTGACGGTTTGATGGTGACCGATGGAATGGCAAAAGTTACCTTCGCGTCTCCTAATGCAATCAATGCATTACATAGATTTGGCATTACCAAGTCTGTGGAGGGATTATTCGTTAGCGAGTTGGGTATAAGTAGGGATACGATCAAAAGGGTCATAGATGACGGTAGGCCATCTATAGAAGAGGTGGAATCTCCTCCCGATGTAGTGGTTATTATCTACGCCTTTCCTTTGATTGAGGCTGATTCCATCACCGGTGCCATGGTGCTGGTACGTGATATAACTGATCTTCGCCGAAAGGATAGACTGCTTTTGTCCAAGGATGCAGCTATAAGGGAGGTGCATCATAGGGTAAAGAATAACTTGCAGACTATATCTTCGTTGTTGCGGCTTCAAGCTCGTCGCCTGGAGCGCGGTAAAGGGAAAGAGGAATTGCTCGAAGCAGAGAGAAGGGTACGATCTATTGCGGCCGTACATGAGATTCTCGCCAGGGAACCAGGAGGGGATGTGCCGTTTGACGATATAGTGTCTGTCATAGTAGACATGGCGAGAGATTCAATAGCACTACCCGGTTCCGTGCAGGATGGTACCAGTAACGCCGGTAATACAGAGGCAAATAGTGACCGCATCGAAATAGTGACCGACGGCCGACTGGGGGACCTGCCAGCAGATATAGCTACTCCTCTAGCTGTAGTCACTGCAGAATTGTTGCAAAATGCTATAGAGCATGCGTTTTGTACGCCTGGATGTGAAGATGGGGATATCAAGAGAGCTGACCGATCCGGAACGGTAAAATTATCTATGCGTAGGTCACCATCTCGATTGTATGTATCGGTAATTGATGACGGTGTGGGATTGCCTCCCGATTTTGATCTGGCTTCCACTAATAGCCTTGGGCTTTCACTGGTGAAAGGGCTAGTGGAAAGCCAGTTGCTGGGAATGATCAGCATGGAAAGCAACGGTGGCACTACGGTAGAGGTGGTAGTACCATACGGTGCTCGTAGCTCAGAATGACTGAATGCGGCCGCCAGCAAATATCAATCCCACGATGGCTATAGAGGTGATAAGTATCTCCGTCGCCCCAGGTACCCCCGCTACTGCCATTGTAACAAATCCGGATATGGCCACAACTGCCAGCAGCCATGCAACTATTCTTGGCCATTTGCATCTCATGGTTGAACTCTCATCTTTCTTGACTCGCTATTTTCATTAGGGTGGGGTATAGAGTTATCCTGCCTTATCTCGCCAAATCTTCTGTCTCGTCTCTGGTATTCTTCTATGGCTTCGAATAAATGTTGTCTACGAAAATCTGGCCATAGTACTGGAGTGAACACTAGTTCAGTATAGGCAGCCTGCCAAAGTAGGAAGTTGGACAGCCTGTACTCTCCAGAAGTCCTGATAAGCAGGTCAGGATCTGGCTGGTCAGGTAAGTACAGATGCGATTTAATCGTATGTTCATTTATGTTTTTAGCAGGTATGTTCTGTTCTACAATAGATTTCACTGCATCGATTATTTCTGTTCTTCCGCCATAGTTAAAAGCCATCGTAAGAGTGAGAGTCCTATTTTGGGCAGTCATTTCCTCTGAGCGCACCATTGTAGCTGTTGCTTTCTTTGGTACTCTCCAGTCGCGTCTTCCCATAAAGCGTATTCTTACTCCTTTTTCATGTAGTTCATCTCGACGGCGTTCCAGCAGGGAGGAGTTGAATCCCATTAAGAATCTGACTTCATCGACAGGACGCTTCCAATTTTCAGTGGAAAAGGCAAACATTGTTAGCCATTTAACCCCGATATCAAGAGCGCCATTGACAGTGTCCACCAAAGCCTCTTCTCCTGCTGCGTGACCTTCGGTTCGAGGGAGGCCTCTTTTCTGTGCCCATCTGCCATTGCCGTCCATCACGCATCCTATATGCGCGGGTATTCGGTTCATGTCCAAGTGAAACTGGTTAATAATTTTTATTATACCTCGCTGCCATGCTCTTAGTAGTATAGTAGTATCGCGGCAATTATGGCTGCCGGTTGGGTTGTTTACCGGGTGACGGCTTCTTGGCAATCGTTACTCTATCTATCCGTCTTCCTTCCATCTTTTCGACTACTATTTCGCATCCATCCGCATTAACGTGTTCTCCCGGTCTTGGAACATGTCCAGCCAGATCCATGACCAATCCTCCCACTGTATCCCAAGTGCCCGACGGTAGGTCTATCCCGAGTAGCTCGCTCAATTCGTCTACCGGTGTCTTGGCGGGAACAGATAGAGTATCGGCAGCAATTTGCATGACATTTGGCTCATCTACATCGTATTCATCTACTATCTCTCCGATCAGTTCTTCAATGAGATCCTCGAGTGATATGATGCCCGTAGTGCTTCCGTACTCATCCACAACTACAGCCTGGTGAAACTTATCGCGTTGCATCTCTCTCATCAGCATTGCAGCTCTTTTGGTTTCAGGTACGAAATGAGTCTTTCGCAGATGTTCTACCAGAGGCTCCGACCCTCTGCCCCCTCTTTCCAATGAAGCGAGATCTTTCAGGTTGGCTGTTCCTATAATGTCATCGAGATTGAGGTTGAATACGGGGAGCCTGCTGAAGCCGGCTTTTAGGGCGATATCGAGGGCTGTTGAAATATTCAATTGAGACTGGAGGGCAATAATGTCTGGTCGAGGGACCATTACCTCTCTTACTACGGTATCGCCCAACTCGATCACCGAACGGATCAGTGCCCTTTCTTCATGCTCTATTACATCTTCTTCGGCGGCAACATCGGCAATTGCCAGTATCTCTCCCTCGCTTACCTCCCTCCCTTTTAGCCGAGATCGTCCGATTGCCAATCCGGCTATTCGCACAAGAAAGCGTGAAAATTTTTGCAATGGCCAGAAAGAGGCGACACGTAATATTACAGGAGCGGTGGCAAGTGCTACCTTTTCCGGATCGTTTACTGCCCAGGTCTTTGGCAGTGCTTCCGCGGCAATGAAGATAATAACGACTTCAAATACAGTGGCAATTATTACGCCTATAGGGCCAAACCATCCATTGGATAGTATGCCTACTAAGGTCGCTGCAACCAACTGACATATAAGCACCAGCAGTAATACCACATTGAGATATGTATCAATATCATCTACTATTTTGGCCAGTTGGCGAGAGCCCTTCCTGTTTTCATCCATGAGAGCTATTGCTTTCGGTTTACTGAGTTTGACCAGGCTGGTCTCAGAGAGGGCAAGAAAGGTAGAAAGGGCAACCAGGATGACTATAGCCAATAGCATTATCCAATCCTGTAACGTTACTCTAAATGCACTGGCCGGAGGAAACGCCAATGTGTACCTGGCGGAGAAGTGCTTGCTGGAGAAATCCCTGGTAGACAAGTACCTGGTAGGCAGGTTAGATGCACCTTTCATTGTTTTCAGTACTCTCGACGCTATGGCTGTTACAGGTAGGCTGGTAGTTGACATGGTCATACCTGGTGGGGCGGTGCCTGGTGGGGTGGGATAGGATGGGTATACCAGAACTTGTCGAGTAACTCCTGTTCCAGCGCCTCCATTACCTCTGCTTCTGCATCCAATTCATGATCCATGCCAAGAATATGCAGTATGCCATGCACCAGCAGCAGTGCTATTTCGTCGTCTCTTTCCAGACCATGCTCCATTGTATTTAGCTCGGCCTGATGTGGACATATGAAGATATCTCCAAGTATCCACGGCACAACATCACCGTAAGATGATGGCTTGGGTAGAAAGAGCGGTCTATCGACTGGTCCAGTGGTAGGTGGACTGGGGAATAGAGCGGATAGGTCGGTCGGCGTGGTAGTGGCAGAGTCGGCTGGTGGGTCGACGGAGTCTATAGATATGTGGCTGGTGGGTGGAGCAGTAGAGTCGATAGATATTGAATTGGCAGGTGGATCCGAATCATCAGCATGTCGAGACGTATTGGGCGGGCGCCCGTCGACAGGGAAGGAAAGAACATCTGTTGGTCCAACATTGTCCATGAACTCTTCGTTCAGTTCAGCTATATAGTAGTCGTCCACCATCCATATAGCCAGGTACAGCGGCCCTGGCGCAGTTTCGATGACCCCTTCTTCCTGGAGTACCTCGTAGGCCAAGCCGAGTAACCTATCGGTATATATATCATTGGAGCTAGCGGCAGATGTGCCATCTTGAAAGTTATAATCCTGAGTCTCGTTGTATATCTTTATACTATTTTTTAAGATTGAATACTCATTGTTAAACGATTCTGGGGAATTCACCCTCTAACTTCTCCTTGTGTATCTAGACATTATGGTCATAGGGACTAAAGGGAATTATGGAGCTGTTGATGATCGTGGCGTTCGTATGCATCTACTATCTGAGCAACTATATGGTGTCTGACTACATCTTTTTTAGTGAGGTAGACGAACCGCACCCCATCGATTTGACCAAGGATCTTGTCCAGATTTACCAGGCCGGAGCTCCCTCCCGCAACGTCAATCTGGGTAACATCACCTGTAATTACTGCCTTAGAACCAAAGCCGATACGCGTTAAGAACATCTTCATCTGCTGAGGAGTGGTGTTTTGAGCCTCATCTAGTATCACGAAACTGCGATTAAGCGTCCTCCCTCTCATAAATGCCAGGGGGGCTATTTCGATGATATTCCTTTCAATCATTCTCTGTACGCCCTCAGGCGAGATTATGTCATAAAGCGCATCATAAATAGGTCTTAGGTATGGATCTACCTTCGCTGTAATATCACCAGGCAAAAAGCCCAACTTCTCTCCGGCCTCAACTGCAGGGCGAGTTAGGATGATCCTTTCCATTTCTCCCTTTTCCAACGCACTTACTGCCATCGCAACTGCCAGGTAGGATTTACCTGTTCCAGCTGGACCGATTCCGAAAGTAATTACGTTTTTCGATATGGCATCGACGTAAAGCCGTTGCCCGGCAGTCTTTGGTCTGATAGATCTGCCTTTGGTTGTATGAAAAATTTCGTAATTATCGAGCGATGATGGCCGGATGTCGTCGTTCACCATTTCTATTGCACGTGTGACCTCCTCATCGTTAAGGTCTATGCCTTGATCAAGTATGGTAAGTAGCTCCTGGTATACCGCGGCAACCTTGGTAGCATCTTTTCCATCAGCGGTGATCTCATTACCTCGTGCAACAATTTTGGTTGCTGGGAATGCCTGTTTGACGACTTTTAGCAATGAGTCATGGGGGCCAAGTAGGGAGATCATTGTTTTGTCTGCCGGTATGTTTGTCTTGGATTGGTAGTTACCGGTACCGGTCTGTACAGGCAATGGTGAGGGAGGTGGGAGTATCTTACTCAACCTGGTGGCCAGCTCATAGTACGTCCTCCAATCACATGCAAGTGGAGATGTGGAACCAGATTCCCTGCGTCATCACCAACGTTGAAGACGAGGCGATACCCTTTTGCCAGTATTCCTTCAGAAGTAGCTATCTCTCTTGCCGTGGTCAGCATTTCTATGATAATTTCAGCATGGTCAGGCCCTACATCTGCGGCATGCTCTATGTGTGTTCGCGGAATGACCAATACATGCGTAGGTGCTTGAGGGTTGATATCCCTAAACGCTATGGTATGTGTATTTCTTGAGATGATATCGGCCGACATCTCACCGTTGACTATTTTGCAGAATATACAGTCTCGGATTGATTGTGCCTGTTGCTCTTCCATTTTATTTGTTATTGGCAGCATCCGACTGTCCTCCGGTTGATTTCTTGTGTGCGTCGGGATAGAGATGCTCCAGGGTACCTGGTTCAATTCGGCACATCTCTATAAAAGTGTCTACATCTTGACTCTTTAGTCTGATTACCCTGCCAAACCTATAGGCAGGCAACGATCCTTCATCGACGAATCGGTACAGGCTCCTCAGCGTGATTCCTAAACGATCGGCGGCCTCTTTTGTGCTCAGCCATTCTATATTGGTGGGTAACAGATCATTCATTGGCTGGAGCGTCTTAGTGGTCTATCCTGGAAATAACCATGGGTCCTCGCCAGCCAGGTGATGCCTTTTTCGGTCGCGTTACGTCTTGGCGGTTCACCAGCTCTTATCCTTACTTACAAATGCCGGGTAACGTCACGATATTCACGGGACATGTCATTAGTAGATCAGATCCAATTCTCCCAGGCGTTGGATCATTACTTCAGGAGCAACGCCAAACATTGCTGCTACTATTCGTAGGTCCTCACCTCGTATGGTAATCATCTGGCCGTTAAAATCCTGACGTTGTATTTGCACGACTGACAGAAATCTACGAAGAAGATCTTGCTCAGGACCGGTGGAGCTATTGAGTTTGGCCAGATCCAAAGTGACTTTTTCTTGGTTGGCCAATGGTACATTGGTAGGTGTATAGTGCATAGACGACCTTCTTATGATAGGCTGCCACCTACTATCTGCATCCAGGTCTGGGAGTAACTGGTCTACCGGAACGTCGTACAGCTTAGCCAGCCTTTGAAGCCTGGGTACCGATATCGAGCGCTCACCCCTTTCGTAGGCTCCCAGAACAGAAGCTTTGAATTCTCTGTCGGATAGCACTTCGACACGTTGAAGCGACATTCTCATCTGCTTGCGCACAGTACGGAGTTTGTCACCGACTGTTTTGGCGTACTGCTCTCTTAGCGCTTTGTTGTCGCCATCATCAAAGCTATCTATGTCACCATCCAGAGCATCATTTCTATCTATATCATTTAATGCGATGGTATTATTTCGATTGGTAGTAGCACTTGGTTGCTTTGTCATATTCCTTCTTTAATTGTATATGCCCGTGCATGCCTACTCATGTTCCTGTACATATATTATACGAAATTATTGACTAAGTCAATTAGATGCTCAGCGGATATAAGCAATCCTTTAAGCTGATTGTTTCTTCCTGCCGTACTTGCTGACCGGAGGATCTTAGGAGAGCCCTTTGAGTGCTTCGATCAATTTTGGCATGATTTGATGCAGATCGCCCACAATTCCGAGATCAGCTACTGAGAATATTGGGGCCTCCTGATCTTTATTTATGGCTATGATGTTTTTTGCTCCCTTCATACCCACAAGGTGCTGGGTAGCTCCGGAAATACCGCAGGCGATGTAGACAGTAGGCTTTACGGTCTTTCCTGTCTGCCCGACCTGACGCGAGTAGGGGACCCACCCTGAATCCACTATTGCCCTACTGGCACCGGCTGCTCCATGCAGTAATTCAGCCAACTCTTCTACCATGGAGTATGCCTCTTGTGATCCCAATCCCCTTCCTCCGGAGACAACTACGTCAGCTTCATCCAGTTTTGGTCCACTCTGAGTCTCGACATGATGAGATACGATAGAAGCGTTAGCGGTAGCTCCCAAGTCGCCTGCCTGTATACCGACAACCTCTGCTGGCTGTCCACTCGACGGCTCGGCAGTAAAGGTTTTTGATCTGACTATAAATATCCATGGCATTTTACCGGTGAACTGAGCCGTTGCTATCTGACTTCCTCCGAAAAGTACATGAGAGGAGGAGATGGCATCACCCTCTTGATCGAGACCTACTACGTTTGTTATGACCGGCCTGTCTATCTTCACTGACAGCCTTCCTATAATATCTCTGCAGTCGTAGGTAGTCGGTGCGAGTATAATGCTGGGGGCGTTTTCGCTGTTTACGATGGCGGCTATTGCACTTGCGACATGCGGACCGGGTAGAGACTCACCGATATCACCTACGTCAAACAGGCGTCCGGCACCGTATGACCCGACCTCGGCCGCAAGTGAGGCAGTATCTTTTCCCCATGCTATAGCGTCTACTTTGTCTGAAATAGAACGTGCCTCTGTCAATAGTTCCAATGATGCAGGTAAGACCTGTCCGTTATTGCTCTCTGCTATTACCAGTATCCTGTCAATAGTCATTCAATCTCCTATTCAGTGTCTAAATTAACTTCTACTATGCTTAAGCGGCGCTATACTACACTAACTTGAGCTCTTGGAGGAACTGCACAATTCGTTGATATGCATCCCCATCGTCAACGACTACATCTCCTGATGCTCTCTGTGGAGCTGCCTCTACCGATACCACCCTCTGTCCAGCACCGGCAGCACCTACCTGTGATGCATCCAAACCTATATCGGAAGGGGTTAGTTGATCTACCGGCTTGGATTTTGCAGCCATAATTCCCTTGAACGAGGGGTATCTTGGTTCCACCACTCCGGCTGTAACGGTCACAACGGCTGGTAGAGGGCATTCTACGTCGTCGTATCCTACTTCAGTCTGACGCTGAACATGCACCTTACCATCTTCGATACTGATTTTTTTTGCAAACGTAACAGAAGGCCATCCCAACAACTCGGCCAGTTGTACGGGGGTGGTCCCGGTATAGCCGTCTGTAGATTCGGTAGCGGCTACTACGAGATCGGGATTCACCCTCTCTATTGAACGAGCCAAGACCTTTGCTGTCGAGAGAGCATCTGAACCCGCTAGCGTATCGTCGCTGATTAGCACAGCTTTGGCTGCGCCCATTGCAAGGGCAGTACGAAGACCTGAGGTCTCGTTGTTGGGGGCCATGGAAACCAACGTAACCTCTCCACCTCCTGCCTGTTCTGCAAGCTGCAACGCCATCTCTACTCCATAAGAGTCCGAGTCGTCCATAATCAGCTTACCGTTTCGATTAAGTGTACCCTTGGCTTCATCCATTGTTGGTGGATCTGCCGGGTCTGGTATCTGTTTTACGCAAACAACTATATTCATGATTCATATTTTTACCCCAAATGGGTCAGGTGCGCCAATCGGCAGCTAAAGTTGTCTGTCCTGCGCATCATTCTGGGTGCCTGCCGCCCAGATTCTCCATCCCTTTAGTATGACCCCTGCAGCGATTGCTGCTGTTTCAGATCGCATGATTGTCGCCCCAAGGCTGAGCAGGGGTATGTAATTTTCCTTTGCCAAAGACAACTCGCGTTGCGACCATCCCCCCTCCGGACCTGTCGCAATCGTACTAATTTCCTGTGGAGTAGAGAGCATGCTTTCTCCGGTTATATCCGTGAGTGCCAATTCGTGAGGCCGATCCGTTTCCAATAGCTCATCCAAAGTTACCGGACCATCTATCCTTGGCAGGAATGCTCTACGTGACTGAGCTGACGATTCACGCGCAACTCTTCGTAACCTGCCTAATGCATGTTTCTTGCGAGTGGTGTCCCAGCGTACAACACCCCTGTCTGTAGAGAGCAGTATTATGTGATCTATACCCAATTCGACCAGTTTGGCAATAGCCCAGGTACCGCGCTCTCCCTTGGCCATTGCCAGTGCAATACATGTGGGACGTAGGGGAGCCTCTGCTTTGTGTATGTCTTCACTGAGTTTTCTTAGGCGTGAGTTCCAGTGAGTTTTACTGAAGCTGCACAATCTCCAATA
The DNA here is from genome assembly GCA_023379725.1 of Actinomycetota bacterium. Lineage (GTDB taxonomy): Bacteria > Actinomycetota > Acidimicrobiia > Acidimicrobiales > JAMCPL01 > JAMCPL01. The sequence goes on from JAMCPC010000090.1 coordinate 15,205, forward strand.
TCCTTTGCCGTCGGATAATACGATCTTTTCACCCTCACGTAACCTGAGTACGTTTACCAGATGGTGCATATCCTCTGACGAAATTTCTGGTTGGTTTATGTCGTCTACAAATACCTGGGCACTCGTATTGTAGTAGGC
>JAMCPC010000090.1:15415-21539 GCA_023379725.1 Actinomycetota bacterium
GGTGATGGAGATGTAACGGGTAGTCTTCCTGGCACTAGGTTTTCCTAGAGCAACGATCTTAGGCGTGAACGAGCAGAGTGGTGTTTTACGGCCTCGCCAGACTCTTTGGCCAGCTGCCTGTAGAGTTCCTCCTCCTCTGGTGTCAACGTAGTCGGTATATCTACTATTACTGTTATGTATAGATTGCCGCGACCTCTTCCGTTCAGATTTGGTACCCCTTTCCCCTTTAACTTGATGACATGGCCGCTCTGGGTACCTTTTACTATATCAATTATCTCCTCTCCATCCATGGTTTCAAATGGTATCGAAGTTCCAAGAACGGCACCAGGGACAGGAACATGCAGCTCTGCATACAGATCTGCCCCTTCACGGCTGAAGCGATCGCTGGCACTAACTTGGAGATGTACATAGAGATCTCCCTTCGGGCCTCCTCTTCTCCCGGCAGGTCCTCTGCCGGCCAGCCTGAGTGTGGTACCGTCATCGACACCGGCTGGTACGGATACGCTTATATGCAGACTTTCCCTGATACGGCCCTCTCCCTTGCAAGCGTTGCATTTGCTGGCTATTGTCTCTCCAGTTCCGTCACAGTAATTACAGGGGGTGGCAGTTACGATTTGTCCGAGAATCGACTGGCGTACCCGCCTGAGTTCGCCGGTGCCTCCACACTGTGAACAGCGCGATGCCGTAGTTCCGGGTGTCGCTCCGCTACCGGAGCATACTTCACAGGTAACTAGTGTTTCTACGGTTAGATCCTTCTCACAGCCGAAGGCAGCTTCTTCGAAGGATACATTCATGACTGTTTCTACGTCTTGTCCACGTTCGGGTCCGGCACGTCCGCTCCGTCCTCTGGTGCCCGACATTCCGGAGCTACCGAAGAATGAGTCAAAGAGGTCTGACAGAGAGCCGGAGAAGAATGGGTCGCCAAAGCCTCCCGCAGGTCCCCCTGGCCCAAATTGATTTCCTGAGCCCTCAGGTCCAAACATATCATAACGTCTCCGCCGCTCAGGGTCTCTGAGCACCTCATATGCCAGTGAAACCTCTTTGAATTTTTCCTCAGATCCCGAATCGCCCCCTGTGCTGTCAGGGTGCAACTCTCTTGCCTTCTTTCTGTATGCTCGCTTTATCTGCTCGTCTGTAGCATTGCGGTCTACCCCGAGCAGGTCGTAATAGTCAGCCGGCATCACTACCCAACCTTTCAGATAGTCTGGCACCTACCTCAGTGACCACTGCAAGTGCCATGGGATAATTCATTCTTATCGGGCCAAGCAGCCCGAGCGATCCGGCTTGATGGCTGTCTACTTCAATGGGAGCTACAACCAGTGCACAGTCGGCCAATACGGCGTTGCCATGTTCGCCGGTACCTATAGCTACCGACATGCCATTATCTATCATTCGTTCAATGATGTCCACTAGGACCAGTTGCTGCTCCAGCATGGACAGAATCATCCGGATGGAATCTATCGCATCGAATGCGTCGGCCACGTGTGAAGAACCACCGATGAAAACATGCTCACGGTTGTTTATGGGGTGCATGTTTGCTATTTTGAGCGCTACCGAATTAACCGCATCAGTGACACGGCTGTCTGTGTGTGCAAGGTGCCCTATCGGGATCTTACCATTGCTGCGAATGGCATTAAATGACTTTCCTACCATATGCTTGTTCAATATTGAGCTTGTTTCGGACAGTGTTGCTTCACTGATATCGTATTCGAATTCGATATCTTCTGTTTGAACGGTGCCGTTGCCCAGTACGACAACTATAAGTCCGCTCCGTTCCGACATGCCTACCACTTGTACAGAACGCACGGGAGTACTCTGATCCTGTTTGGCGTATCTGATAGCTACTGATGAATAGTCGGTCAGTCTGGCGATCAGATTGGCTGACCTCTCCAGTAGCTGATCTACTTCACCGTGCAGATGAGAGAAAAACTTTTGCAGCGTGTGACGTTGGTCAGGAAACAGCGTACCCGGTCTATCCAGATGGTCTACGTAGAATCTATATCCCCTTTCCGTGGGAGTCCTACCTGCAGAGGTATGGGGTTGTACAAGAAATCCTTCACGGTCAAGTATGGCCATATCACTTCTTACGGTTGCCGGAGATACATTCAATTGAGCTATTTGGGCGACATGTACAGAACTGACCGGCTGTGCTGTATCTATATACTCTTCCACAATCGTATTTAGGATGGCCAGCCTACGCTCTTCAACTGGATTCAACTGATATTCTCCTTAGAGGCCCAGCGGATAGGCATCCAGGGCTTGCCTGACCTCAGCCGTCGCATCGCAATCGGTAGCCATGACCTGTGGCGTAAGCCGGTCATGGTTTGTCGTCGTTGTCCATGCATTCCAGCATGCCCTTCTTCCTTCGCCTTGAGCTGCTTGCCTGGATAACCGGCTCCCTGATCCAACCTGCCTATCCGTTGAGCATCTTACTCTGCCATAATAAACAGGGTATTCGTCAGTTTTTATTGCCAAATGTATACCTCCAATGCATACATGATTATCATACTTTAATCTGTTCTCATTGTGTACTCTATCTGCTTCTTACATCCTCCCCATGGCTCAAGCCAAGGGCTTACGGAGTATGTCTTGCCATTCACGGCTAACTAATAATAAGAACTCCTTAACTATTATACAGCCAATGCTGATCCTATCGGTGACCACCTTCCGCTGTGACAAAGTATTGGATAGATTCTTGGGCACGTAGCGGTTGCCATAGCGAAGAAGTATTGGCATTCTTCTCCCTGAAGCAGTAATCTATTAGTATGCCGCCAGAAAAACCGCATTGGGTAAATTTACTCGGAGAAGTAGTCAGATCTGGGTTATGTACAGGTTGTGCAGCTTGCGTCATTGCATGCCCACACGATGTACTGCGTTATGATGATCGTGAAGGTCCTTACAGGCCATGGAAGGTGGATGAGGATGGGGGAGCTGAAGACTGTACGCATGGTCAGCGGGGCTGTACCTTATGCACGAGAGCTTGTCCAAGATTTCGTTCCTGGGAGGTCGAGGCCGATACTTTCATGTATGGGAGACCCCGTAATGTTGATGAGGTTTACGGAGTCAGTCAGGAGATTGTTCTTGCCAGAGCAACAGATGATAAGGTGCGTTCGCTCGGTCAGGATGGCGGAGCAGTATCAGCTATGCTGATCTGGGCGCTTGATCATTCTATGATAGATTGTGCACTTGTATCATCTACCAGGGGTGATAAGTCGTCATTCGATGGAATGTCTGATGGGGCGAGACAGAGTACCAACGAAGATCTACAGGGGGATAATTCTGGGATGGTGGGCGAGACGTCGGCGAGCGACATGTCAGGCGAGCAGAATAGTGGTCTTGGTGCTGTTCGCCCTGTACCTGCATTTGTTACAGATCGTCAGGGAGTCTTGAATGCATCTGGCTCCAGATATACTTATTCTACTAATACGCTTGCTTACTTTGATGCTGTAGGTGCCGGATTTGAGAAAATAGCTATAGTCGGTACAGGGTGTCAGGCATCTATTCCGGCTGTGATGAACGCAAGAAAAGCTGGGAAGGTAGGTCGCCGGTTGGTTCTGTCGATAGGGCTGCTGTGTTCAAAGACCTTTGATGAAACTATGTATGAAGAATTATTTGAAGCAGGCTACGGTATTGGCCGCGATAGCATTGCAAAGGTAAACATCAAGGGCAGGTTCCAGGTATGGATGCAAGATGGTTCGTATGCAGAGGTCCCGTTGAAAGAGGGTCGGAAATGGACGCGAGAGGGATGTAAGTTATGTCCTGATTTTGCGGCAGAGCACGCAGATGTCTCTGCGGGTGGTATTGGGGAGCTTGCTGGCTGGACGATTTTGATAATCCGTACCGAAGCGGGTAAGCAACTTGTCGATGGTGCTCATGGTGATGGAGCTATTGAGATTAGACCAGTAACAGAGGATCCTTCCGTAATTGACCTCCTGGTCAAGCTATCACGAGCAAGTAGGAAGCGTTGGCCGCAGGATGGGAGTACCTATCATGAGCCAGGCATATTGCCGGAGCCAGTCGTCGGCTAAACTTCAGTCGTCAGCTAAGTACAGTGGACTGAGGTGGATGTTATTTGTTTGACAGCTTGATGGCATAGCAATTTACTGAGTACAGCCTTCCAACTTAGTGATCTATCCTGTCAAGGCATGACGTTACCTATTGCTTGGGAGCCCCGGTAATCCCCAAGGACAGGAGAATGCGTGGTACGACGCTTATTGATGATTATCGGTGTGATTTGACTGGTACTGGGTAGCCAACCACACTTTACGCAGATGGTGTCTCTCCTCTTCGGATGTTCCACCCCAGATTCCTGACTCCTGGTTGGTTGCAATAGCAAAATCCAAGCACGCTTCAATGACCTCGCATTTGTAGCATACCTGCTTAGCTGCCTCTATCTGATCTACAGCCAAGCCTGTAGTTCCAACCGGGAAGAACAAGTCTGGTTCAGTATTCTTGCATGCGGCCAGCTTACGCCACTCATCTGCATCCCATTCTATTGGTCGATTCCACATCAGGGCCATCGTAATATCCTCCATGGACTCAATAACATTGCAGGTTGTGTATCATGTTCCGAAGCTATATTCAGATACTGAAGAACAAAATTCATACCTACTAAACTATCCAGCTTTCTACGTTCCGCCGTATTCGTTACCAAAGGTTATCTTAGCATTAAGTGCTTACCTTTGCAAGCACTTGGAAGCAACTTGCCGGTAATATTGTTTGTTCGTTGTTATTATGGTCGGAACGGTTGAGAAGCCAGGAGCGGACAATATCTGTACTCGTATCTTCGTATCTTGGTGCCACATCTGGCTGACTGGTGTACAGAACAGTTGAACAGTTGGTCTCAGTGTAGGCTCATTTGGCCCGGTGTCACATCTGGCTGACTGGTGTACAGAACAGTTGAATATTCAGGTAGAGTCGAGAGGAACGTCTGTAGTGAGATGGTATTGACCGGTTATACCAAGGCAATTAAGCAGCCTGTAGAGTAAAGGCTGTAAAATATACCTCGCTTACCTGCTCGCCGCCATCGACTGGCTTTAGTATGCCCTGAAAGCTGTGGAGAAGTTGCTGAGATAAGAGCGTCTTGCCATTAGCGGCGAGTAGCCTGTGGTATGTCCAAGTGCCACAGTCTTGGATAAGTGCATTTTCCAATTGAGGATTGAAGGTGCCAATTGACTTTGCGTTTGCTGTTGCTGTCAATTGTAGCGCTACAGTTACCTGTAGTAGGCTACCATCTGCCAAGTTGAGAGTTTCGCTTGGGAGCGAATAGGTTGTGGTATTGGCGGGGGGGTTGTTGGGACCATAGTGAGGAACAGGCTTCATTATCACCTTGGTCACCCCAAGGTATCCTATTGCAAGTAGTAGGACAGCAACGATTACTATGATGAGTAGCTTTTTTTTGCTCTTTGGGTTCTCTTCATCGACGGCTTGACCTTTGGCTCCGTCGGATGAGCCGGTAGCCTGCCTCGTTCCCGGTCCTGAAATAGATACTGCCATTTACGACCTTCCTTGATCTTACCTATTAAACTTACGATCTTCCTTGACCTGAATTCAATACTACTATATCTACTCTCCTATTCAACGCCATATTCTGTGGAGTGGTATTTGGCGCAAAAGGATGGGTAGACCCAAATGCCTGGGCAGACAGCCTTGCTTCTGGAATCGAATCGTAGTGTACAAGGCGTTCCAGCACATTGATAGCCCTCATGGCCGATAGTGCATAATTGGAGGGGTATGGTCCACCGGTGATTGGCTGGCTGTCAGCATAGCCTTCTACTACTACATTGTTCTGGAAGGTACGCAATACCGAGCCTATTACGTCGACTGCCCGTGCTCCTACGGTATTTAGGCTGGCATGATCGGTCCCATAGAACACCTGGTCATCCAGAATCCTTACTACCACACCTCTTCTTTCAGTGGCAATTGTAATCCCCTGATTTGCCAGTCCCGCCTTTGACAGAGCCTGCTGGATACGTTGCGCGATAGCCGACATAGGCAGTATGCCGCTACCGTTGCTGCTAGTGGTGGTAGACCCGGCGGACCCGGGGCTGTTCTGTACATTGTGGGTAACGTTTTTTACAAATGACGATACATTCGTAGCGCTGGATTGAGTGAGTTGCGGCTC
>JAMCPC010000091.1:0-2211 GCA_023379725.1 Actinomycetota bacterium
TGCAGATACGAGGCAAAAAGACTTTTTGAGGCAAATCCTCCTTGCACGGTCTGGGTATCAGGTGCCATACTGCTGATATCCAGTGCACCCCCTGCTGGCTCGACAACTGTGTGATGGAACTCATGCCCTCGCACTGATTCGCCGGTAGCTAGTAGAAAAGAGGACGATCTCGCTTTAGCCGTTCTATATCCTACAACGAGTTTATCTCTCATGGAAGTATATGTATCTATCACCCCTGCCATTTCAAAGTCACCTATGCATCTCGACAGCAGGGCCAATCCCCCACACTCTGCCCAAATCGGGACACCGGCAGATGCCGCTGATCTAATATCCTCAAGAAGAGTTGAATTGCCAGCAAGTGACTCAGCATATACCTCAGGAAACCCTCCACAGAGGTAAAGACCCCGTACTCCAGAGGGTAAATGGGTATCATGCAATGGATCAAACGGCACCAGGGTAGCACCTGCTTCAGCCAGGCGCTCCATATTATCAGCGTATAAAAAACTAAATGCTGCTCCAGATGCATAACCAATGACAACATCACCGACCTCTTTTGCTCTCATTACATTCTTGGTGCTTACAGGAGATGCCGATGCTGCTATTGCCTCCAACACGTTTAAATCGATACAATCTCTGACTATTTCGGAGAGTCTGGCCACACTCTCTTCTACCTGTTTGCTGTATTCCACGGGTGGAACCAAGCCCAAATGTCTACTGGGCCATACGATGTCACGATGCCTGGGCACAACCCCTACTATAGGAACCTCGCATTTTGCCAGTGCATCACGGAGTATGCTTTCATGGCGCACACTTCCCACTCTATTCAATATGATGCCACCGATACGTACATCAGGATCGTAATTCAGATAACCATTGACCAGAGCAGCAACGGAAAGACTCATTGAGGATGCATCTACCACAAGGAGTACAGGCGAATAGAGGAGTTTGGATACATGCGCAGTGCTACCCTGTGCGGTAGAACCTATACCGTCATACAGCCCCATTACTCCCTCGACAATGAGAAAATCCGAACCAGTAGCTGCTTTCTTAGCCAGGGGAAGAATCATCTTCTCTGACGACAAAAAGACATCCAAGTTTCTTGAGGGTCGCTTTGATGCAACTGCCAGATATCCTGTATCAATGTAATCTGGACCTACCTTGGCGGTTGCTACACTATACCCCTGTCCATGAAGAGCAGCAGTGATACCCACCGTCAGCGTAGTCTTACCACACCCGGAATGCGTACCAGCAATGACTATTCTCGGTGGAATCGCCACCGGATTCAATATTCGATGCCCTTACGTGCTTTTATACCTTGATCATGGGCATGCTTGATCTTGACCATCTCCGTCACCGTATCGGCTAACTCGATCAGCTCTGGTGGCGCATCTCTGCCGGTAAGGACTACATTGGTACGGTCGGCACGCTTACCAATAGCATCTACCACCTCAGACACCGGTATCCAACCGTACTTTATAGGATAGGTCACTTCATCCAGAATAAGCATATCGTAATCACCACTTGCCAGCTTGTCTGATGCCATATTCCATGCCTCATGTGCTTTACGAGCAGTTTCATCTATATCCGATGATTCCCAGGTAAAACCATCCCCCATGCAGTGGAACTCAATACCAAGATGATCGGCAACTTTACGCTCGCCAGTTTTCCACCCCCCGCCTTTTATGAATTGGACTACGCAAGTATCCCACCCCCTGGCCCAAGAGCGAATCATCACCCCCCAGGCTGCACTGGATTTACCCTTTCCATGACCTGTATTTACAAGCACTCTCGACTTCACGATGAACGAGCTCCTGTCGGCGGTGTAACCCCAGGATTCTGCGTTCCGGCACGACGAGCATTTAGTACGGCGGTAATAACTGCAAACGAATCCTCACGCAAGGCCATATCGCGTGCCTTCCCCCTCTTGGTAGTACGTTGCATCTCCCGTGACATAACTCTATATGCCGTTACTACCCCTGGCCCCAGTTCAGAAAGATAGAGAGCAACCGCCAACTCTTCGTTATCCGGCAGGGCAGGCCATCCACCTATCTGTAATAATGCACTTGATCGCATAATAAGCGCAGCCGGATGAAATGGAAAGGGCACCGACCAATTACGAGCCAAAGTATGTGCAGCATATCGCTTGGGGGTAACAGATGTATAGGTGACAAATTGACCGCGAGCAGTCAGCTTAAGATTGGCAGCAGCCCA
>JAMCPC010000091.1:3034-19878 GCA_023379725.1 Actinomycetota bacterium
GTGCTCTATGGAGTAGGAGTAGGACCGGGCTCTCCTGATCTGGTTACATTGCGGGCTGTAGACATATTGAAGGGCGTGCAGCATGTGATTGCTCCTACTATTGACGAACAGTTACCTGGAAGAGCAGAAACTATCATAAGATCCATCATTCCCGATATCAATATTGAACGTTTCGTATTCCCAGTATCGGATGAGAATACCTCAGAGCACAATCGTGCCGAGGATAGACAGGACAGTATCTACGGCAGAGATGCGATAGATGGTAACCCAGCAGAAGACGGTAAGTCGGTTAGAGATATCGATTCTATCTACGGTCAGCTGGTAGACAATATAGCATCGTATACTACAAGAGATGAGAGCGTTGCTTTTATCACCTTGGGTGATCCTGATATATACTCCACATTCAGTCATCTCCGATACCTGTACATAAAAAAGCACCCCCACATGCCATTGGAAACTGTCCCCGGAATATGTGCGTTCCAGGAACTGGCAGCCAAGACGAACACCACACTTTGTACTGGTACTGATACACTTATCCTGACATCACATCTTCATTCCAGCGACGACTATAAAGACATAGTAGAGCAACACGACTCCACGATAGTCGCCTACAAAGGAGGATCACGGGTAATGAATATAGTAAACTTGGCAGAGAGGAGCGGGAAAATTGACAATGCCATAGTAGGTATCCACCTGGGTCAGGAAGGGGAAACGGTTGCTTCGCTTAAAGAGATGAGAAACATGCCAGAGATACCATACCTATCTACGATTATTATGCCATGTCGAAAATACTGATTGAGACACCTGAAGAAAATCCCACTGAATTGAAAGGATGCATCAGTTTTATAGGAGCTGGACCCGGTGCGCCAGACCTCATTACATTGAGAGGCGCCAAACGACTGTCCGAAGCGGATTTAATAATTTGGGCATCATCACTGGTTCCGCGAGAGCTACTGGATCATGCCCGCAACGGAGTAGAGATACACGATTCGGCCACTATGACGTTGGAGGATGTAATCGGAATTTACCGTGACAACCCTACGGCACAAATTGCAAGATTACATTCTGGAGATCCTTCTATATACGGAGCTATCCAGGAACAAGTAGATTGGTGCATAGCAGAGGCTCGTAACTTCGAAATTATTCCAGGTGTATCCTCACTGAGTGCAGCCTCCGCCCTAATTCGACGCGAACTTACCATCCCAGGCACGTCGCAGAGCATTATCCTTACTCGCTTGCCCTCACGGACATCAAGTAGCGCTGGAATGCATGAAGATCTTGCAACAATGAGTACCATAGGATGCACCATGGCGATATTTCTCTCTGCAGCAAGACCTGCGGCACTAAAGCAGAAGCTACTCTCTGACGCATCCGCTTACAATGCAGATACTCCTGTGGCAGTAGTGTCACATGCCAGTTGGCCGGAGGAAAAGGTAATAGTCAGTGATCTGGGTAACCTGGATACCGCCATAAAGAGTATCGGAACCACTACTACTGTGCTCGTGTTGGTGGGTGATTTCATTGCGGCACAGCCCAAGCGAAGCCATCTTTACTCGCCGGACTTTGCCCATAAATTTCGTAAACGCTCCCTGAAGGGTTCATCGAAAGGTCGACCCAGTGGACAAAGCTGAACCGGAAGGTATAGACGACATACCCAAAAAAACCAGCATAGGCAGTAAGCACAAAACCGTACCGAAAGATACCCCTGAAAATAGCACAAATATAACTGAGAGAAGCAGTACCAGATCCAGCGCTGACAAACACCTGGAACCTGCTATCCCCGATATAATGAAAGGGCGTAAGGCGCTACGCCAAGGCTACACTACAGGCACGTGCGCATCTGCTGCGGCAAAAGCCGCTATCATCGGACTATCTACAGGCCAGATACCTGAGAACGTGTCTGTCACCCTGCCAGCAGGCAGGATAGTCGAATTACCAGTAGAGCTTACCGCCAGTACGATAAACGATGACAGCGCTACTGCAGTAGTCATAAAAGATGCTGGTGACGACCCCGACTGCACCAATGGGGCGTGGATGACTGCAACTGTTACATGGACATACGACCAAAGCCCGACTAAGCTACTAGCTGGTCCCGGAATAGGTACTGTCACCATGGAGGGACTGGGAATACCCGTAGGTGAACCAGCAATAACTCCTATACCAAAAAGAATGATCCTGAGCTCTCTTGAAGAGGTAACTCCCAGACCAGTAATGGTGACATTTACAGTTCCAGGCGGAGATACCATGGCCAAAGAGACAACAAACGAGAGACTTGGCATCATCGGCGGTATATCCATACTTGGGACGACTGGAATAGTCAAACCTTTTTCCACGGCGGCTTACCGGGCCAGTATCTTGAGGCAGATAGACGTAGCAAGTGCAAGAGGCTTTAATGAGCTTGTACTCTGTATCGGCAGCAGATCTGAAAAGGCAGCTATGAAAATATTTTCCGGATACGATCCTGTATTGTTCGTAGAGGTTGGCGATTTTACTGGTGCGGCTCTGAAACAGGCCGTACGGAGAAATATTCAAAAGGTGTCCCTGGTGGCGATGATGGGCAAGATAACCAAGCTGGCAGCAGGTACCATGATGACCCATTTTCATAAGTCCAATGTCAATACTACCCTACTATACGATATAGCGATGACAACACATTCACTACCGGAGATAGTCAAGGCAGCCACCGATACCTCTACGGCTCGCCACTTCTATGAAGTCTGTATTGCACACAATTATCTGCCACCCCTACAGGCTACCTGTGAGTTGGCACGCCAAGAATGCCTGAAGTTCATTGATAACGCATTTGAAATGCATGTACACATGGTCGATTTTGATTCTGGTGAATTAGTAGCAACTGATCATACTTGATATTCCTACCTGGCAGTAGATCCCTCCCGAGAAGCCTTTCCTGGCATAGGGCTTACATACACGCTACCAGGCACGAAGAATCTCCATGGATAGTCGGCGGCATCCCTAATCCCCACTCTGCCGGAGATCCCCGGATTTTTAGGTGGAGCAACCCCATCGTCGACAATCACTATCCCCCTATCGCCTGATACTATATCGGCACCATTGTCACTGCCATCAATAGAAAATGCCTGGCATAGCCGAGCAGGCCCCCTTACGAGCTCACGCAAGTTCCGCACTACCCCCCCACTATCGATACGGGCACTCTTCATCTGCTCTGCCCCTTCAATTGGCTCTACCGCCCTGAGCAATACTGCACGAGCAAGGCCATCCGGCCCACAAACTACATTCGAGCACCAATGCATACCATAGGTGAAATATACATACAATCTCCCAGGTGGCCCAAACATCACGGTATTTCGAGTAGTCATGCCCCTGAATGCATGAGAGGCAGGATCCTCTTCTCCCCGGTATGCTTCCACTTCCACTATCCTCCCGACCCTCTCTCCACGCACGACAAGCTTGTTCAAAAGCAGTGGTGCAACCTCTACTGCATCAGCTTGATAAAAATGGTAATCAAGGATCTTCACGCTCTGAGCTTACGAATGTCTTCCAAGCGCGCTCTGTCAGACTCCAGCTTCGCCCTAAACCTCTCCAACTGTGATCTAACCGCATCCGGAGAAGCAGAACCCCAGGTAACGCGCCTATTCACCGACGTACCTGGACTCAGCAACTCGGTAGCTTCACTTCCCAATTGCGGATGCGCCTCTACGAGTTCCAACAGTGGAACTCCCCTGGTAATTGAATCCCTTACCAGAGAAGCCGCTATACCATGTGCAGTTCTAAACGGCACATTCCTGGAAACCAGCCATTCAGCCAAGTCTATTGCCGCTACATAAGAAGAATCTGCGCACTCAGCCATCCTCTCCTGATTAATGACCATTGTAGATATCATTCCTGACATAGCAGGTAGAGCCAACTTTAGCTGATTTACACTATCGAATAAAGGTTGCTTGTCCTCCTGGAGGTCACGGTTATAAGCAAGAGGTAGACCTTTTAACGTAGCAAGCAACCCGGTGAGATTCCCAATCAGTCTGCCACTCTTACCTCTTGCCAGCTCTGCTACATCAGGATTCTTCTTATGCGGCAACATAGAACTCCCCGTGGCGTAGCTGTCGTCAATCGTCACAAAGCCAAACTCATTGCTGGACCACAGCACTGTTTCCTCCCCAATACGAGATAGGTGGAGACCCACAATAGCGAGATCATACAGAGCATCGGCAACAAAATCCCTGTCTGCCACAGCATCCAACGAATTCTCAAACAATTTGGAAAAATGCAACAAATTGGCCGTTTCATTAGGATCTAACGCAATAGACGACCCAGCCAATGCACCAGCTCCCAAAGGACTTACATCCATTAAATCAATCGACGAGAGTATCCTGGCGACATCTCTGGTAAGTGCCCAGCCGTGAGCCAGAAAGTGATGCGCTACAGGTATCGGCTGAGCTCGTTGAAGGTGTGTATACCCAGGCATATAACTGTCCGCTGAGTCTATAGCTTTTTTCAGTAACACTTCTTCTAGACCCAACAACATATCTACAATATCAGTAAGGTTGTCTATCGTATACAAGCGCAGGTCAGTGGCTACCTGGTCATTCCTGCTTCTCCCGGTATGCAACTTTGAGCCTGCATCACCCGCTAATTCGGTCACCCTGCGCTCTATTGCGGTATGAATATCCTCATCATCGGGCTTGAATTCAAAGATGCCCTGCTCCATCTCAACCGCTACCCTGTCCAATGAGGCAATAAGCATAGACTCTTCATCGGCCGTAAGAATACCGATTGTAGCCAGACCTTTCACGTGTGCCTTGGAACAGGAGATGTCATAAGGAGCCAGAACCACATCAAAGGAGAGACTCTCGGTAAACCGCATTACAGTATCGTCGAGTCGTCCCTCTAATCTATTTTGCCACAGTGTCATCTCGAACTATCGACTCCCTGAATACGTGCCCATGTCGACAACGACGTACCCCATACCTGCACGAATCCCTCCGCATACTCATGCTTAAAGGTATCTTCTGGATCATATGTAGCCAAGCCATAATCGTAAAGAGATAGTTTACTTCTACGTCCGAGTACAGTGCAGTTTCCCGGTGAAAATCTCAAACGGACATCACCGGTTACCGACTTTTGGCTCTCTAAAATAAACGCATCAAGAGCTTGCTTCAACGGTGAAAACCACATACCGTCATAGACCAGCTCTGCCCAACGCGGCTCCAAGCGCAGTTTTTCATGGGCAAGATCGCGCTCAAGCGTTATCGACTCCAGGTCACTATGGGCAAGCAAAATTGCCAGTGCACCTGGACACTCATATGTCTCACGACTCTTGATACCTACCCTGCGGTTCTCTACCATGTCTATCCTCCCCCACCCGTAAGAACCCGCTATCTCGGATATCGAGGTAATCAGATCAGCCAAATTCAGTTTCTCTCCATCAATTGCCACGGGAACACCCTGCTCGAAACTGATAACAACCTCCCTGGGAGTAGTCTCTCTCTGAGCTGTCAGTTCGTAGACATCTTCAGGTGGAGATACCCAGGGATCCTCCATCACCCCGCACTCTATTGCCCTCCCCCACAGATTCTCATCAATAGAGTAAAGCTTATCTACGGCTGCCTCCACCTCAATGCCATGCCCATGAGCATACTCCAACAGCTCTGCTCGGCTCATACCCCATGATCTGGCTGGTGCCAATGTCTCCAACTCCGGAGCCAAAGATACAATACCCACTTCAAAACGTACCTGATCATTGCCCTTCCCCGTACAACCATGTGCCACTGATTTTGCTCCGCTGCGACGTGCTATCTCTACAAGATGCCTAACGATCACTGGCCTAGATAGCGCGGATACCAGTGGGTAACGCCCCTCGTAGAGTGCATTGGCCCTGATAGCCGGTACAACGAAATCATTTGCCATTTCATCACGAGCATCGACTACGACACAATCTATTGCACCAGCATTGAGAGCACGCTGCGATATTTTGTTGAAGTCCCCTCCCTGGCCGACATCCACGACAACGGCTATGACATCCATTCCCGTAGTCTCCTTCAGCCATGCAACAGCTACTGATGTATCAAGGCCACCGCTATATGCGAGCACCACACTATCGTTCATTTGTATCTCCTTACAATGTCTATATTGCTATTCTTCAGATTGCTATTCTTCAGATTTATATTTGATGATCAGCCCAGAGGCATCATTCAAGTTGCCAGCTATCCTGCCAGCAGATCTCTCATTCTTTGAAACTATGAATATAGTATCGTCACCAGCGACGGTACCAAGAATATCCTCCAATTGCGCCCTGTCCAGTGCAGCGGCTACTACGTGCGCACACCCGGGTGGAGTATGCAGCACTACAATATTGCCTGCATACTCTACTTTGGCCACCCATTCTCTCAAGACCTTACGTAAAGCCTCTTCTGGTGGAGATATCGACACTACAGTACTGGAAACTGTATATATTGGATCACCATTTTGATCGCGAACTTTGGCAACACCAATCTCTTCCAGGTCTCTGCTCAGAGTACTTTGGGTAACCGGTATACCACGGCTATGCAACAGTGTAGCCAGTTGCTGTTGGCTGGAAATCTTGGATTCCGAGATAAAGTGAATAATGAGTTTTTGACGCTCTTGCTTACCAATTTTCATTTCGATACCTCATCTATTGGTCAACACCCATGCTCATACTCCCGCTGTCTTTCACCTCTGTTGTACTGGTATTATCGGTCAACGCCCTATCGGTCAAGGCCATATTGGTATACACCTCATCGGTCGAGGCCATACCAGGCAATGCCCTATCAATCGCTGCCTTACCACCCAACGCCCATACCAGTACTGCCGCTATAGCCGGAAGCCGGTTTGCTGCCTGTAGCCACACAGCACTGTATTTGCCATATAGCACAGAGTTGGTAATTTCCTCCCCCCTATGTGCCGGCAAGCAGTGCATTACAACTGGATCCTGCCCGGAAGCAGCTACCAACTCATCATTGACGGTAAAGCCCCTGAATGCCTCCCTGCGTATATCAGCCTCTACTTCATCACCCATTGAAACCCAGGTGTCGGTATAAATGATGTCACTGCCTACTACCGCCCGTAGCGGATCATTAAATACCTCAAGATCAGCGCCAAGGCTGTTTATCAAGCTAATATCGTTTTCAGAGGGCATATATGTATCTGGACATGCACACCGCAACAACATACCCTTCATGGCACAGACCTCCATAAGAGAACGAAAGACATTGTTTGGATCACCTATATAGGTAATTATCTTTCCTTCTGGATTACCAAGCTCAGCTTGAATGGTCAATATGTCCGCTATGGCCTGACTCGGATGAGCAAGATCAGATAGAAGATTGATCACAGGGATACCAGTGGCCCATTCATATGACTCTTGTTGCGATTCTATAGCAGTAACCATCGACCGAAGGGTCTCATGGCGTATTACCCTTGCACATATCGCAGCATGGTAGCTAGCAAGTACCCTGGCAACATCCTCAGGAGTCTCCCGCACCCCTATCCCTACCTCTTCCGATTGAATATAGACAGGATGCCCACCGAGCGCAGCAACTGCCAACTCAGTCGAATTACGGGTACGTAAGGATGGCTTCTCAAAAATCATAGCAACACCTCTACCTTCAAGTAGGCGCGGGAGTGACGATACCGGCATAGATGCGATATCAATTATATAATTAAGTTCTTCGCAGGATAGATCGCTAATATCCAGGAGGTTATGAATCATCTTAATACCTCCTCCATGGAGGAGACAAGAATATCAAGAGCGCTCTCCAACTCCTCATCTGTCATAATAAGCGGAGGAGCAATTCTGATCACCTGTGGGCGAGGAGCATTTACCAACAGTCCGTTTTCCAGTGCCTTTCTGGCGACATCAAGCGACCTATCGCTTTCTAAAACTATACCGCGTAATGCACCTCTGCCACTTAAACTCAAAATTGCCCCACCAGTATGCAACCGCTTGTCAATAGAGTTACCTATCTGTACAGCTCGAGACGGTGCGTCCATCTCTTTCATTACCTTCAGCGTTGCAATTGCAGCAGCACATGCAAGAGGCTGACCCCCAAAGGTACTACCATGGTCACCCGGCCGAAATGCCGAGGCAACTTCAGCTCTTGCCCAGCATGCACCTATGGGCATTCCATTACCCAAGGCTTTAGCTACCGTAACTACATCAGGGAGGATATTATCGTACTGAAAAGCGAACCATCTACCGGTCTTGGCAAGTCCAGTCTGTACCTCGTCTACAACAAGCAGCGCTCCATAGCGGTCGCAGAGATCCCTCGCTGCTGCAAGATATCCCCGATCAGGATCGATCACCCCATTCTCACCTTGGATTGGCTCTACTATAAACGCAGATACATCTCCCATACTCAGCCTGTCTTCGAGAGAGGATATATCATTATATGGTATATGGCTAAATCCACCTGGTAATGGCTTGTAATCCTGGCTATCTATGGACTTACCGGATGCAGCCCATGTTGCTAACGTACGTCCGTGAAATGAGCCCTCTGTTGCCAGTATGGTACCAGGAGAATCTCCCTTCCCGGTATTCTCCAATGCATGCCAGGCTTTCCATTTACGTGCCAATTTAATAGCACATTCATTGGCCTCTGCACCCGAATTGCACAGAAAGACCTTACCTCTGGCACTTGTATGATCCCCTGTCGTATCTGGCTGATCGTAGCCTGATCGCACCAGCGTATCGATCCGATCGGCCAATTCTTCTCCAAGTTCATTACCATACACATTGGATACATGGCATAGTCTATGCGCCTGCTCTGATATTGCATCGGCAACGGACTGGTGAGCATGGCCAAGGGGAGTAACTGCAATACCTGAGAACATATCCAAATAGCTCTTGCCGCTTGTATCCCATAAGTATGCACCATTACCCCTGGAAAATACAACAGGCATGCGTGCATATGTATTCATCAATAACGACTCCATCCTCACGTCCTCTCAATCATCCGACATCATCTCATCTTCTCGGTCATTATCGGGAACGATCATCGTACCAATACCCATATCGGTAAAGAACTCCAACAGCATCACATGTGGGATACGGCCATCTAGAAGGTGTGCATAGCGCACACCCTTGGCGACTGAATCCAGGCAGGCCTCCACCTTTGGGATCATGCCTCCCGTGACTGTATGAGAATCCAAGAGTCGGTGGAGTTCACTGTACTTAATAAAATGAGTAGTAGTCGATGGATCGTCAGCATCCAACCTAATTCCCTCTACGTCTGTCAGGAACACCAATTTCTCAGCGTGCATCGCCACAGCGATTGCACCGGCTACGGTATCAGCGTTTATATTGTACGCCTGTCCAGAAAGGTCAGCACCTATAGTAGAGATTACAGGAACAAGCCCGTCATCGACCAGTTTCATCAATATGGTCGGGTCTACGACTTTTACATCACCTACAAACCCCAGTTCGCTGGAGCGATGAGATGCAGTAATAAGCCTTGCATCCTCCCCAGAAAGACCAACCGCTATTGATCCATGGACATTGAGTGCCGAAACAATCTCTCTATTGACCTTGCCAACCAGAACCATCCTAGCTATCTCAAGGGTTTCAGCATCAGTAACCCTTCTGCCAGACTTGAATACTGGCTCTTTGCCAAACTTCGACATGTACATATCTATCTGTGGACCTCCACCATGAATAATCACTGGCATCATGCCAATAGAACGCATTAGGATAATATCCTGCGCAAAGGAGGATAGGTGGTCTCCCCCACTGGACGGTGCTTCACTACCGGACGTAACAACAGAGTTGAACGACGCGGTAGAGTTCGATATAGCAGTATCGGATCCAGGCATTGCGTTTCCGCCATACTTTATTACCACTACCTTCCCTCTGAACTTACGGATATACGGAAGTGCCTCGATCAGCACATCTACTTTGGCCAGCAACTCAGGTGGATAGACAGGTAAGCGCCTATTTGGCAGACCACTTGCTCTCGGAGAACTTGCCCCAGAATCGCTTGCCTCAGGAACTTCTGTCACCTGTAGATGATTACCTATAAGATTACTACCCGTCATGATGTAGTCCTGTTCTCGTCTATATACCCATAACTCAGGTCTGTCGTAATAATTTGATATTTACCGTCCCCAAGACCCAGATTGCATTTTATTTCGATTGACCTATTGTGCATATATCTCTCAAGTGCACTATGGTCGTGATCTACAGCTACTCCATCTCGACAGACCAATATATCACCGTAAGATATTGATAATCTATCAATATCAAAGGCGGCTCCAGAGCTACCAAGCTCACTGGCAACCCTTCCCCAATAAGGATCCTCTCCATACAACGAACATTGGACAAGCTGCGACTCTGCAACTTTACGGGCAGCTCTCGCCGCATCGGAATCACTCGAGGCACCCTCTACGGAAATCAGGGCTGTCTTGGTCGATCCCTCAGCATCGTCTGCCATCTGCACAGCAAGAGACATGCACGCTTCACTCACACTGGTATACAACGTATCTGGAGAAATCGAGCCAGCTCTTCCATTGGCAAGTAATACAACTGTATCATTCGTAGACGTACAACCATCTACAGAGATACGGTTAAAGGTATCATCTACCGCAGCACGGAGAACATCCTGCAGGCCACCTGGGTCACAACCTGCATCAGTGCACAGCACTGCCAGCATGGTAGCCATATTTGGAGCTAGCATAGCGGCACCCTTTGCCATTCCACCTACAGAATATCTGTCGCCACCCACATAGACTTCTTTTTGTGCTTTGTCGGTGGTCATTATTGCTCTTGCCGCCAACTCACCATGCTCCCTGCTACTCCCCAGCCCGTCTACCAACGAATCGACACTATCGCGTACAGCGTCCATAGGAAACGGTATGCCTATAAGCCCCGTCTGGCATATAAGTACATTATGAGAGGTAATATCATCGGATGTATGGTTGTTGCCAATCCTCCTGGCAACCAGACTACACAACTCCTCGGCATCGGATACACCTTTGGCACCTGTAGCTGCGTTGGCATTACCTGAAGTAAGGAGTACTGCGCTTGCATGCCCACCTGTCTCTCTTAAGTGAGCTGTACTTACCTGCACGGGAGCTGCAGCAGCCTTATTGGCTGTAAAAGTTGCAGCACAGGGAACTGCCTGCCCTCCCTCATTGGCTATCAAAGCCATGTCCAACCTACCATCACCCTTTATGCCACCGGCTATCGAAGACGCGACGAACCCAGCAGGCGCGGTAACCCCCGTAAGAGTTCCCATCGATGCAACGTCTTCACGACGACTAAAACTGAGGGATTGCTCTTGCCGCTTGATCATGGGAAGATCCCCGCTTTGGGTAGCCCTTTATCCTCTGCAATGCCAAAGGCAATGTTGGCACACTGTATCGCCTGCCCGGATGCCCCCTTGACAAGATTGTCTATTGCACACATCGAGACCAGCCTTCCGGTACGGGAATCCACTCTGGCGCTAAGATGGGCGCTGTTAGAACCCAATACAGACTTGGTATGTGGAAAGCCATCTACAATTGATACGAATGGACTACCCATATAAAAATCCCTTAGCAGTTGAATTGCCAACTCCGAATCCATGTCTTGGACCATATCGGCATAGCATGTCGCCAGTATTCCCCGAGACATGGGAGCCAGATGGGGGGTAAAGGTAATTGTCGCTTCCAGTACCTGATCTATCTCGGGAGTATGTCGATGAGTAGGTGATCCGTATGCAGTAAAGTCCTCATCGGCTCTCGCAAAATGAGTGGTATCGTTAGCCCCACTGCCAGCTCCTGATATACCACTGGCAGCATCTACTATTATGCTCTTCTTGTCCAAAATCCCCTCTTCAATAAAGGGATAAAGTGCCAGTATGGAAGCTGTCGGGTAGCAACCAGGTGCCGCAATAAGCTTTGCTGCCTTGAGCGATGCCCGATAGAGTTCGGGTAATCCGTATACGAACCGATCCAGCAGATACGAGGCGATATGAGCCTTAGCGTACCACACCTCATAATCAGATGGCTCCTTGAGCCTAAAATCAGCAGATAAATCTACAATCACACCATGCCAGGTATCCAAAGAAACCAACTCACTCACCAGTTCCTGTGACTGTCCATGAGGCAACGCCAGGAACAGGCAATCCAAGCTACTGAGCTTATCAAGCTTAATAGGCTCGTAATGCAACCCAGGATATATCAGAGCAAGCGATGGATATACGCTCCCTACGCTATCACCAGCATGGCTATGAGCCTGAATCACCTCAAGATTGAATATAGGATGCCCAGAGAGAAGGCGCATGAGCTCTACCCCCGTATAGCCGGAAGCACCTACGATACCTGTACTAATCATTGTTTTACATCCAAGATGTCACTGCCTGATATCTGTACTCGTTCTTATCGTTATTGTAAATGCGACATCTGAACACTTGGAGGTATATCCGAGTATGCCCACCATGCTCCACAACCGATCTGTCCAAAGACCTTCTACCCTGGTTGCACCAGAGTCGCAAATCAACGCTTTCTCTCATAGCATAATTATACATTATTATACATATTAATGCAAATCAGCATCAGACTTCCACTGTATCCAATTTCCATGCATTCCCTCAATTTTCCGCATGAGTGTAATATCATTAAGACTATGAAAGCAATTCAGATCACTCAGGGTATCATCAGTTAAGTGAAGCCGAGTACGAACCACAGTATTGCTGGACTGGAGACTGAAGTGAAGCAGTACATCTCAGATGCTCCAGACCCAAGTAGGCTTATAACACTGAAGCAGGCAAGCCAGTGGGCGAGCGAATTTTTGGGAAAAGAAATAAGTGTCTCCAATGTCTCCTATCTCATACAGTATGGGAAAATCCGCAAATACAGTGGAGAGAGGAACGGTGTCCTGGTGGATTTAGACGATCTCAAAAGATACTACGAATCTTACAACAGGGAACATACTTTCAAAGAACAACTTGGCGATGATTTGAACTGGGCATTATCTTTCGATCATTTGAGCGAAAAAGATACTACGAAACACGTTCACCGGCTACATCCATACAAAGGTAAATTCGTTCCACAGCTTGTTGAGTATTTTATTGATGACCACATAGACGACTACAAACAAGAGACCTATTTTTCACGTGGTGACATTATCCTTGATCCTTTCGCAGGATCTGGAACTACTCTCGTAGAGGCCAAGGAAATAGGTATTCATTCTATTGGCATTGACGTATCTCAATTTAATTGCATGATTGCCAACACCAAACTGGCCGATTATGACCTCGACTTACTTGAACAGACGCTAAAAGACACAAAGCGCGCCCTAACAGATTTTTCATCGCATAGCCACATAAGCAAATTCGAGAAAGAACTAACAGAGAAATTATCGGCTTTCAACCATCAATATTTTCCAAGTCCTGATTTTAAGTACCAACTCCAAAAGGGAGAAGTTGATGAGACGTATTACGGTGAAAAACAAGCTAAAGAATTCTTGGTTACATATGATGCATTGGTGAACAAGTACGATGTAGATTTGGCTGTTGGTCGTGGGATAAGTTTTTTGGATACCTGGTATGTGGGCAATATCCGAGCCGAGATTGACCAAGGTGTACATCTGATAGAAAGAATCGAAGACTCTCAAATAAGAGATGCATTAAAAGTAATACTGAGCCGTACAGTAAGGTCGTGTAGGGCGACGACGCATTTCGATTTGGCTACACTAAAAGAACCACAACTTACTACTTATTATTGCTGGAAACACAAGAAAATCTGCAAGCCAATATTTTCATGTGTCTCGTGGTTCAATCGTTATGCAACAGATACACTTGCCAGACTAAAGACCTATGACGAGCTGAAGTCGGATGCACATTCAGTAATAATTCCAGGAGATGCTCGCCATATACCTCTTATGAGTGCAATAAAAGAACGCAATGTCGAGCTGTACAAAATGATCAAAAAACAAAAGATTCAAGGCATATTCAGCTCACCGCCGTATGTTGGCCAAATTGATTATCATGAACAACACGCTTATGCATATGAGCTATTTGATTTTGACAGATTCGACGAGCTGGAAATAGGTCCACAATACAGCGGTCAAGGTGTAAAGGCACGAGAGGCGTACGTAAAGGACATATCGGATGTTCTTGTGAATGCCAGGAAAGCAATGGCCGATGATTTCCATATATTTCTGGTTGCAAACGATAAGTGGAACCTGTATCCAGCCATTGCTGAAAGAGCTGGATTGCGAATCGTTAATCAGTTCAAAAGACCGGTATTAAACAGGACGGAACGAGATAAGAGTCCATATTCTGAAATTGTCTTTCACCTAGAAAGAGGAGGATTACTTGATTTTACCTAAATCTCAGCAAATACAGCCCTCTGGCCAATTATTGTCATTTATCGCAGACAAAGACCTTATCCAGGCCACAGATAAACTCATGAGTGCAATCATGATCTAGCCTCTGGCCACACGAATGCGTTACGTAAGGTATACGATGCTCTACCATCAGTGCTTGAGAGATTAATAGGCTTACCATCGACCGAGCTGACTGGTAGTGATTATTTTGATGAACTATTTAACCGTGTCTACACTACTCTATAGGATAGTTCAAATCACCTCTTGCTAAGATTATCCCTGGCAGAGGAGGACACCGATGCAGGTCTCGGTGCATTACTTATATCATCAAATACAGATGCTGCGCATCCGGCAAAGAGTGCCGCCCCACGTATGCCAGGCTCTTCGACATCCAAATAATCGACAGTAATAGCCGATCCTGCCACTTTCTCCTTGGCTGCTCGTAATGCGAGACTACGTGACCAGCCACCTGATACAGCTATACGATCAATAGGACCACCGATCTCCGATATGGTATTGAGTAGCTCATACATACGATTGGTTACAGTCGAGACAGCAGCACGCCATATGTGAACCGGGGTAGCGTCCCATCCTATCCCGGTAATTGACGCTAAATTGCTTTCTGCGTTCAGTATCTTCAACTCACCGATATCATCCAATCCATCAAGAGCATCCCTCTCTAATAAACTCATGCGATCACTCCCTATCTCCTCGGTGCCATATCCAATCAACTTCAAAATACGACCAAGCACAAGCCCTGCACGTTGCGCTCCAAGCAATACGAACCGACCGGGTAACGCATGGCGGCCCACTGTCACGTGACCGGCAAGTGCGACTCCAATAGCATCCCCATCAGGCATCTTACAGGTGGCTCGTATGAGTGCCTCGGCAGTACCACAGGAGTCAAATACCTCATTGTTATCTATTACTCCAGCACCGACGGCTCCACAGGAATGATCGTGTCCCCCAATAGTGAGTATGGCACCATTTAGGCGATTTAACCCGTATTCTGCATATCTGGCTCCATCAAAGTTGCCAATAGCCGTACCAGCAGTCACCAACTCAGGCATTACCCGCAATGAAAGATCTCCCCACTCCAGTGCCTCTTCCCACCACTCCCCCGCAGCTACATCAAGCATGCCCGACCTGGAAGCCAATGACAGTTCGGCGACTTGCCCCCCTCCCAGTCGGTATGCGATCCACTCAGCTATACCCAGTATCTTCGCTACCGACGAAGGCTGGTCAAGATGACCACACAACCACCTCCACTTTGCCAAAGTACACAATCTACTGGGTGGGAGACCGGTTTTCTCGCTGAATAGGCCGCCAAATACATCAGCCATCTCCCTGGCTTCATCCTCCCCGCGTGAATCGTGCCATGCTATAGACCGCATAATGGGATTATCCTTACTGTCCAGATACACGACAGTCTCTGCAATACCCGTAATGCCAAGTGCTACAACATCCCCATCGGATACGCTTGGCAACCTATCGGTAATTTCAGAGAGTACTCCCAGTACTGTATCGAGAAGCCGGGATGGATCAAGCTCTGCACCAGTTGGAATCTGTATCCACGGAGTAGGAGCGTCGACAAAGAAATGCTCAATACCGCTAGTATCTATTGCACCTGCTTTTATACGTGATGTACCAATATCTATACCGATCAGCCAACTGTTGGAAGTCATTACCAGATATACTATCGCTCCAGACAATCTAATATCATGGGTCGTAATTCGACCGGTACCGATGTGGTCATTACAGGCTTTTCACCACTACGCCAGACGATCTAAGCCTATGGGTCTTCCTATGGGTCTTCCTGAAGATCTACCCACCAGGAGCACACAGGGAAATCCAATTCCTGCTCTATCTCAAATCCAATCGAATGGAATCCAACACGTCCAACACTGATGACAACTCAGATTTGGCAAATTGGCCAGTTTACCCTGATCGGTTTAAGAATCCAATACCTCCAACACTGATGACAACTCAGGTGGCAGTGGTACGCTCCAATCCATTAACTCTCCGCTAGACGGGTGCTCAATAGACAATCTGGAAGCATGCAGGAAGATACGGGCTGAATAGCTGTTATCCCCAAGTCGGGCATCCCGACCATTGGCATCCTGGTTCCCGACACCCTGTCCACCAGTATCCTGGCCAAGTCCGGCATCCCGACCACTAGTATCCTGGCCACCAGCATCCTGGCCAAGTCCGGCATCCCGACCACTAGTATCCTGGCCACCAGTATCCTGGCCAAGTCCGGCATCCAAAGTGCCATAACTGGCATTCAGATCGGGCAGTTTCACAGGTGGCAATACCGACCAACTATGTCCTCCATAACGAACATCACCAATCACGGGATGACCTACCGATGACATATGAACTCGTATCTGATGAGTCCGTCCAGTCTCCAGATTGACCTCAAGCAGACTGAGTGGCACCGGGTGTACATACCTCCGTACTACCCGATATCTTGTTACGGCAGGTCTTCCGTTGGATGATACGCACATATTCAATGGGTTGCGCGACGATCTGCCTATAGGGG
>JAMCPC010000092.1 GCA_023379725.1 Actinomycetota bacterium
TCTGGTCAATTTTTATGAACATCCTTGTGCGATAACTTTCTTGTATGCATAAAATGCAGGCTTTGGAGAAAAATTATACCTCATAATTCCCATTTTCAACGGACTCTGCGGAAGAGAAACAGCGTTGTCGGCCAAATCAAACCACTGCATAAATTCCAAGTTGTCTTGCCTTACTACAGAACAAGCACCATAGCTAAAAGCTGTAACCAGGGCAGATTGCTCGCTAAACGATCTGGAGGGCGGGTTGGTCGCCCAACCAATCTCAGAGATCCCCATCGGAACGCTTTTGCCGAGACCGGCAAGCGGCATTAACTGTGTCCTTACATAGTTCAATGCGCTTTCGACATCCGTCGATGCCGTAGAAGCAAAATCTTTAGCTGTCTCGGGTGGAAGGGTAAAGGGAACGTAAGTACCAGGATACAGATCGACTCCCACCCAGCTAACATCATGGGCAAACCTACTCCCCCCGGTCGCTCCGACTTCTCTCCAAAACTTGACATCTTGAGAACGTCCGAAAGAATAAAACCAATTGAATCCAATCTTTGCGTTAAAATGAACCTTCTTTTCTTCTGCGTATGCGGCTTCGACACCTGTAACAAGTGCGCTTACGACATTTGTATATGCACCATCGGAAGCAGCGGGGTTGGCAGATGAATTCGGCTCGTTCGTAATTTGTAGAAATTTAATTGCAGGCTGGTTGGCAAAGTGCTCTATCATACTCTGGACGTATCTTTGAAAACCGGCAATATCGCCGTTTTTCCCCGAGGGCGGGAGGTAACGAAGGGTCAGGCTAATGATAAATCCAGCCGAAGCGTAATCTTCTATTTCTGTGGTCAAACTCTGCAGCGACGATGGATATTGCGACCAGGTCGTGTAGATGTGAACAATGAAAGGGTGGCCACCGGAAAGTTCTTTCAGTGCTTCGATTACTTTTGGCATCTGTATCTTTGGAACAGGAACCGATGGCAGAACTATAGGTAACTGGGGTGGAATGATACCATAAGTAAGAATAGAAGAGTTTGAGGTAGCAGGCAACACAGGAGATGATCCTGTGACACTGCTAGAGTGCCTGGTACTGTTATTCTGGGTAGACGCACAAGAGGTCAAAACCAAGCTAAAAAAAGCAACGATCGTACATGCGATTCGTGCTGTTGAATATTTCTTAATAGATAGCATGTTTCAAAGATAACATGCACCTCTACCAATATCTGGGCGCATATCCAGATTCGCTAACCCGATATGCGTACGGAACGACAGTGTCTATCGCGAAATGACTGAACGGCCATCTCTATTGGAATGACCGTACCTGTTGGACCTATTGGGGCTGCTGTGGACATTACGAAATAACGAAGCGACAAAACAACTACGGCTATTGGCCGGCCAATAGCTGCTTAGAGATCACCACTCTTTGAATCTGGTTGGTTCCCTCATAGATCTGCGTAATCTTGGCATCCCGCAGATATCTCTCCACCGGAAAATCCTTGGTATATCCATAGCCACCGAATAACTGCAGAGCGTCTACAGTTATACTCATTGCAGTATCTGACGCTACGCACTTGGCCATAGCTCCCATCGTAGGAAGTTCTCCATATGTATCCCCTGAGTCCACGAGTTCGAGAGCTCTATATACCAGGCTTCTGGCTGCCTCATTTCTCATTGCCATATCCGCCAGCATGAAACGCACACCCTGAAAATCACCGATCGGACGACCAAACTGCTCCCGTTGCTTCACATACTCTACCGCAGCATCTATGGCTCCCTGCGCTATGCCTACGGCCTGTGCACCAATAGTTGGCCTGCTGCGGTTCAATGTTCCCATTGCTATGGAAAAGCCCTGACCCTCTTCGCCAATACGGTTGGCTGCAGGAACGCGGACATCATCCAGGATCACTTCGCCGGTAGGGCTACCGCGTACACCCAATTTATCCTCCAATTTACCAATCTTTACTCCCCAGTCCCTCTCTACGACAAAGCAGGAAATACCCTTACTCCCAGCAGATGGATCTGTCTTCGCAAATACTGTATAGATATCTGACACGCCAGCATTGGTAATCCAGTGCTTGGTTCCACTTAATATATATGTATCTCCATCGCGTATAGCCCTGGTCTTCATTGAGGCTACATCAGATCCAGCACTTGACTCCGATAGGCAATAGCTTACCTGTACCTGGCCGGAGGCCGCCATAGGAATGTACTTGCGCTTCAGCTCTTCTGATCCCCAGTGAATCAAGGGGATACAGCCAAGTTTGGAAATCATGGCAACCAGCGAAGAACTGGCACATGCTCTGGCTATCTCCTCCACGAAGATTGCACATGACACTGAATCGGCACCATCACCTCCATATTCAGACGGATACTGCAACCCGACCCATCCATCATCCACAAACGACTTGAACATCTCTGCCGGAAAACGTGCATTCCTATCCACGTCAGCAGCATAGGGAGCTATCCTGGCCTCTGCCCATTTACGCACCACCGCTCTCAGCTCTCTCTGCTCTTCGTTTAACATTGACCTTCTCCTTAACAATTAGTCTTAACAATTATTCACAGTGACGACAACCTTAGCGTACCTAACGTAGCGGGTACAGAAGAACTGGGGTATCGAGCACCGGATTATCAATATCTGCATCTGAAAGCAATTGCCTTAGTATTATGGCACGATTATGGCCAATATCGCGGTTCCATAAAATTACCAGGAGATCTCCAGCTGACAACCGTTGTTTTACCTGCAAAGCCGTCTCTCCGACTGCCGTATCCAGTATCGTGCTATACGGTATACCATGATGGTGAGCTGACAGTTCCTCCCGCCAAGCCTCAATATAATGCCCCACTCCCTCCCATATCCTAGGACGTGTATAACTGTCTATGACATGTAGAAGTAACGTTGCAATTCCTGCGCCATGAAACTGATTCACGATGATTATCGCTTTAGAACTCATGGTATCCGTATTATCTATCGGTATTACTACTCTCTTTAATTGATGATTGGCGGTATCATGTGCGTCCAGATTAGTTCTGCTGGGCGGATTCGAGCGCTTACCCTGCTCCTGATCGTCGACAGATTCAGCACCTAATTCAGCTATCCTTCCACTTGGTCTATCGACGCTTTCACGGCTCTGTAACTGTCTGCCAGATACTGCACTTCCACGACGTGGCAATATGAGCACCAGGCCGGTAAGTCGTGATATGGCATCCAGCATATCGTCGCTAGATACACCATGGATCAATCGCTGGTGCAAGGGCTTCCTTATATCGGACGCAATATCTATGTTGTGCGGATGTAATGACAGTACTCTGGATATCTCTTCGACAAGCCCCTGCCACTCTGTTTGATCTGTTCCGGCGGGGGTAACTACATAAATAACGTCCCTGGCCTGACTGTCCGGATTGGTATTATGTGCACCGCCTATTTTGGCGTTATTCCTGATCATTTTGATCTATCCCTACTGGTCATTTTAATCTACCTCCTGGTGGTTCCAGAGATACAGGTGCATTGTCGAACAGTTGGACGCGCAGTGGAGAACTACAAAATATCTCTACACCGTCAGTATGGCAGAGTAATCTTACCGGCTTGCCGTGCCATAGCATATTTATTGTGAGTGTCCCCCAATTATCAGGAATACGGGGGTTAAGACGCAAGATGCCATAATCTGGTCGAGTTACTTTTATGCCGGCAAAGCCTTTTACTACTGCCTGCCAAATTGCACCAAAATTGGCTATATGTAAGCCGCCACCGACTGTTCCAGTGAGGTCATCTATATCGATTGCACAAGCCAACCGTAGCATATCGACCGCTTCATCGACGCGACCAACCTGAGCCAGCAATGCGGCATGGACTCCCGGAGATAGTGAACTTCCATGGGCTGTTCTCTTCAGGTAGAAATCAAGATTATCTGGTAACGATTCACTATGTAACTCTTCTGGTACAAGCAGATAAGCCATCATGACATCTGCCTGCTTTATGATCTGCGATCCCTGTAGACGCTCTCTTCCCAAAATCAGGTCAGCAGCAAATGGTGGCTCACCTATATCTGATACAGTCAGTGGCTCCAGCCTGTTGTAACCAGCAAATTGCTCATACATACCCGTAAGTGGATCATAGCCATCTACCAGAGAATTTGCTATTTCAATCCATGACCCAGCTTCCTGTAAAGCACTATTCTGGGCATCTTCCAACAACCTGTTGTTTGAATAGCTGCTGCCCTGTTTCTCAGGCGATTGATACACATCAGATTGCAAGTAAGGCGGCTGACCCACAAGATCAAGATGGTACAATCTGGCAAGCAATTCTGCTCCCTTTCGTAGGTTCCAAGCTGCCATGATATTGGTATAGGCATTGTCATCGACATCTTCATGATACTCGTCGGGACCGATTATATGGCTAATGTGATAATTACCGTCTCCGTCCCTTTCCACCCTGCTCGCCCAGTACCTTGCGGTTTCAACGACCAGTGGCATACCTGCACCTCTTAGGAACTGCCATCTTCCTGTCCAGGATGCCAATTGCCATGCTGCCCAAGCCACATCAGCTGAAATGTGTTCCTCCATCTTACCGGTAAGTATGGGCACCACATTGCCATGCTCATCCATCCCTGACTGTGGTGTCACATCTATGCCCTCGTGGGCAGATTCCCATGGAAAACGAAGTCCTGATCTGCCTGATTTACTCGCCGCTTCACGTGCAGCATCAAGCCTCCTCAATCGATACTCCAACATTGCACGTGCAGAGCGCGGATTAGTAGCCGCTAGCATAGGCAATACAAAGACATCGGAATCCCAGAATACATGTCCGGAATAAGCGGGACCTGAAAGCCCTCTAGCCCCTACGGCCGCTTCACCGCTTGATGCAACGGTCGATGCAAGATGAAACATGGCAAAACGTATTGAACGCGTCATGTCAGGATCACCACTTATCTCTATATCAGCATGCCTCCATCTATCCTGCCATACATTACGCTGCTCTTCGAGTAAAGATGTTATGCCACGATTGCGTGCTTGGGTAAGTGCTTTGATAGCCTCCCTATGAGGAGGAGTGCCTGAGCGTGAATATTTGTATGAGACAATCCTAACCAGTGCCGTGTGAGAGGGAGTGGTTCTCGTTGGTTGCATTTGCGGTACCTCGATTGGAACGATGAAATCACCTACAGCACGTGCAACGCTACTTCCAAGATTCGATATGGTCACTGACGCATCTATCCAGCTTTGGTCGTTATTTTGATCTTGTTGCTGAAGGTGCGTAACAGCGCCTGAAGCTATGGCTGGAGTATCCCTGAGCGGCTCAGGTATCTGAGGTTTCCCGACAATAGTATCTCCAGCGCTCGCAAGATACCCAAAAGTAGGATCTCCAGGATTCCAAGAGATAAAGACCTCAATACCAGGAGTTGCCAGAGAGGCAAACCTGATGGTAAATACTGGCATGGCATTCTCACCCAAAATAAGCCGAGAGAGTATCCCGCTGCTCATATCAAGAAAGCGGATATCCTCGACATCTCGGTCGCCAGTGGTCAATATATTCGAAATATGCGCCTCTAGCCAACTTGGAAGCTCCATCAGCTGATCAATTCCGTTGTCGTCTCTACGGTATAGGCCGGATATGAATACGCTGGCATTTGAGCGATAAATATCTTCCTCCGGGGCACCTCGTGTACCAACAATTCCGTCAGCTAAAGACAACCAACTGGCTATTGCCCTTGGAGTATCCTGCGCGATGCTGACAGGATGTTTTTTAAGCAATTCTTTGAGGCAACTAGATTCACCAATTGTACCAGGTGTTGTGAAGACCCATGCAGATCGGACGGTTTCATCAAGGCCAAATAAGTTCAATATTTGTGCAAGGGACGCTCTGATAATTTTGCTGTTAGCGTCCTTATATTCCTGTATTACTCTTCCCAGAATAGCAAGAGAGTCGAGAGAACTATCTGCTCTACTGTATTGAGTTCTACTGTCTTGGCTGCACAACAATGGTTGATCCCCCGTCAGCTTCACAGGGTGTCGGTCACGGGTAAGTCGTTTTATAATATTTTTGTAATTATTTGGAAGATCCAGAAGCCCAAGATCGCTGACTACTATGTCAGCGCCTCCCTCTTTTAGAGCATCTCGTTGTCCCACCCTGTCAACTCCTACTACCAGACCAAATCCACCAAGCATCCCAGCATGCACCCCTGCAATGGCATCCTCGACGATCATAGTACGCTTGGGCAATCGACCAAGCCTTCGTGATGCCTCCAAAAAGGTAGCAGGATCTGGTTTACCAGGAAGCCCCATACGTAGTGCTTCTTCACCGTCAACGATAGCCTGAAACAGATTGGTCAGTCCCGCTGCATCCAACACTCGCTTACAGTTCCTACTAGCCGATACTACCGCAAGTGGCATTCCTACCGCATGTAACCGTTTTAACAGGTCAATCGTACCAGGATAAGGTCTTGGGCCGGTAGCCCTTAATTCTTCAAGGAAGTATTCATCTTTACGTCTGGCTATCCCCCATACACTATCGACAGTATCGGCATCTTCCGGTGAACCCTCTGGAAGATTAATACCTACAACGGACAGGAAGGATTTAACACCATCACGCCTGGGTTTGCCGTCGACATATTGAAGATAATCCTCACGAGTAAAACGCCGCTCCATACCGCGTGAAGAAAGTTCATGATCAAATAGCTTCTTCCATGCAGCTTCATGCAAAGATGCAGTATCTGTAATTACACCATCCAGGTCCAGTACCACAGCATCGAGTAGATCCATTGGCAGCACAAAGGGAGTATCATCTGTGTCGTAGTAGTACTTATCCATTATTCATCGACAATGCCCGTATCGACGGTACCCGTATCGACAATATCCAGTCGATCCTCCACGCATCGACGCATAGAGATGTAACCGTAACTTACTCATATGAAACATCTTACTGCCCATACATGAAGTCTGCGTCCGGGCTACATATGATTCGTGCACAACTCACAGGCAACCGAAGCGTCATTGACCGTTCCTCGCATAAGACTGGGATATTTTTAACGAAGTTCTGTGTATGGAACACGCAACCTCCAAGATGCTGACATGGCCTACGGACAAGGTACTAACATTACCTATGGAGACAAAAGAAATACCCTAAAGGAGGTTAGGACACTATGTCGTCAGACGATACCCTGGACACTGATGAGCTGAATATCATGAATGCTTGGTGGCGTGCATCCAATTACATATCTGCAGGCCAGATATTTCTCATGGCCAATCCACTCTTGAGTGAGCCATTAAGACCTGAACATATAAAACCTCGTCTACTGGGACACTGGGGAACCACACCAGGGTTGAATTTTATCTACACTCATCTAAATCGAGTCATCAAAAAACGCGATCTCGATATGATCTTTGTATGCGGACCTGGTCATGGAGGGCCTGCGGTAGTGGCTCAAGCTTGGCTCGATGGTACCTACAGCGAACTCTATACTCATGTAAGCCAGGATAAGGAGGGCATGGAGCGGCTCTTTCGTCAATTCTCCTTTCCGGGAGGGATACCGTCTCATGCATCTCCCGAAACCCCTGGTTCAATCAATGAAGGTGGTGAATTGGGATATTCACTTCTCCATGCATACGGAGCAGTATTCGATAATCCCAATCTAATAGCCACATGTGTAATAGGTGATGGCGAGGCTGAAACCGGAGCACTGGCGACATCATGGCACTCCAACAAGTTTCTGGATCCCCAAAGAGACGGTGCAGTCCTTCCTGTGCTACATCTCAATGGATACAAGATAGCAAATCCCACTGTACTGGCCAGAATACCGCGAGAAGAACTGGCATCTCTGCTGAGAGGGTACGGATACAATCCAGTCATCGTAGAGGGAAGCGACCCCACCACGATGCATCAGGCATTTGCTTCAGCTCTCGACAATGCGCTGGACGAAATTGCGTCCATCCAAAGAAATGCCCGTAACAGCTCATCTGCTGCCGACCTGACCCGCCCGAACTGGCCGATGATTGTTCTGGTAACGCCCAAGGGATGGACCGGCCCCGTCGAAGTAGACGGCTTACCTGTAGAAGGAACCTTCCGTGCCCATCAGGTCCCTCTACCCGAAGCTCGTAATAATCCAACCCAGTTGGCACAACTGGAAGAATGGATGAAATCCTACCGTCCTGAGGAGCTGTTCGATTCATCGGGTCGACCTCGCCAGGAAATACTAGAGCTTGCACCCAGTGGGAACAGGAGGATGAGCGCTAACCCAAAGACCAATGGCGGATTGGTTGCCACCGACCTTGATCTGCCTGATTTTCGTAGCTATGCCGTAGAGGTTCCTCGTCCTGGAACCCCTGCAGTTGGAGCAACATCAGTACTGGGTAATTGGCTACGTGACGTAATGTCATATAACAGTAAGACTTTCCGTGTATTCGGTCCTGATGAGACTGCGTCGAATCGCCTGCAGTCTCTATTTGAAGTGACCGATCGTACCTGGATGGCTGAACGAATACCTACTGATGATCACCTTGCACCTGATGGTCGGGTAATGGAGGTACTCTCTGAGCATTTCTGCGAAGGGTGGATGGAAGGATATACATTGACCGGACGGTTTGGTATCTTCAATTGTTATGAGGCATTTATCCATATAGTAGATTCAATGTTCAATCAGCATGCCAAATGGTTGAAGGTGACACGGGGTATCCCATGGCGTGCACCACTCCCCTCTTTCAATTATCTTCTCTCATCACACGTGTGGCGGCAGGATCATAATGGCTTTTCCCACCAAGATCCAGGTTTTATTGACCATGTGGTAAACAAAAAAGCCGAAGTTATACGTGTCTACTTGCCGCCAGATGCCAACTGCCTACTGTCGGTAACCGATCACTGCCTACGGAGCCGTCACTACGTCAATGTAATTGTGGCCGGGAAGAATGCTGAACCGTGCTGGCTGCCCATAGAGGATGCAATAGAACATTGCACCAGAGGAATAGGGACATGGGAGTGGGCATCTTCAGATAGTGACGACAAACCAGACGTCGTCATAGGAAGTGCCGGAGACGTTCCCACCCTGGAGACACTAGCTGCTGTAGACCTGTTGCGCACGCACTTACCTGAACTAAAAGTGCGCTATGTGAATGTAGTGGACCTGATGCGCCTGCAACCTGAGTCAGAGCACCCTCATGGATTACCGGATGCCGACTACAATTCGCTGTTTCCTCCTGGGATCCCTACAATCTTTGCTTATCACGGGTATCCATGGCTGATACATAGGCTCACCTATCGAAGGGCAAACCACGACGATATGCACGTACGCGGATACAAGGAAGAGGGTACCACGACGACTCCTTTTGACATGGTCATGCTAAACGATATGGATCGTTTCAAGATAGTAATGGATGTAATTGACCGCTTACCGTCACTGGGGCAAAAATCTGCCCACCTCCGCCAGGAGATGTCCAGTAGACGCATGAGAGCACGTGCCTATACGCGAGAGCATGGGGAAGACGACCCCGAGATTACATCATGGAGTTGGTCAGGCGGTCATCTCGGGTGATCCCACGGAATACCCGGACAACCAACAGGTGACCCAGCGACTTGAGTAATTAAAAGGATGACTCCCTGTGAACCCACAGGCTACCGCAAATACTTATAAATCACTATTGGCAAGCAGGAAGTGACCAGATGAAAAGTACCCTTGGAAGATAAGGAGCGATAGGTGATAGCGCCATGAGGACGCTTGTAATAAATGCCGGTTCGTCATCTACAAAAGTATCGGTGTTGGAGGGAAATAATACCCTATTTGCAAAATCGCTTCCCCCTGCAGCTGATACATCAGTCATGGACACCATCACCGAGCTTGTAAATCGCTTCAGGCCGGAGGCAACCGGGCATCGCATAGTCCATGGTGGTCCCAAGTATGTCGCTCCCCTATTGGTGACCCGAGAAATGGATGCAGAGCTTGCCAGGCTGGCTGAGCTTGCACCCTTACATAATCCTCCCGCTCTGTCGCTGCTCAATACCGTAATGCAACACTACCCGGCTATACCGGCGGTAGCCTGTTTTGATACCACATTCTTTGCCTCGTTACCACATTATTCTGCCACATACGCTATTCCAGACGAATGGCGAGAGCACTGGAATATCCGACGATATGGATTCCATGGACTCTCACACAGCTGGGCATCTCGCCAGGGAGCCAAGCTGATAGGCCGTCCACTCAACTCGCTCAGGATAGTGACAGCTCACCTTGGGTCGGGAGCCTCTCTTGCAGCTATTACTTATGGAACAGTTGTAGACACTACAATGGGCTTTACTCCACTGGAGGGATTGATTATGGGAACTCGATCCGGCACCTTGGATCCTGGGATACTCACCTTTATAATGCGTAATGAACATTTGAGTCCAAATGAGCTTGAGGATATCCTTGAACATCAATCAGGTCTTACTGCACTTGCAGGCACGGCTGATCTCCATAACGTCATCCAACGCTACCAGCAAGGTGATGAACGAGCTACCCGTGCTTGGAAGGTATACCTACACCGCCTACAGACATCCATAGGATCTATGGTGGTTGCCTGTGGTGGGATAGACCTGCTCGTCTTTACGGGAGGTGCTGGTGAGAGATCTGCGCTACTGCGTAACGAGACATGTGAGGGTCTCAACTTCCTGGGACTCTCCATTGATCCGGAGCTAAACGATCTAACCGAACCATCCTCATACTCAGGTTTCATACCGCAAAAAGATATACCTGATACATCGAATGAAGGACATGAGAAAGTCACCATAGAGGGAGCCACCATGCATGAGGGAACCATCATAGAGGGAACCATCATATCTGCCACGCCCTTGGCCACTTCCTTGGAAAATTCCCCCAAACACCCCCTATCCTCTGTATCTTCTGAATCTATGTCTTCGGAATCTGTATCTTCTGAGGCATCTCCTGACTTTCGACGAACAGGCGGGTTGCCCGCCGTTGCCGTTGTACACGCTCGTGAGGATATCGAAATTGCCCAGCAGGTAGAGCTTGTCCTGAAGTGATCAGAGGCTGATCATGCGTCGATTGGGATTCCAATACATATGAATAACCTATGGTAAGCTGTACAAAAATAATTACCCAAAGGATGGATCTCGCTCTCGGCTGAGCCAACCGCCCTGTGGTAGGCTGTACAAAAAAGAATTACCCAAAGGGGGTTATATATAGAATGGCAGATCGGAATTGGTTCTCAGGGAAGCCTTCAAATCAATTATCAAGGCGCTTTTTAAGCTGGCCTTCAAGGTGGTATTTGAGAAAAACAATGTCGTTGATCATTGCTGTCGCCCTATCGACCCTCCTGACGGCATGCAGCACATCAAACAACTCCAAACCGAGCAAAAGTACGGTACAATTGCATGCCACCAGTAATACCAAGGTCGATGCGGCCTTTCCGGTGCTACCGGTGTCACATGTAGGCAGGTGGCTTGTAGATGCATCTGGACGCGTATTGCTGTTGCACGGTGTGAATGTAGTA
>JAMCPC010000093.1:0-20795 GCA_023379725.1 Actinomycetota bacterium
TGTTCCATGTATTCTACCGGTTTGGCCTCTATTGAATCGGCTTTACGTTGCAATTTTGCTACAAGTGAGAGTGCAGGCAGGCTTTTGGGTATCCCATCGAACATCCCTCTTCCTTCCTTGCCTGTCTTTATCTGCTCCCACAGTTGAGCTACCTGCTCAGGGTCGGTTGCGATAGCATCTCCAAATACATGAGGATGGCGAGCTATGAGTTTGTGGCAGAGTGAGTCCACTACATCATCTATTGTAAAGTGATTGTTTTCCTCCTCCATTTTTGCATGGAAAAATATCTGGACTAAAAGATCTCCCAATTCTTCTTTCAGATGATCTATCACTTCTAAGGTAGGGCTGGGCTCTTCCCGGGAGAGCGCCTCCAGCGCCTCCAGTGTCTCGTATGCTTCCTCAATAAGGTGACGACCGAGTGAATCATGTGTCTGCTTCATATCCCACGGGCAATTGCTTCTTAGGGTGGATACGAGCTCCTGCAATTTGGTGAAACTGTCCACAATTGCTCTATGATAACAGAAGTGAGATGATGATGTCCGATTGGCTCTATAATATCAGAATACGATGTATAGCTTTTATCAAATTTACCTACTAAGAGACTCAGCGGATAGGCACCTCCGGCGCACCGCCCCCCAGATTTCGCATGACAATCGGTAGCCATGACCTGTAGCGTAAGCCGGTCATGGTTTGTCATCGTCGGACAGGCACTCCAGCCTGCCTCTCCTCCTCCGCCTTGCCCTGCTCGCCCAGATGAACGGCTCTCTGATCCAACCTGCCTATCCGCTGAGCCTATAAGCCATTCTTTCGGAACCACAGGCAAGTTTCGATGACGACATCTGTTGTTCCTGCCGGATGGTTGGAGACTACCGTGAACGCCAGAGGTGGTATTGAGCTTGCGACATTTGAGCCTATCTATCCATCAATGGTAGATGTGGTTACATCAAAGGATAATATGTTCACCCCGGAGGATGCTCCTGTCGTGTTGGGGTTGCATGGTTTCGCGGCAGACAGTGTCGTCACGTGGAGTCGTACCCGTGTAATCGAATCGCTTGTCAAGTCGGGCTTTCGGGTAATACTGTTGGATCTCAGAGGGCACGGTCGCTCTGGTGCTCCTCTGGACATTTCTAGCTATGCGATTACTTATTTTGTCTCTGATATCGTGGATGTACTGGATGCTTACAGTGTAAATAGGGTATTTCTGATGGGATATTCACTTGGATCTGTAATTTCTCTCAGTGCTGCGAGCAGTCCGGTCTTTAGAGAGAGAATACAAGCTGTGGTTGCAGGAGGGGCAGGGGGACGGCTATTGCCCAATGGCAGTTTTCATACCTTGGAGAGCGTTGCTATGGCCATGGAGGCAGCTGACATAAGTGCTGTAACGGATAAGAGGGCTCGTGCTTATAGGAGATTTGCCGAAGCTACTGGCGCAGATCTTCGGGCGTTGGCTCTGTTGCAGCGTTCCCTGCTTGGTGGTGTGCATATTGATCTGGGGTCTATCCACATACCAACCCTGGTAGCTGCAGGCAGAGATGATTTTGTAGCTGGATCCCCTGAAGAGCTTGCACGCCAGATACTTAAAGGGGAGTGGCTTCAGGTGCCAGGTAATCACATGAATGCACTGTTGAATCAGTCATTTGCAGATGGGGTGAGTGATTTTTTGCTCAAGCAGTCCTACGCTCAAGTAGATCGTACTTGAGCGATTAAGTTCCACTGTGCTGAAGTGGGTTACATTCAGGTAGATCGCATGTAAAGCCATACTGCCAGAGGTATGGCTACGATGAGTATACCGACGATCCAGGCCAGTGTCTCGATCAACGACACCTGCAGTGCTCCACCAGAGAGCAGTATGCGTAACGTATCCACAGCATGGGTAACCGGGTCAGCCTTGGCGAATGCCTGTAGCCATCCCGGCATGGAGGCAACCGGTACGAAAGCAGAGCTGGCAAAGGTGAGAGGTAATATCCATACGAACCCTGCTGCCTGAGTAGATTCGGGGTCACCTGCCAAAAGGCCTATAACCGCCGATATCCATGAAAACGCCAGACCGAAAGCTACCACTAATGCCAGTGCTGCTATAAACAGCCCTACGCCATTGTGGAACCTGAATCCCAGTATGGCACCTACCCCGGTCATAAGTAGCACTACTCCCACGTTCCTGACGGAGTCAGACATTGTCCTACCGGCAAGAACGGCCATTCGTGCCATCGGTAGGGATTTGAATCTGTCAATCATACCTTTGTCCATATCCTCAGATATGCCTATACCTGTCTGGGTAGAGCCGAATACTGCAGCCTGGATGAATATACCCGGCATCAGGAAGTCTATATATGCCTGATGGACGACGAACTTGATGATTCCCCCGAATACATAGGTGAACAGTAGTACAAACATGACAGGTTGAACGGTATTCCACACTATCAGATTGGGTAGCCTGATATATCGCAACAGGTTGCGCTTCATTATTGTCATGAAGTCACCGGTAAATGTGAACATATGTCTGGTAGGTGAAACGCTGGAGTGAGGTGAGGATGTGTCGGTGCCGGGTGAGGAGGTATCGGTGCCGGGTGAGGAGGTATCGGTGCCGGGTGAGGAGGTATCGGAGGCTGGGATGGGGGTGGTAGTATCCAGGTTGTCTACACCAGAAGCGTTAGGTACGCTCATGCTGTCTTGTTTGCGGGCATCCTCGGTGGGCGTAGCAGGAGTAGTATATATGCTTTCTCCAGTATCTGTCCCGTCGGCAACAGATTTTCCGGCAACAGATGTACCGGTGACTGGTCCATCTACCGTAGATCTGGTCATTGTCCCATTATCGACAGGGATACTCGTATCATGGCCGGTAAGAGTTAAAAATACATCGTCCAAGCTGGGGCGATGTAAAGCTATGTCTGAGACCGTTATCCCATCTTCGTCCAGTGCTCTTAAAATACCAGATATCTGGTGGCTGCCCTCGTGGAGCGAAATTGATACCCTTTTTTCAGGAGAGTTTACCTGAGGGGTACCTATCGAGCGTATTTCACTGAGTGATGAAATTGCCTTGGTGAGTTCGTCGGTATCATTCATGGTCAATTCTAGGATATCGTTTCCGATCTTGTCCTTTAGTTCTTCGGGTGTGCCCTTCGCTATGATAAGACCAGAATCTACTACAGCGATGTCATCTGCCAGCCTGTCGGCCTCTTCAAGGTATTGAGTGGTCAGGAGAAGCGTAGTGCCATCGTTTACAAGTCCCTCGATTATCTCCCATAATGACGTCCTACTCAGGGGATCCAGCCCAGTAGTGGGCTCATCCAGGAAAAGTATCTCGGGGTCACCTATCAGGCTTGCCGCCAAGTCAAGGCGTCTCCGCATACCTCCTGAATATGTCTTTACCGTTCTTCCTGCTGCATGACTAAGGGAGAATTGCTCGAGTAATGCATCGGCACGTTTTCTAGCCTCTCTGGTGCTAAGGCGGTAAAGCCTACCCACAATTTCAAGCGACTCACGTCCGGTAAGGTGATCGTCGAGAGCCATATCCTGCCCAGTCAAGCCAATATGAGAGCGTAGCGCTCTCGCTTCCTTTACGACGTTGAAGCCGACCACCTCAGCGTAGCCTCCGTCAGGCTTTAGAAGAGTAGTGAGGATTCTGACAGCAGTGGTCTTACCGGCACCGTTTTGACCGAGAAGGCCGAGTACGGTACCGCGCTGTACCTCCAAGTCTATGCCCTTGAGTGCCTTTACGTTCTTGTAGGATTTTGTAAGACCTTCCACCAAGATGGCTGGGCGATTGCCGGCAGTTCGTGCTCTGCTGGCACTCTTTATTTCTTCTGCATATCCAATTGCATTCATTTCACGACCTCAGATCACGACCTCAGAATTGATTACTTTCAACAGCTTGCTCCTTTTCTTGCTGCTTTGCAAGTTATGTTTTATAAAATAGTATACTATATAAAACAATATTAAGAAGCGAAATTAGAAAGAAATTAGAAATAATTCCCTGATCCGATCAGAAGTGCTTTGGCACTATCAGTAGGTGGCGTCTATATGCCAGTCCCAACCATGCTATTACCCCAATTCCGCTTAGTGCAATACCAGCATTTCCAGCCGGTGACGAGCCATAATGAAGCACTACGCTGTGAGAATCTGGGATAACCACCATAAAATCTGGCGTTGTACGATATGGTCCGGTTGCCCCAACGACATGCCATGCAGGATAGTATGATGTATCCACCACTACTGGTACACCTGGGGTGGAGTCGTGGAAGCTGATTGTGTCTGTACCCATGTGTATGCCGGTAATCCTGTCTGGAGGGAATGCAGCAGCAGATGTGGCGGCGGTTGTTCCGGTAGTAGCGGCAGGGGAGACGGTAGCGGTTGTTCCGGTGGAAGCAGCAGATGTGGTGGTAGTTGTTCCGGTGGTACCACTGCCGGTTCCCGTACCGCTGGATAATATTTTTGTCGCACTGACCCGTTTGAACTTTTTTGGTCCGGATTCGAGGAGATATACATTCCAATACGATGGGTTGTCAAACCATTGCACCGATACAGGTAGCCATGACGGTTGCCCGCCACTGACGCCTGTAAGTACCTTGGGTGGAGAGGTCATAGCTTTTATGGGTGCTGCATTATGTACCATATATATCTTCCAGGTGGTGTCGATTAAGCGTCCCAGGTACAGAGAATGCCATGGTCCACTGGTTGCAATTAGAGTGAGCTGCCTGTCGGCTGAAGCCGCTCTTTCTACGCTGGGAGATGAGGCCATGAAATAACGTACACCCATGAGTTGCAGCTGTTGTATGCCCAACTCCATATTGAAATGGCCATACGGTAGTCCCACCATTGCATCTGATGGAGATGTGGACAATTCTGATTGATTGATGAAGAAATATGGAGTGGTAGCAGACGACTCAAAGAGTAGTCCTCCCAACGATCCCATACAACCGTTAGTCCAGTAGGGCAGCGTATAGAGGGCTTCAGTGGTGCCGAATCTATTGAGTGAATGGCTGTATTCCCACTCTGCCTGCCCGCAGCCGTAGCGCTTGCCGATTTTAGACATGGTCTGCATAAGCCCATGGAATTCCGGCCAGGCAGGTTTCGATTGGTAACCTGAGTAGTTCCACGATGCCCAGTAGCTCACATTACTCGGTTCTATGTGTACTACATTCATCAGGTCTATTCCAGGCGAGGTGGATCCTATAAGCAATGGGGGTAGTACGACAGCTAGGCATATAGCAGTAACAAACAGTGGTACTCCGATATCTCCCGGTCGATGGCCGGCTGCTCTGTATCTTGCCAAGCGCTGGGCATATTGCTCAGAAAGATGTCTGGGGGCGCTGTGACTGACCGTCCTCCATCGCTTCCATAGGGCACCGAGCATCAATCCGATGGTGCATATAGCGTATCCTGCAACCAGGTAGACACAGAGAATCCATATAGGCAACAGCCGCTCATTCCACAACTTCCCCTGGGGATCGATGACTACCCCCACTGCGAAAGCTATCCCCAGCAGTGACAGAACAAGGACAGGTCGCGATCTCTTTATAATAGCAAATACAAGACCTGCTACAGCCAGCCATATTGCCCACCTGTCTGCCAGCGGATAGAGCAGATACATGTAATGGGTAGAGTTGGTATAGCCCATTGACGTAGTGTATTTCTGATATGCAGTGAATGGAAGTTCCCAGAAGGCTGCCAGCATAGCTGCGGTTATGCCGGTAGATGCAACCCACCATGCCTTGCGTACCGTAGGCCCGCTAAGCACGAATACAACTATCATTCCTACGGTTACGAATAGGGCTGCTACCAGATGGCTGAGTACACAGACTACAAGCATGAAAGCGGTGACAGCCCTGTAGCGCCCTGTCCTCATACCCCTGAATGTAAGTCCCAAGACAAGCAGGGCAAGGGCTATGCCAAATGAATACGAGTATTCCCCGGCAAAGGTCGAGTAGAGGTTACCACCCAGTATGGTGAAGGTCTGGTCAAACAGGAACGGCAGAGTGAAGACTCCCAGTGCTACTGGGTATGGTCTTTCCATGCCTGCAAGACGTCCGAAGGCATATGCACAGACTGGTAGAGCGAGAGAGCCCGATATAGTTGCCAGTTTGAAGGCTACAGCATAGGGGATGATATATCCACCTGCTGCTGCCAACAGGTCGGGGAATATAAAGTAAAAGGAGTATAGTGGCGTTCCATCAAACCACCACGGGTACCATCCGGTCAGGTGAAAATGTGGTAGTAGGTGCGAGGCCATGAAAGCTGCCATTATTACGTGCGAGCCGGTATCACCTCCGGTCGTGGTAGTAGAAGAGAAGAGGAGCTGGGGGTGTATTGCTAACAGTATCACCAATTCTGCGGCGATAAGCGAGACAGCAGTTGCGATTTTCGATAGGTTTCTATGAGACGACATAGGTGATATTAACTGTGCCCTTTTCTGCCTGGTCTTTCACAGGCATAACTTAGCTGATCAGGTATTTACTGTATCATACCTTGACCTGTTTGGGTAATTTCTTTGGTTCCAACGGCGTAACTTAGCTGATCAGGTATTTACTGTACTGTACTGTACTATGCCATGCCATGCCATGCCATGCCATGCGGTGTTGCATGTCATTGCAACCATGCCTGGCGCAAAGATGATACGTCTATGATATTTCTTTCGGCTGAATAATACTGGCAATATTGTCCACAGTCCTTGCCGAGGTGCTTTGATCATTTTACCTGAGATGCTGTGACCGCAA
The DNA here is from genome assembly GCA_023379725.1 of Actinomycetota bacterium. GTDB lineage: Bacteria > Actinomycetota > Acidimicrobiia > Acidimicrobiales > JAMCPL01 > JAMCPL01. The sequence continues at coordinate 6,714 of JAMCPC010000093.1, forward strand.
TAGCTACTATGGCGACGAGGTTGAATGTTGCATGTGCAACTATAGTAGGACCGATGCGACGAACTTTGTAGGCTATGATACAGAGTACTATTCCGAATGCCGCCAGTCCTAGAAGCTGTAGTGGTTCAAAGTGGGCTAGACCAAAGCATATTCCACCCGTGATGACAGCCAAAGCAGGTCCTACCCTTTTGCCTGTACGTTCGAAGAGTGCGATCAATGAACTGAGCAGCAATCCTCGGAAGAACATCTCTTCTACCACCGGCACGACTATTACAATGAGAGCACCTATTATGGCCAGATCATATCCGTGAAAACCCCCTGTCAACTCGTGAGCGGGTCCTGACAGCTTGTGTGATAGGTCGGGATAGATGGCTCTGAGCGGTATATAGAGTATGGGAATCATGATTATTTGAGAGACAAGGCCGGTTACTATACCTATGACCAAGTCAATTGACTTGAATGACAGTCCCATGTCATTACGTATTCTCCTGGTGCCAAAGTACCTGCTGGCAATTAGAACTGCTCCCACAAACCCTATCCATATCCCGACCAACTCGGTTACTATGATCCACGCGGGTGGCACTGGGGAGGCTATCAGGCTTCCAACGCTACCGGCCTTGCCGAGTGCCGCCGCTACGACTACTACCATAATAGTAGAGATGATCTGTCCTACTACGAATCCAGCCAGGGCAAGTATAAGCCATATTGCAGCTTGATAACGTCTGGAGTACCTGGCAGGCTGTTGCCCGTCGGGTGGTATGGCCATGGCATGGTTCACATCCTGCTCCATGACATACCAGTGTAGCGTCTCGCAAATAACCATGGGTTCCCGCCAGCCAGATGGCATCTCTGCGGTGAACCAGAAAGTGATATTTTATTCAGAGCAGGAGTTGGGGGATTGCATTCGTTGTTTTTGTCAATGAGGTATTGTGAAGCCTGCTACACTATTCATGTGTTTAGGCATTACTATGATTATTGATGAGTTCTACACCTCCAAATAAGCGCCAGCAGAGGTTTTCACCCCTGTCACAAGGTGGCCAGGGTAACCAGCCTGCCCAGCCCAATCAGAGCTGGCGGTGGGTCTTTCCCCTGTTGATTCTCGTGGTGTTGGTGGTGATGTTTCTTCCTTCGTTCAAGTCAGGACCGGCTTCGAAGAAGCTAACGTATTCGACATTTCTTTCGGACGTGACCCACAAACAGGTTGCCACTGCCACTGTAGACAACAATAACGGCAATGTAACCGGCAAATTGCGAGACGGACAGAGCTATACCGTTACCGGACCTGAACCATCTGTCAGCGCTGATTTGGAGCTCATGCAAAAAAATGGTGTGGCTACAAGTTTTACTACCCCCAGCCCCAGCCTTCTGTCCACCCTGTTACCGGACATTATCTTTATTGCACTGATGGTATTGGTCTTTGTCTGGGTGATGCGAAGAGCTCAGGGGCAGATGAGCGGAGTCATGTCTATAGGCAGGTCAAAGGCGAAGGCCTACAGTGCAGATCGCCCCAAGACGACTTTTGACGATGTAGCCGGATACCAGGGGGTAAAGACAGAGATTGCAGAGGTGGTCGATTTTCTGAAATTCCCTCAACGCTTTGCCGAGGTAGGGGCTCGGATCCCAAAGGGTATATTACTGGTAGGACCCCCTGGTACAGGCAAGACGCTGCTGGCACGGGCAGTGGCCGGAGAGGCCGGGGTTCCGTTTATGTCAGTCAGTGGCTCTGATTTTATGGAGATGTTCGTCGGGGTAGGTGCCAGCCGGGTACGTGATCTGTTTGGTACTGCCCGTAAACAGGCTCCGGCCATTATTTTCATCGATGAAATAGACTCTATAGGCCGTAAGCGGGGTGCAGGATTGGGTGGTGGTCATGACGAGAGGGAGCAGACTCTCAATCAGATATTATCAGAGATGGATGGTTTTGATCCTGCAGAAGGTATAGTAGTTATTGCAGCTACCAACCGTCCTGATATCCTTGACCCGGCACTATTGAGACCTGGAAGATTTGATCGCCAGATCGTAGTATCTCTTCCTGACTTGGAAGAGAGGTTGCCCATTCTGCAGGTTCACTGCAAGGATATGAAAGTAAGTAAGGATGTCGACCTTGAGATGGTTGCCAGGGGAACCCCCGGCATGAGTGGAGCAGATCTGGCCAATCTGGTGAATGAGGCTGCACTGTATGCAGTACGTAGGGGGGCCAGAGAGATCGAAATGCAGGATTTTGAAGAGGCCAGAGACAGGGTACTTATGGGACAGCGTAGGGAGAGTATGGTCCTGTCTGACGAGGAGAAGGAGAGGGTGGCCTTTCACGAGGGTGGGCATGCGGTGCTTGCCTATGTATTACCTCATGCTGATCCGGTGCACAAGGTATCCATACTGCCAACCGGTATGGCTCTGGGGGTAACCCAGCAGCTTCCCGCCGAAGAACGTCATATCTATCCGAGAGAGGTGATAGAGGATTCCCTTGCAGTGAGGATGGGAGGGAGAGCGGCAGAGATGATTATCTACGGTGATCTGTCTACAGGGGCATCGAATGACCTGGTAGGCAATACCGAACTGGCCAGGAAGATGGTCAGGGAATGGGGTATGAGTTCCGAATTGGGTCCGATGGCTTGGGGTTCCCAGGGCATGGTATTTCTCGGTGAGGATCTTATGCATTCTCGAGACTATTCAGAGGATACAAGCCGTGTAATAGATGCAGAGGTATCAAAGATCCTCCGAGAGCAGGAAGAGAGAGCTGAGCAATTGCTGACCAAGCATCGAAAAGGACTTGAGGCCGTTGCCCACGCTCTCCTTGAAAAAGAGACCATAGATGGTGAAGAGGTTGGCATGTTGGTCGATCAGGCGTTTGGAAGGCCAGTGCATCCACATAATGGACATGTACCCGGTAAGGTGGGTTCTTCATTGAGCGCTGGAAAAGCTGACAATGCCTCTTTCGATGAGGCGAGCACCGTAGGTGCACACATTGCAGATAATGGTGTTGCAACTCGACATGATGACCAGCTTTATGTAGAAAAAGATAATACTGCAATTTCGCATGATGTCGATACCGATGCTGGTGCAGATGCTGCTGCGGTAAGTGATGATACTATGGGTGGTGGTTCAGTCGGTGCACATACCATCGAATCCACTGAAAATTCTTGATGATATCTAAGGCAGTAGATCGGTGATGAGTTGGTCTATCGTCGATGGCAATTTATGTGGATTGCTGTCGATTAGAAGTGATATTTCATGTGACTTATCCTTGTAAACAGCAGAGGGGTAGAGCCTGGCTAGTCTGACTTCAGATGATGCCCGTAGACCAATAGGTGATATGTTTACAGCGTAGATTTTTTCTGCACCTGCACTTATATCCTCTCTATTGGTACGTCTGGACGTGCTATGTCTGGATGATCTACTGGCCAATCTGCTACTGGCCAATCTGGTGCGTGACATGCGTACCTGCTCAGGCGAAGCATTGGAGGCGGTTATGTTGGTGATCCCTCTGTTGAGGCATGTTACCCTTAACAGAGCAGTGTCAATCAACGTCTCTGCTGTTTGAGGTATTGGACCGAAGCGATCAATCCATGACCCCCTTATCCCCCCCACTGCTTCATAGCTGGTAGCATTGGCAAGCTTTCGGTATGCTTCCAGGCGTATATCTTCTTTAGATATATACTCTGTAGGTATGGATGCCTTGATGGGCATTTCAATGGATGTCTTGGGTATTATCTTCTGCGGTTCACCTTTTGCCTGAGATACCGCCTCGGCCACCATCTGTACGTACAGATCGTAACCGACAGCAGATATATGACCACTCTGGTCATGACCGAGCAGGTTGCCGGCTCCCCTTATCTCAAGGTCACGCATAGCTATTTTGATCCCAGAGCCGAGTTCGGTATTTTCTCCTATTGTCCGTAGACGTTCGTATGCCGTTTCAGTCAAGTTTTTCTCTCGTGGGTATAAGAAGTATGCGTAAGCACGTTGCCCCGCTCTTCCTACCCTGCCCCGTAGTTGGTGAAGCTGCCCCAGTCCAAGGCGATCAGCCCTATCGACTACTAATGTGGATGCCTCAGGTACATCGATTCCCGATTCTATGATAGTAGTGGCAACGAGTACATCGTAGCGATGTTCCCAGACGTCGATCATGACTTTTTCAAGTGTAGTATCGTCCATCTGTCCATGAGCTACAGCTATCCGTGTCTCGGGTACAAGTGATTGCAACTTGGCTGCTACTGTATTGATGTCATGGACATGGTTATGTACGTAAAAGACCAGTCCCTCTCTGAGCAACTCTCGCCTGATCGCTTCGACTACTGCGGCTTCGTCGTATTCTCCTACATAGGTCAGTATGGGTTGCCGCTCTGCTGGTGGTGTACGGATGAGTGACATTTCTCTTATGCCTGTAAGTGCCATTTCCAGTGTTCTCGGTATAGGGTTTGCTGTCAATGTGATCATATCTACACCTTTTGCAATTGACTTTAATGTTTCTTTATGCGATACGCCAAAACGTTGTTCTTCATCGATGACTACCAATCCCAGATTGTGAAAGACCGTGTTCTCTTGTAAAAGTCTGTGGGTGCCTATGACCACATCAATTTCTCCGCTTTGCAGTCCGGCTAGGATTAGGCGTGCTTCACGATCTGTTGTAAAACGAGAGAGTGATTCTACCCTGACCGGAAAGGGTGCAAGACGCTCTTTGAAGTTCTGAGTATGCTGCTGGCCGAGAAGTGTCGTGGGGACAAGTACTGCCGCTTGTTTGCCGTCCTGGATAGCCTTGAATACCGCCCTCAGTGCCACCTCGGTCTTACCAAATCCTACGTCTCCGCATATGAGTCTGTCCATGGGGCGTGGCTGCTCCATATCTGCCTTGACTTCTTCTATGGCTCTAAGCTGGTCTGTGGTCTCAGTGTAAGGGAATGCGTCTTCAAACTCCTGTTGCCAGGGGGTATCCGGAGAAAATTGATAACCTTCTACCATGAGGCGTTCTTTGTACAATTCGACCAGGTCTTCGGCTATGCGCTTGATCGCTGTTTTCGCACGGGATCTGGTGCGCTCCCAGTCGGATCCACCAAGTCTGTTCAGAGTGGGTGCATCACCACCGGTATATGGCGTAAGCAATTCAATTTGATCTACAGGTATATATAATTTGTCGTTACCCTTGTATTCCAGAAGCAGGTAGTCACCGCTCTTTCCGCCCATCTCTCTTGTAACCAGCCCGGTGTAACGAGCTACTCCGTGGTCTCGATGTACAACATAACTTCCGACCGAGAGTTCATCGAAGAACGTTCCACCCTCATCTCTTGGTCGGTATTTGACGGATCTGCGCAGTTGCCTATTTCTGTGGCGGTGTCCACTAAGATCCGCTTCCGTTATTATTGCTACATGTGATTCTGGTAAAATGACCCCCTGAGATATGGGCGTAATGGAGATGTATATACCCTGTGGCAACCCGTTGTCGTTCACCAGGCCACTACCACTACCACTACCATCCACCAGGCCACTACCACTATCACTACCACTACCGTCCACCGGGCCACTATCAGGAAGCACTGCTGGGTTTTCGTTGGACGGCTCCGAAGCTTCATCCGAATCTTCATCCGAAGCTTCACCAGGATCTTTATCAGGATATTCACCAGGTAGCACAGAAGGCTTAAATTTGCCTATTCCATACTCATCGAATCTTGATTTGAGTGTCGTTACGGATTGGCTCCCATGAGCGCATATAAACACTCTGTATCGATTCTTGGCCATATCTTCCAGCGATCTCGTTAAGGCTTCTGGTTCAGATACAGGTAGCTCTACTGGTCTTGCAATAAGCTCCACTTCCTCTGGTCCGGCTGTCATTGTTGTAAGCTGCAATAGATCTGCTGGTGTATTAGATAGCAATCGGTCGTGAGGGAGATGTAACCGTGGGCTCTCTTCTTTCATTCCAGACTTTCCACTCAGTTCTCCGTTCCAAGTGGGCGAGAGTGCTTCTGCAATAGCGAGTTCGTCCTCGATGATTTCCTTTGCCTTATTTGCAGTACCCTGTGGATCGGTTATGATGATTAGAGAACGTTCTTCGAATAGATCGGTGATCAACCTCTCTTCTTCGCACAGCCAGGTAAACCATGACTCCATGCCGTCGAAGAGCATACCCTGACTGATTTTATCGAACTGCGATTGCCCGCTGGTAGCCTTTTGAGCCAGTGTTGCTGCCTTAGAACGTATCTGCTCCGTAGGGAGCAACTCTCTGGCAGCATAGACAGTGACCTTACGCATTCGATCACGTGAGAGTTGATCACCGGGGTCAAAGTGGGAGATCCGATCTACATTATCGCCGAATAGGTCAACCCTGACGGGCATATCTGAAGTAGAGGGATAGATATCCAGTATACCTCCCCGTATGGCATACTCTCCCTTATGCTCTACGATGTATTCTCTGCGGTAACCCATGAAACTGAGCTTTGTGGCTACTTCCTGAAGGTCTACAACCTGCCCTGTCGAGATAGATAGCGGTCGGGCTGCCTGTAAATCGCCCAATCTTTGAAGTGCTGCTCTTATCGGGGAGATTACCAGTGAAAGATGTGAACGTGATTCCTGGTCTATTATTTTCCAGATGACCTCAAGGCGTTTTCCCATTATTTCCGTATGGGGGCTCACTCTTTCAAATGGTAGGGTATCCCACGGAGGAAGGTACCTAACGGAATCTCTGCCAAGATAGCAGGAGCAATCTTGTGTCAGTAATTCCGCTTCGCCGGTGGTAGGGGTGATTACCAGTACGGTACTCCACATGCCACTGGCTGCGACTGCTGACATAGTTACCGGTATTGCATAGTTTGGGATGTGGATAGTCGAAGAATTTCCTTGAGATGGGATGTCAGATTCCTGATTGTGCATAGTGGAATTGGCAACCATACCAGCCAACTTCGATATTCCAGATTTCCCGAGTAGTTGTTCTATAATAGCCACAGTACTTCTTACTGTACCAGCACGAACGTTGTTGTATTACGTGCCCTATGTCAGGAAAGCAGTAGCTGGAGAATGTAAGCTAAAGAGATCAATGAAATCATTACCAGCCAATTTATCTGTGCAGCTTCGGGTACTTGTCCGCACTGGTCGTAGAGTAGAGCGTTTGCAACGGTTGCCGGATGGAACCATCGTAGTCGATATTAGAGAGCGTCCAGTCGATGGGAGGGCAAATGTTGCGATGGGGGCATTGATAGCTCGGACTGGCGGTGTTCCCAAGTCATCGGTCGTGCTTCTCTCTGGGCACACCTCAAGGCATAAGACGGTCAGCGTACCAAAGAGTTGTTATGACCGGCTGCGTACAATACTTCCCGTTGCCGATTACCCGGACCAATAAATCTGATTGTTGTAGCTTTCCTGAAGCCATAGACTTTATAAATGCTTAATATTCTTGATTATTCACACCCAGCGTTCGTCAAGCATCAGATTACTGATAGCGAAATGTCATTAGCCATTGGTATCCTTGATTCTCCATGTAATATTACATTAGTATCTATAGCTATGTGGTATGTCCAGCAAATAATCATGGGTTTTTGCAGGCCAGATGATGTCCCTAAAGTAAGGTGTTTCGTCGTGCCTGTCCAGCAACGGTTTACCGGATTGTTTCGTACCCTAGACGTAGCTCCAGCTGCGCTTTCGTCTTCGGCTTTGCCCTGCTTGCCTGGATGAACGGCTCTCTGATCCAACTTATCTATCTGCTGAGCTTCTTATAGGACGACCACTGGTGGTAATTTTAGAGCAAGGAGTGATGACTATATCTACAAAGATAAAGATTGATACCAGAATTAATGGGCAGGGCAATTATGCTACCGAATACCCAATCCTGCGTCAGACAAAGAGAGCACCCTACCAGATAGGTTCCCTGTCTTCCGGCGGCATTCATTTATCCTATGAAATTCACGGATCAGGGGGCAGAACACTGATATATCTTCCTGGTCTGTTGCTTGGTGCTGACCTAAACAGGAGACTGGCAAGGGATTTAGCTGAGAAGGGGAACAGGGTAATTTTAATGGATTTTCCTGGACACGGTTCTTCGGATAAGCCTATCTCTGTCTTTGAGCATAGTATGGATCGTTATGCAGCCCATGCGTTGGCACTCCTGGATCATCTGGAGGTAGACAAAGCAGTGATAGGCGGGGTATCACTTGGGGCAAATGTGTCATTGTTCCTCGCATTATCGTATCCAGAGCGTGTCAAGGGGTTGTTGATAGAGATGCCTGTTCTGGATTATGGGATACCTGATGCTGCAGCTGTATTCTTGCCGTTATTGCTTGCTTCACGCCATGCGAGGCTAACCTACCGCTTTTTCAACAGGGTCGTTCAAGCCCTTCCAAGGACACCGGTAGAGGCGCTGAACAGCTTTCTCAATGCTGCTACCATCTCTCCTGATCAGGCAGAGGCAGTGCTGGAAGGTATCTTTGTGGGTAGGCTCTTTCCATCTCAAGACGAGCTTAGTTCCATCCGGGTGCCCGCAATGGTGCTTGGTCACCGAGCTGATTTCATACATTCGCTTGCCGATGCAAGGCACTTGGCTTCAATCTTGCCAGAAGCTACGTTTGTGCAGGCTAAGTCACTGGTAGAGTTGCGTGCTACCCCGAAGCGTCTGACAGATAGTATTGCGCAGTTTTTGAACTACGTTCACTCTCTGAGTAGCAAATCGTAAAAGATGTACCGTAAAGCGATTCTGCTGTGTATCCTGGTACTAATCTTGGTAATGGTACCAAGCGTCGCCTATGGGGAGATAACGCAGAGTAACATACAAAGTCCCATGCCCAGTATTGTTTCGAAGGTGAGGCAAGTTACGGCGACTGTATATGTATCTCATCGTACAATCCCATTGAATCAGTCATTGATAGGCTTTGATGGCCCTGGTCCCTCTCAGGCTGAAACGTCGATAAAGGCCTTGCAACCGCGTTACATAAGAACTGATGTCAGCTTTCAGGCTACTTACAACGGAAAACTGGTCTACAATTGTACTACGGGGTCATGGAATCCTGTTCTCCTTGATAAGAGCGTAGCGGGTATAAGAGCAGAGGGAGCCAGCCCTGAGCTTATTGTAGATTACACCCCATCCTGTCTGGCTACAGCCCTACCCGGCCAAACGGTACCTCCACAAGATATCCAGTATCTTCCGCCCGATGTAGGAAGGGATCAAGCTCTTTGGTCTGCCTTGGTCGAGAAGATGGCTTATCATGAAATAGTAGATGAAGGTGTCAGGGTATTTGAGGTCTGGAATGAGCCAGATTGGGTGTTCTGGCAGGGGGGCTTGGCCGGTTATCTGACCCTGTACAGGGTCACCTCACTTGCATTGGAGGCTGCCGCTGAGCAGGCACATGTGAAGATCGAGGTAGGAGGTCCAGCTCTTGCCAATGTCAAGGGCACGATGGATACATCGTGGCTAGATCCATTCTTGCATATGGTGGCTGTAGATCACTTACCGTTGAACTTCCTCTCATGGCATCTTTATGCGAGTGATCCTGACAGTGGGCCGAATCCGATTATTAGTCATGGTCTTTGTATGATCCTGCAACCCAATCCATCGACCAACCCGTGTTACTACAATCCCGATCTCTATACTGGGTTGTACGAAAAAGAGGCTCAGCAGGCCAGAGCTGCGTTGGCACCCTATCCTACGCTGCATCCAAAGTTGTGGATAGACGAGTGGAATATAAACGGTGGTTACGACAGAAGGGTAAATACCTCTTATGGGGCGGCATTTGTTTTATCTGTTTTACAGGATGCCAACTCAGCTGGGATCAATAGGATGTGTTACTACAATGTATGGAACTCGGGGCACAATCGTTTTGACAACACAGGAGTATTGAACCCGTCGCTTACTCCCAAGCCGGACTACCACTCATTCTACTTTTGGCACGAACTCACAGGTCCTTCCCTGAAGGTCACAACTACACCGTCCCAGGACCCGCAGGGGCATTCAGGAGGTACTGGTGTAATAGCCACTGTTCCGCGCTCAGGTATGATCCGTATTGCAGCGTATGACTTTAAGCCATATGATCCGTCCGGGAACTATGGCATGTCTCTGCCTACGCATAGTGGCGTATTGCTTGACATCAAGCTTGCCGGACTCCCAAATGGATTTTACCCGCAAGTAGCATTCTCTACGGCAGCTCGGGGTCCGGTCTTGCTGGGAGAGAGCGCTGCGGGAGATCATCATCCGGCATCGATAAGGTTACTGCTACCTGATGACGGAGTAGCTATGCTTGCTGCCAGCAAAGGAAGGGCTCCAAGCTCATTCGACACCTTGTCGGTAGTGATTATATCGATTATCATTGCGCTTATCCTTCTTGTCGCTGTAGCGATTTTTATTTTCGTCGTACGGCGTAGGTTGCATGTACGACCGGTGGAGTAGGTATATACAGGCTGTGGGCAGAGTGTCGGTCGACCGGCCTGTATTGTACCGGGGCGTAGCTACGTGTAGAATGGCTAACCGTGAAACACTTAGCGCCATTTTATAGAATAGCTGTTGTAATATCTGGCATATTGGGTATAAGTTTGCTGCTCTCTGCCTGTAACGCCTCTCCGTCAGCGGCAACGGTGAACGGGCATGTCATTACTGTCTCTAAGGTCAACTCCTATCTATCCGAGACCGTCAACTCATCTTATGCGCAGTGTGAACTTGACCTAAGATTGGGTGGAACGCTTCCTATCCTGGGCACGGGGCATCAGACTGTCTCGCCTGATCTTTCCGCGGAGATACTTACTTCGCTTATCGAGCAGGAGATCATAGACAACTACCTTTCCGGCAGAGGAATAAAGATAACGTCCTCAGAGGTTTCGTCGGCTGAGAGCGACCTGTCCGCTGAGCTTACTGCCACGAGTACATCCACCGGACCGACAGGTGCCCCATCGGGATCTCCATGTGGCATCTCAGGTTCCCAGCTACTCGGCAAGTTGCCGGCTCAATACCTGAACCAGCAAGTTGCACTTCAAGCGGCGTTGGAGAAGTTTATAGAGGTGGCAGGACATTTCAGTGCATCTACTGCTGAGGCAAAAAGTTTTTACAATAAGAATCCCCAGGACTTTGCGGTTGTCTGCCTGAATGCCATAGAGGTACCGAGCCAAGCTCAGGCCACTGCTATCAGCCAACAGATCGCAAAAGGTGTAAGTTTCAGCTCGCTCGCCTCAAAGTATGCTCCCAACCCGTCTGTAGCTGCAAGTGGAGGTTCGATTGGATGTATATCAACTAGTAATATACCACCGCAGATATCCAGTGCGATAGGTACACTGCCATCAGGTGGTGTCACGCAGCCATTACAGCAGACCAGTCCCGGAGCGGCTCCGGTATGGGTAATATTGCAGGTAGCATCTCGTAGTGATACTCCATTTAACCAGGTCGAATCATCTATAAGGTTGCAGTTGATATCCAATCATTCTCAGGTGCTCTCCACCAAGCTCCCTCCCGTCTTGAAAGTAGCCCATGTATCGGTAAATCCAATGTACGGTTCGTGGAGCGCCAAAGGCGGGATTACGCCACCGAAGGCACCCTCTTCTCGCTATTCCAAGAACTGAGAGGCGAGCGAACCCCTGATCTACGTATATGACATAAGACGTCTATGACATATGAGGACGGGCACGTAGCTGGTGAATAAATCTTTGGCATAATCTACCACCTGAGTACTCAGTAGGTCTAAAATCTTGTAGATATGAGCTCTATACAACATATTCATGCAAGGGAGATATTGGATTCAAGGGGAAATCCTACAGTAGAAGTCGAGGTAATGCTGGAATCAGGGGCCTCCGGCAGGGCAGCAGCACCCTCAGGGGCATCTACCGGTGTGCATGAGGCTGTAGAGTTGCGTGATGGAACGGCACGCTTTGGAGGCAAAGGCGTACTCAAGGCACTGGTAAACGTAAATGAACAGATATCTGATGTCCTAACCGGCATGGAGTCTATGGACCAGCGCTCTGTTGACTATGCCATGATAGATCTTGATGCCACTCCCTCAAAGGCGCGACTTGGTGCAAATGCGATAGTTGCAGTGTCGCTTGCGGTAGCCAAAGCATCAGCAGAGGAGTGTGGTCTTGATTTTTATCGTTATATTGGCGGTGCCAATGCACATACGCTTCCGATTCCCCAGTTGAACGTCCTGAATGGTGGCGCTCATGCCGACAACCCCCTTGATTTGCAGGAGTTCATGCTTATACCAGCTGGAGCATCATCGTTTGGTGAGGCACTCAGGTGGGGTGTCGAGGTGTATCATGTTCTAAAAGCTGTGCTGAAAGAGAGGGGGATGAGGACTGCCGTTGGAGACGAAGGAGGCTTTGCACCCGATGTGTCTACCAGCGAGGAGTGTCTATCGCTGATGGTGGAGGCAATTAGCAAAGCTGGATTCGCTCCTGGTAAAGATATTGTATTGGGATTAGATGCTGCTCCCAGCGGTATGTACCATGATAATCTTTACCATTTTGCTGGTGAGAAGGTAGACAGAAGCCGTGAAGAGATGGTAGTATATTATGAATCTCTGTGTGATGGTTTTCCGCTTGTCTCTTTGGAGGATCCTATGGCTGAAGATGACTGGGAAGGCTGGGAGATGGTGACTCAGCATCTTGGGAGAAGGGTGCAGATAGTGGGAGATGACGTTTTTGTCACTAACCGGAAGTTGCTGGCAGAGGGGATCCGACGCCATGTGGCCAATTCCATACTGATCAAGCTGAATCAGATAGGTACCTTGACAGAGACGCTTGATACCATGAGGGATGCTTTTCAGGTAGGGTACTCTTGCGTAGTATCGCATAGATCGGGTGAGACGGAGGACGTTAGCCTTGCTCATCTGGCGGTTGCTACCAATTGTGGGCAGGTAAAGACAGGTGCTCCTGCCCGTAGCGAGAGAGTGGCCAAGTACAATGAGTTACTCAGGATAGAGGAGAGTCTTGGTTCGCAGGCTAGGTTTAGCGGTACATTGAAAGGTATTGGGTAGTAATAATGTGGGCATCGAATCTCTGTATGCTGCATGGCAATCGCCTTGGGGTGCCCTCTTCGGAGTCTCATCCGACCGACCGTACAGGTTGGGCGTGATGTCCAGAGATCTGACCAAGTCAAGAAGAAGGGTGAGGATTGCATTCATAATGCTGGTTGGCCTTGGTATAGCAGTCATAGTGACCAGTTTTCCCTATAGGGCGCTTAGTAGGCAGCATGCTGTCATAGCTTCGTTGTCATCGCATATTACCAAGATAGATGTCGCAAATAAGGTACTTAAAGAGGAAGCAGCTCAATTGGAAAATCCAAATGTAGTCAAGGAGCTTGCCGTCTCTCAGTTTGGATTGAATCCGACTTCGTCAGCTGTAAACAGAGCACCTGTAGTATCAGGGTCTCCATATGGGCAGCCAATTCACCCGGTACCGCTTTCAGCTCCACCCGTATTACCGGGATCTGCCCTGTCCAATTCTCTGCTTGGGCTGCCCGGTGCAGCCCCCATACAGTGGTCAAGCAGCAGGGTGTCTGCACTGAAATCTACCTCACCTTCTACATCTAAAGTCGTTAGCGGCCTGCATGGAGTTCCTGCTTCGTCAAACACTGCTTCCGGCGATCACGGATATGGCACCGACATTGTTTCCAGAGGTAATGCTGCAGGAAACAGATCCACCTCGCATCAAGGTTTTTTACATAGGCTGATAAGCTCTCTGGAGTTCTGGCGCTAAAAAGGAGTGGTTTTCATCGCTGATTCTGCCATTGGTGGAGACCCTTTTGAGAGGGACACTGTGCAGGAAATTATCGAATTGCTAGGTAGGAAGCCACAGGGTGATGCGAAGGTGGTACTGCGGTATCGCACTGATGGTCGTGCAGCTGTGTTGCAAAATTATCCTCTTTTTTACGATGGTACGCCCATGCCCACGCTCTACTGGCTGGCCGATCGTGAGTTGGTTCGTAGTGTGTCGCGACTGGAATCCGAGGGTGTCATTAGACTCATGAGGGGTATGGTAGATCAGGATGAATTGGCTACCTCTCATAGGGCATATGCAAATGCCAGAGATAGTCTGTTGCCATCGGACTATAGTGGTGTAAGACCTCATGGGGGGGTCGGAGGAACTGATCGGGGTATTAAATGCCTGCATGCTCATTTGGCCTGGTAC
>JAMCPC010000093.1:21393-24503 GCA_023379725.1 Actinomycetota bacterium
GGCAGCAATTCGAGTAGCGGCAGCTTATATGGTGCTAGTCCAGGCGGTGCCGATGAGGAAGGATTGTTGGTTGTCGATATCGGAGGGGGTTCTACTGAGATAATTTTTGGTAATCCCGCCTACCCTGATTTAGCCCGTGCCGTGTCGCTGGATATAGGATGTGTGAGATTGACCGAAAGGTGCCTGCACAACGATCCACCGACTCAAGCCGATATAGTAATGGCGCGGCAAGTTGCCAATGAGTCACTGGCTTCTGCTCGTGCGGCAATTGGCTATGGTAGGTATGGAGAGTGCTTGATAGGTCTTGCCGGCACTGTATCCACCATTGGATCACTCACTATCCAGCTTGACGTATATAATCGTGAGAAGATTCATCATCTAGCGATACAGCGTAGCGTGATCGGGGAGTGGGCTGACACACTTTCTGGCGAGACTGCTGCTGCCAGACTCCAGCATCCAGGAATGAGCAAAGGGCGTGAAGATATTATTGCAGGTGGAGTTATCATTCTTGATGAGGCGATGTCGGTATTTGGAGCATCGTGGTGTTTGATCTCAGAGAGTGACATCTTGGATGGACTTGTCAGTAGCCTGTCTCGTAAATAGTGTGACACCTTACATTACTTGTCAGTCCGATGAGTTCACGGAGGCGAAGAATGACATAGCACGATCAGAGAAGGTGCTATCTGACCGGTGACAATTAAGGTCATTTACGGGGCAGATTGCCGGTTAACCGTCTTGCCCACCTCCCCGCAGCACGTAGTGGCTCTGTCAGTTTCCATCCTTTGGAAGATTTTATTTGAATTAACTCAGCGGCAAATACGCTTGCAACCTCAAGCCACGATTCGTAGCCAATGTGCTGAGGCGTATCGCCAGGAGAGTTCTCCAGCTGTTCGCTCTCTTTTTGCCTAGCGTCGAGATTGGCAACTGCAGAGGCGATAAGAGCAGCGGTATGAGGATCTGCCGATGAAGTCCCACCATTGTCATTCACGCGTAGCCTGGACAGGCTGGCCATTAGCCGTGATCGCTCTACGTGAAGAGATTTAACCACTTGTTCCAAGTCGTTTATCTTGCGTATGTTGTTCATGTATTTGGGAGGCAGTAGGATTGGTAGCGACTCCATGGTGGACAATATTTTCTTTCGTGTATCCATCCACTGTGCAGGCGGGTGTACAGAGGTGGATTGATCGCCGTTCTTCCAGTGGCGATATAGAGCACATACCTTTGTGGTATTTGCTACCCCACAGAGTTGAGTTGCACGAACCAATACGTCCCAGTCCTCAAGGACGGGTAAATCTTCACCAAATTCTATTCCGAGATACTGGAAGAGAGAGGTTGGATATGCCAGAGCACATGGCGGAGTTTGGCTATCGTGTAGATGAGACAGTAGATCGAAATTTTTTGAATAAGGGCAATACGGCCTACTGATTGTGTGGTATGATGGATATTCTCCCGGGCCGGGCTGGTCCTCCAGGTGTTGCACAGCTACACCGAGACGGAGGACTTGCCCCGGCCAATGATCAGCGAGCTTGTGAAACTCCTCCATCCAGCATCCAAACGCCAGGTCGTCATCATCAAGGATGATTGTGTATTTACCCTTTGCCAGCTTGGTACCGACATTTAGTGGTCTACTACGCCTACCACCGGAAACCTGTACTATATTGACGCGAGAAGAGAAACTTTCCGGGAAGGAGTTGACTAACTCGCATATCACGTCAAAGGTATTTGAGGGGACGTTGTGACATAAAAGTAATACCTCGAAATCTTGGTCAGTTTGAGCAGCCAGCGAGAGCAGAGTGTCATGCAGAGTACCTATACGTGATCCGGTAGTACGTACCAGTATGGATGCAAATGTCTGGTTTGCAAAGTACTTCTTGTCGATTACTGGCCTGTTGGCAGTTGTTTCTTCGAGTACATTGTAGCTATCGTCAGGGGCATAAACTCTGACGAACTGGTTTATGAATGCGTAGTCGTCGGCTGTATCTCGTATGTTGACCAGGAATTCTCTTAGAGGGGTATTTGGAGCAAGAGGGGCTGCTAAAGCGGGGAAACGTTGGTCGGATTCGTACATGATGTAATCATCTTTGGCTACTTCCTTCCAACCTGCTGCATTCATAGTGGCGGTTAGTCGTTCACTGGTATAGAAGATTACGTGCGTCTGGTCCAGCAATCCGGTAGGTGTGATGTCAAACCTACCCATAAGGAGTTTAGCGGCGAGTTCGTAGTGTGCTATGTTCGGTACGCTCATTATAATGTGTGCGCCACCATACTCTTTCGCCAGGATCGACAGGGCAGCTACCAGCTTGTCCCCATTTACCAAGTGCTCCAGTAGATCCAGCATAAAAAAGGCTGCTACTTTACGGCTACCGATCTGCTGTTTGAGAGCACTTGCAAAAGTATCTATATCAGATATATCCACAATCATGCTTTCAAATCCACGCTGTTTAAGGTTGTCCAACCCTTCTGGGAGGAGATCGCACCCCAGGTAAGTAAATCCAAGCTGCCTGCACTGCTCCGCTACAGCGCCCCACCCGCATCCTATATCTACTATGAGTTCATCATTAGAGCTGGGTGTAGGAAGATATTTCTCGGCCAGTCGCATTACCTGCGCGTAGAGAGAATCCTCAGTATATTGAAATTGATATTTGTACCCGTCAGTCTGCATAGGAAAAACGGTGCTCAGCGAAGTCAAATCCTATAAATTGTCCTACTTGATGCTCTGCATCCAAGCGAACTGGAAGCGTACCATCACGTTGGTGCCGACGGAAGGAATCTACGGCTTTTTGATGAAAACGCGCCGGAGAATGTAAAAACACATCTATCATTTTGTCGACGATATCATCTCTGGAATACTTGTAAGCCAGTAGCAAGCTTGACTCTGCGGAATACTCTGGCTCGCTGGCCGCTGGTATGAATACCCCCTCTTCATCGAGATATTTGTCGTGGAAGATCTTTGCATGTGGCCAGTGAACTACTCTCCAGCCGAGCAGCTTGGTACGCCATGACAGATCTACATCTTCGCAGTACAAGAAGAAGGATTTGTCATCGAATCCTCCCAACTCATGCATGACGGATGTCCGGATCATCAGGCATGCGCCCAGTGCCCAGCTGGT
>JAMCPC010000094.1 GCA_023379725.1 Actinomycetota bacterium
CATGATGGCAATCTTGTGGACTGCGCCAAGCTCGGTAGTGTATGCGCTTCGGAAACGGTTACCCACTTTGGCTCTACTCCCCACGCAGATATTCGGGCATTGGCCGAAGAGCATGGTGCCTTATTGTAGTGGTGTGCTAATGTAATGTGCATGCCTGCTGCAATTGATTGGCGCCAAAGGAGGATTATTTCATATGCGCATCAAGGGGGTAGTTATGAGTGGCCATCTTCTACGATGGCTGCTATTCGCAGTGCACTGAAACAGGGTGCTACCGGTATTGAATTGGATGTGCATTCAACTCTCGATGGACACCTGGTAGTATGCCATGATCCGGAGGTGGATCGTACTACCAATGGTTCCGGGAAGATTGCATCGATGACTTGGGAAGAGATTTCCAAGCTGGACAATGCCTACTGGTTCGTGCCAGGTAGGGAGATTACAAGAGATTTACCAGAGGATGCCTATGTTTTACGAGGAAGAGCAGAAACTGACCCTGATTTTAGGATTGCTCGCCTGGATGAGGTCATTGAGTTGATGCAGGATTATCCTGGTGTAGTAGTCAACCTTGACATAAAGCAAACCTATCCAGAGGTGGATCCGTACGAAGAGAGGCTGGCCGATCTTATTCGTCGTAATGCATTCGAGGAAAGAACGATAGTAGCCTCCTTTTTGGACTCAGCATTGGAGCGCTTTCATGTATATGCCCCAGAGATCTTTACAGCTGCCGGTCCTTCTTTTGTATCGGATTTTGTGAGAGCACTACAGGCACAACAGCATCCCGATGTGCATATTGATCTGAATCAAGTATCATTTCAGGTTCCAACGGGATTTTCAACTCCCACCTTTTCGGTTACGATAGTAGATGCCAATTTTATCGAGACTGCTCACAATTACGGGCTGGCTGTACATGTCTGGACGATAAATGATGCCGCAGAGATGGAGAGACTTATCGACCTGGGGGTGGATGGTATTATTACCGATCGGCCAACCATTCTCGTAGACATGCTCGACAGGAGAGGAATGACCTGGCAATTGTAGTTAACTGCTACGAGTTGGGCCTTTTCCCGTGATTTGCTTTTTTCTTTTTCTTCAACTTACGTTTGGAGGTTTTCTTGGACATCTTCGTTATTGTATCAGCCATTAATCCTATGGTCAATAATTCAGGTGTGCAGTACGTTGGAATATTGCAGAAGGTTGCCAACATGGTGCAAGTAAACGGTCAATAACGGTCAATAACTTAGGTATGCAATATACATCCCCCCTCAGGAAGCTATGATGGGTATGTGAGATTTTCTTCTATACAGCATGACTCTACAGGTAGTATTCTTGGAACCACCATACTAGTAGTACTCGTAGCCATCGTAGCTGCCGGTGCAGCTGTATACTTTGTGACTCCGGCACGTCACACCAGCCGTCCCAAGACCACTCCTACTAAGACTACCCATACCAAGACTCATTCCTCGTCGACTACCACTTCTACTACTACCACTTCTACTACAACAAATACAACCGGTAATGGTAATACAACATCTGGTAGTGTAGTAAGCTGTACCGCTTCTCAGCTGGCGCTTTCGCATACGGTACCAAATATTGCCGCTGGAACTGCAGGTGAGGGAATTAGCCTGAAAAATGTTTCTTCCACTACATGCACACTCGACGGTTACCCGGATATACAGCTTTACAACAAGTATGGCCAGCCCATGCAGACGACCGTTGTAAGAAACGGCGGATATGGCTTTACCTCTCAAGTTCCTACTGTAGTAACTCTCGATCCAGGCAGTTCTGCAGCATTTAATATTGGGTTCTCTGCCATTCCCAATGGCGCTACAGGTGGTTGTCCGTCGTCGAGCCAGGTAAGTATAGCGCTTCCACAGGGCACTTTTCATTATCCCGCTTACCTGACCGTTGCCGACTCTATTGCACCATGCAACGGTGGTCAAGTAACCGTTTCGGCCATTTATTCGGGATCACCCCGGTTGTAGAATATTTGTGAATTGTATGAGTTCATGGCTGTAGAGATGGCTTGCAGTCCTAGAAGTCTGCAGGAAGGTAATATTACATAATTATGGTATCAATACTAGGCGTAGGAATGACCGCATGTAATAGGCGTGACATGACCATGGAGGAAATGGCCATGCAAGCGGTATCCAGCGCTCTCAGGGATGCTGAACTTGATGCCAGGGATATACACCTTGTGGTCTTTGGTAATGCGCTGGCAGGCAAGTTATTGGATCAGGGTTGCGTACGTGCGCAATCATACTTGGTAAACGCCGGTCTCGATAGAGCCGGTATGATCAATGTGGACAATTCATGTGCTAGTGGCTCCTCTGCTCTCCATGTGGCATACAATAGCGTCCAGGCTGATGAGGCCCCTGTACTGGTGGTGGGAGCAGAAAAAATGTGGACAGGAGATCGAGATACCACTATTGCTGCCATAGAGGATGCTCTTACCGCAGCAGAAAGGCCAGAGCTTAGAGAGACTGTGGGAAGCCATGCTTCTGGTAGTGTATTTATGGGGTTCAATGCCCAGTGGGCCAATACCCAGCTTAAAGAACGTGGTACGACTATTGAAGAGATTGCCGCTACTGCCGCCAAGGCGCATAATCTGGGTGTAGAAAATCCCACTGCTCAGCATGGTAAGCCCGTCACAGTAGAGGAAGTATTGAAATCCAGAGTAATAGCAGATCCTCTTACCAGGCTTATGTGTTCATCTTTTACGGACGGTGCGGCTGCGATGGTGCTGGGAAATAGTAACTCATCCGCATATCCTCGTATAGTGACTAATATACTGAGGTCGGGTACTGGGCAGTTGGAGTATCACGATAGATTGTCTGACACTATTCAAGAAGTATGGAAGATCTCTGGTATGGAGCATAGTGATATAGATGTATTGGAGTTGCACGATGCTACCAGTGCCGAAGAGCTTTATGCACTTGAAGCACTTGGGTATTTTGAACCCGGAGAAGCAGGCAGGGCAGTCTTGGCTGGCGATACTCTACCGACTGGATCGGCAGTATGTGTCAATCCGAGTGGCGGGCTTGTGGCAAGAGGACATCCTATTGGTGCAACAGGTATCTTTCAGGTCATAGAGTTGGTACATCAAGTTACCGGGCGGGCGGGCACCAGGCAGCGGGCAAATGCTCGGTATGGCATGGCGGTGAATACTGGGGGTATAGTATATGGAGATGCCGCTGCTACCAGTATTACAATTATCGAAAGGCCGTAATATATAAAAATCATGACATCCTCTGACAATAAGCATTTAGGTGCAGGTGCGGTAACAACAGGTTGGGGTGTGGGCCTCCCTCCGACGATAGTGACCAATGCCGATTTGGAGGCTCGACTGGATACCAGTGATGAATGGATCACAGAACGTACAGGTATCAAACAACGACATATTGGAGGTACTACTGCAGAGTTGGCAATTATGGCAGGTAAGGAGGCTTTGGAGTCGGCCGGATTATTACCTGAAGATATAGATATATTACTGCTTGCAACTACTACACCAGATGAACGCGTCCCGGGTACCTCAGCTACTGTCCAGAATGCTCTGGGGATTACTGGAGGTGCCTTCGACTTGAATGCAGCTTGTTCGGGTTTTGTCTATTCACTGGTAGTGGCTCATGGTCTTATAGGCATCGGTGCCAAGCGCATACTTCTCATAGGTTCGGAGACCTTGTCGTCTATTACTAACATGGATGAGCGTACATTGGCAGTAGTCATTGGCGATGGTGCAGCAGGGATAGTCTTGGAGGCCACTGAAGGTCCTGGTGAGCTACTTTCATGGGATCTGGGCGCTGATGGTTCATTAAAGCATCTTCTCTATTGCGATCATGGTGGATACCTGTTCATGGATGGTAAGGAGGTGTTCAGGCGGGCTGTAAGAATTATTGTGAACTCAGCGCAAAATGCGTTGAACAAAGTCGGTATCAGAAGTGAGGATATAGATCTCTTCGTTCCCCACCAGGCAAATGCACGAATCGTAGAAGCTGCTCGCGAGAGACTGGGAATATCTCCGGAGAAAGCCATGGTTACCATAGATCGTTACGGAAATACTTCTTCTTCTTCTATACCGCTTGCTTTGGTGGCCGCCATTCAAGAGGGAAAATTGAAGAAAGGCGATATTGTACTTCTTTCAGGTTTTGGGGCAGGTATGACATGGGGTAGTGCATTGCTTCGTTTTGGAGGATAGTTACTGATGCAACTGGTAATGCTTGCAGCAGGCATGGGTACGCGTTTTGGAGGCTGTAAACCCTTGGCTCCGGTAGGCATCAATGGTGATGCTCTGATTGATGTTACGGCATCTGATGCACGAGCGGCAGGCTTTGACGGTATAACGGTTATTACTGGTCCGAAAACCGGTCCTGCAATTCGTTATCATATATCGCGGTGTTGGCAAGGAAAAATAGACGTATCTTTTGCACACCAAGAGGTTCCATTGGGGACTGCACATGCAGTGGTATGTGCTGAAAAAGAATTGAGAGGCCGAGGACCTTTTGGGGTGGTAAACGGAGATGATATATATGGGGTCACTGCTTTAGCCAAACTGAGAGAATATTTGAGTACTTCTAGCACTAATTGCCTAGTGGCTTTTGCCCTGCGCAATACCATTATCACTGATGCTCCAGTTACAAGGGGGATATGCCTGACTGGCAGTGACGGTACTTTGAAATCGATCACCGAGCGCAAACAGGTCAGTCGTATAAGTGGGGATGAATATATTTCAAAAGACGGTCTTGAGCCTTCAATTCTCGATCCCGATGCGCCTGTATCTATGAATTTATGGGGATTTCAGCCCGAAATGCTCGACTATCTGTCGGTGGCGGTAGCAGAGGGGATAGATAGAAATAATGATGCCGAGGAGATTCTTTTACCTGAGGTGGTCGGGGATATGCTTGATAGTCCCAGCGTCAGTAAGGATGCTGTCTTTAAAGTGCTTACCAGCAACGATCGTTGTATAGGGGTTACTCATGCGACTGACCTAAGTGTAGTTACCAGCATACTACAATCTATGATAGGAGTAGGGGAGAGACCTGAATCATTGTGGTCCAACCACGTAGTATAGCTGACGGTAAATGCACAAGAAGAGTTGAGACAGTATAACCGATGATGATAGGGTGGTCGTATGACTGCAATTGACTTAGTACCCTATCCCCGTAGTATTCAGGTCGATCCGTCCGGTAAGCAGGTCAGAGCGATAGTAAATAATATCGTTATGGATGATTCACTGCCCTCTCAAGGTTACAGGATAATTGCCGAAGATACAGGTGTTACTCTGATGGCTGCTGATGAGGATGGACTTAGGTATGCGGAAGTTACTCTGGAACAACTGGTACGTTTATCAGAACTGTCGCACTCCAGAGAGAGCAAAACAGGCAGTAATTACGATAGCCGTATTCCTGCCTGCCGTATAACAGATTGGCCCGACTTTCTGGTCAGAAGTGTCATGCTGGATATATCGCGTACAAAGATTCCTACCCTTGAAAGTATGGATCATATCATTGAGTTACTCGCCAGGCTCAAGTTTAATCAGTTGCATCTGTATATGGAGCATACCTTTGCCTATACCGGACATGATGAGGTATGGAAGTACGCTGACCCTTATACTGCTGGAGACGTAGAGCATATTAAAGCTACATGTCGTCAGTATGGTATAGATTTGGTTCCGCATCAAAATACCCTCGGTCATATGGAGCGCTGGCTTGTACACGAGCGCTACAGGCAACTGGCTATTAAGCCAGATGGATTTTACTGGTTGTTTGGTATAGAACGAAAACCTACGACGATTGATCCAGATAAATCGGAGTCGTTTTTACTCGTCTCTCAGCTTCTTCAGCAGCTTATTCCACTTTTCGACAGTCCCTATGTCCATGTCGGTATGGATGAACCCTGGGAGCTTTCAGGAGAGCGTTCTTACCAGTGGGTGGAGTGGCTTAAACGGTTGAAAGGGATTGATCAATTAAAGGATCGTCATGTTATGGTCTGGGGTGACTATTTGAATTCGCATCCCAAACTGATAGATGAATTACCCGATGACATAACTGTGTGTGAATGGGGCTATGACAGCGGTCACCCATTTGGCTCCCATTTGGAGCCACTCTCATCACGTGGAATTACTACCTATACCTGTTGTGGCACTTCGAGCTGGCTATCTTTAACCAGTAGAGTGAACAATGCCTTAAGTAATATCAGTCAGGCCGTTCAGGCAGGCATTGATTATGGTTCGAAAGGATTGATGATCTGTGATTGGGGGGATATGGGTCACCACCAGCAACTCCCTTTCATGTTTCCCAGCCTGGTTGCGGCGGCGGCGCTATCATGGTCGTACGATGACAATAGATCAATAGATCTCTCACATTTGGGGAGGTTGACAGGTGTACACATGTTCAGCTCTCCATGTCCGGAAATGGGAGAGGCACTGGTTTCTCTCGGCCAGGTGCATGATATGGTTGTTCCCAAGCCACCCAATATGTCTGCATTGGTGTTACATTTATTGTTACCACAGTTTCCGGTTGGTTCTGGTCTTACTACCGGCCTTACTATTGAAGATTTGGAAAGGGTGGCTGCATCTGTGGATGAAAGTGTCGCTTTATGTAATTTATCTGATTGTGCTGTAAAAGATAGTGCTGTAAAAAATAATCGCATTAAGAGTGATATGTGGAGTATGGGTTATGTAGTAGACGAGATACTGGCCGGAGCAGAGTGGTTAAAGTTTGCTATTAAAGATGCTGGTTTCAGATTGGAGCATGACGGTAGCCTTTCGTCTGTTTCGAGCGTAAAGCGTAATGAACTTATTTCAGATTTGGCTCAGATACAGGATATGCATAGGCTGCTTTGGCTCAGGCGTAATCGTAATGGTGGGCTGGATGAAAGTGGTAAATGGCTTGAGCATTTAGCTTATTGTTATCGTAGTGGAAGCACAGATCCGAAATGGTTTGGACCACTTGGGTAAGTCATGAGATGAGCAGGAAGCAACGCTTGGCCATTGCCGTTGCATTGCAAATCCTGATTGCTGCCGGTGAAATTATTTTTGGACTGTTTGCCAATTCAGTAGCGCTCTTGGCTGATGCCGGACATAATTTGGTCGATGCCGGTGGCATGGCCCTGTCTCTATTTGCGGTATATTGGGCTACTGCACCTCGTGATGAGAGAAAGTCTTATGGAGGACACCGAGCAACGATACTTGCAGCATTAGCTAATGTAGCCTTGATTAGTCTTGTTACGGTAGGCATTGTCGCAGAAAGTATTATACGGCTACTGCATCCCGAAAAAGTCGATGGTCTCGTCGTTATGTTGGTTGCTATTGGTGCCTTGATATTGAATGGTTTTGCTGCCCTCGCATTGAACGACAAGACATCTGATCTTAATATGAGAACTTCTCTTTTTCATGCGGTAGCCGACATAATGGCATCGTTTGCTGTTGTCACGGCGGGTATTGTGCTCGTCGTAGACCCATCATTTGTGCAGATCGATGCGATTGTGCCGCTATTAGTTGCCATGTTTATACTTTATAATGCCTACGGGTTGCTGAGAGAGAGCATAAACGTCCTTATGGAAAATACCCCAGCAGGAATTGACCCCTCAGTGCTTCAAGCAGAGATGGAGACAGTTGCAGGAGTGGAAAGTGTACACGATCTGCACGTTTGGAGCCTCTCTCGTGAGTACAATGTCCTCTCTGGTCATATAGTGGTTCAGGGGCACCCGACACTTGAAGAAGCACAGGTTGTATCGGATTCTTTAAGAGATCTACTGACTACATCGCACGGTATAGCTCATGTCACACTCGAACTCGAATGTGAACCTTGTGAGCAGATAGACGAGAGCCATAATGTCCATCAAGTCTAAGCTTCAAGCATGCATAATTACACTGGATGAAGCCGATAATATAGTTAGGTGCCTATCGTCATTGAGTGGCTTGGTCGACAGTGTATTGGTGTACGATACGGGATCGAATGACGAGACTGTGAACATCGCCAGACGCCATGGAGCGAGGACGGTTCAAGGTTATTGGGATGACGATTTTTCTGCTGCTCGTAATAGGGCACTTGAATTATGCGACTCGGAATGGATCTTGTCAATAGATGCCGATGAGGTGTTGTATTGCGACGTGCAGAATGGAGTACAGGATGGGGTACGCCAGTCACTATTGGTCGATGAGGACGTGCAGTCATTTGAGGTCACCATTCGTAACG
>JAMCPC010000095.1:0-18887 GCA_023379725.1 Actinomycetota bacterium
AATCAAATCCACGACACCAGCCTTATTGTAGCTAGATAACCCCGTTTATACCTGTAAAGACGAATACTGACAGTGACAAATGGTAGGTAATTGGCTATGCCGTTTCGACCACAAACCTCGGTAAACTGGAATCAACAACTGTACACGCGCGATAAACGCGCGATGAGGACTCGTAGTACGATACTTGTGTAATGATATAAACACGATATATGTATATATATCACACTCAAGACGACAGATATGGATATCATCTGTGAATCTCCAGACAATCTATTGCATGCCTGTAATTTCCCCTCTGTCGTTCGTTACGCGTAGTGACAAATGTTGAAAGTGAAGATTTTCCAAGGGATGAAATGGTTGGAGACAGGATAAAGATTAGGCAGTCCGTGGAAGATTCAGGTGGTTCTGAATTATTCCTATGTCGCCTCGGAGTTTGCCCATGTCCGACCTGAGATCTCCTACAGCCAGCAACACCTGATCTATCCTAATAGCCTGACCGTGAATCTCTTGTCTGAGTTCTGTTGCCACCGAGTCTATCTTGGTGTCTATCTTGGTGTCCAGCTTGGTTGCCACCAAATCTATCTTGGTGTCCAGACGGAGAAAGAGCATTACCGTAATAGTTATTGAGATAGCGAACAGAGCTATCATTACTCCCAATATCGTCCATAGCTGAGATGTCGCCATGTATACAGTATAGCACCTGCCAGCTTTAGCTGGCAATCCCCAGAAGGTTCAGCGCTACGCAGGCGATTGGGTTGGAACCCTTACGACCGGTCGTTTAGTCACCGTTCCTCGAAGTATCAGCAAATATCTCACTGACCTTAGGATCACACGTCCGTGATCCATTTCGAGCGGCTGGTGCTCCAGCCGTGCAGCCTTGAGAAGAAGATGTATTCATCCACCTACCCCAACAAGAATCACTGCTTCCCGATCAAAGGCGGTCACTGCCTCGTTCTGTAAATCAGAACGAGCGGTCTTCCTCTCCCCTCCATTGGTCTTTTTACCTCCGGCTCGGGCACACCCCCGCGAACTGCGGGTGTTTCTGTCCGGTTCCCACCCAAAGGGTCTAATGGGAATCTTGGACCAATCGACCGGCGTCCCAGTCGATATCTGTGCAAGTATGCACACACAAGCGAGCTCTGCCAGAGCTTGCAGATTCTTTGCTGCATTCAGATCACGGTCGATTGTGAGACCACAGTTGTCACAGCAAAATATACGAGCTGAACGAGAGAGATTTACTTTCTTCGTCTTACACTTAGAGCAGGTCTTGGATGACCCATACCACCAGGCAGCCAACCAAAGCTGTGACCCATACCAAGAGTGCTTATATGCGAGCTGGCGATGAAATTCCGCCAAAGTTGCGTCATGTTGGACACGGTTGAAAGCTCGTTTCCCGTGACCCTTTCTTCCCATCTGCTCCACCTTCAGGTCTTCTACGACATTGACAGCATTGGTCGTTGCTGCATGATAACTAGCCTTATGGATGGTATCTTTACGAATACGAACAGCCCTGGCATATGACTTCTGCAACCTTGTCTGGTTCTCTCTAGCTCTTATGGAGCGGTCTTTCCAGTGACACGTTCCACTTATGTGTGTGCCATCTGGATTGTAACACTTGGGGCTTGCTACACGATGTTGGCGATCCATGCGTCTTTGATAACGAGAGATCTTCTTTTTGACCTGTTTCGAAGCGTGTGGATTCTCGACCACAGAGCCGTCTGAACTGGTGATGAGCTTGGTGATTCCTACGTCATGTCCACCGACTTGACAGGGGAAGTCGTTTGTTAGGTTAGTGGTTTTCACCTCTCGTCTGACCAGTGTTCCAAAACTTACATAGGTCTTTCCACCCTCATCTACAAGAGTGGCTCTGAGTATCCGGGCGTCTCCTGCCATTATCTTCAATCTCAATTTGTCGGTGGATTCTTTTACTCGACATGCACCAATAACTGGTAGTCGAACATGGTGGCGATCCAGGATGTCGATACCACCGGTCGTAAAACCAACAGATTGACGACCGCTGCGTTTCTTGTATTTGGGCCATCCAACGGGTGCTCCCTTACGCTTTCCATCCCTGTAATCAAAATAGTTCTTGAAGGCTCGTGCCAGTCCTTCAAATGCAGATGAGTAACACTCCTTTGAGTTCTCCTTCCACCAGGGAGCCACCTCGTCTTTTACACGGTTCCATATGTAGCGCATTGACTCCATTGACCAGGGACACCACTCAGATACTGGGTGGTACTCACTGGATTTTCTCTTTCCTGCTGCAATCTTAGCTTCGTGATCTTTCTTGTGCTTTTCATTCATCTCTACAAGATAAGGAATTGCACATGCTTTTTCAGCAAAGGAAATGGCCTCATCATGACTTGCCCCCTGTCTCTGGGCAATAATGCGAAATTGTTCTCTTGCTCGGTACTGTTCATTTATGAGATCCAACATGTAGTTCCATGAAAAGCGTTTGGCACCTGTATGGGATGAGATGGCTGGATCGTTACTTGACATGTCCAATTCAAATCGGTATGCCTGAGCTATCCATTCTTCTGTTATCTGGAACCTGTCCATAACTACATTTTATCCTTGGGGTGTATCACTAACGTGGAAGAGGTATTCATCCACCACTTCATTCACAGCCATTCCCTCTTTTGTCACCCATTCAGTGAGCCTTGCCACCTGCGGTACCTGTCTGTCCAAATCGTCTTTCTGGTCATAAGATGAGACTCAGCCATATTGAACAACTCTATTATCATAGGTGTTTTCATCTCGTGGGACATCCACAAGAATTGTTCCGGTAGAGGTTTGTCTGGCTGGAACAGGTAATTTTCCGTCCTTGAGCCAACGCCATGCTGTTTGGTAATGGATGCCTTCTTGATTTGACTATTCAGATAACTTCATATGCCTATTACAGCATGTATTTATTGATAAGTGGTGATATAACAGTCAGCAGTTGACGACCCTTAGCTACCCGACGCCACCTCAGGTGAACCTAGCTACGATTTACGGAGATCCTATTCTTGCCTGCGATGGGCCGACTGCAGAGGTCATGTATCCGCTCAACAACGGGATGCATAATCCTTCCGATGCACCTGTTAGCCGGAACAGCCCGGTAGTGGCAAGAACTGCAAACTTTGGCAAGTCGTGGAAGATCGTCTACGTTGCCGGTGGAGCGCCGCTCCTTAACAACATAGGGCCTCAGCTCGCAGGGATAAGAGATAGCGTGGCCACACGATTCCTTGTTCCACTCGGTACCGAAGGATTTGCCTTGTTTGCGGACGAACGACTCCCTTTCAATGGCGACGTGACTGGTTATACCAGATCGGAGATGGTGGCCACCTACAATGGTGGAGCCAGTTTTATAGATCCTGGAATCACAAGTGGGCAGGACACAGAAACTGTATCAGCTTCGCAGTTTCGCCCAACCAGATATTCGTAGCCGAATCAGTGGGAGTATATCCGTCAACGACGTTTCTATTCGAGACAACAAATGGTGGTGCAACATGGCATGTAGTGGACAGTGCCCCCAGCAGTAAATGGCCGCCATGACTTTTACCGAGCCCCCTGTGGGAATCGAACCCACGACACCAGCCTTACCATGGCTGTGCTCTGCCGACTGAGCTAAGGGGGCGACGACCGCCAGTATGACTGCCAGTATGTACTATACCACTGCGTACTATAGCACTGCACAATATGGCTGTGTGCGATAACGACCACGCATGGACTGATACCGACCAATTGAGCTGGCATCCCATCGTCAATCGACTTCTGTTCTACGACTAAAGCCAATCACTTTCGTGGCACGGATATACGTGACACTCACAGATCAGCACCTGATATAGTTTACTTCATGGTAAATTACACATCTTTATGGTCGACAGCCCTGGAAACCGCCGAATCTATCCGCACCAAGCAGGTGAGCCCGGCAGAAGTAATGGAGGCAACCCTACAACGCATAGATGCTATAAATCCAAAGATTAACGCGATAATATGGCGGAACGATGAGGATGCCATGGCTGATGCCGTTGCCGCAACAGATAGAATAATGCATTCCGATCCGGAGAGCCTACCTCCGTTCTTCGGAGTACCAATTCCCATAAAAGACCTTACCAAGGTGGCTGGCTGGCCAATCACCTACGGTTCATGGGCGGTGCCGGATGAGCCATCAGATGAGAGTGAGTTTATCGTAGATGCATTCAGGCGTGCGGGCTTTATTCTGACTGGGCGCACCAATACTCCTGAATTCGGGCCAATTACAGCCGCGGAGAACGACCGCTACGGCCTATCACGTAATCCCTGGAACCTCGATCTCACCCCCGGTGGATCGAGTGGAGGGGCAGCCGCAGCCGCAGCCGCAGGCATCTTCGCGGTCACTCACGGAAATGACGGTGGCGGCTCGATACGTATACCTGCATCATGCTGCGGTCTCGTTGGCATGAAGGTCAGCAGAGGGCGCATACCCACACTGGTAACCTATTGGGAAGGGGGTGCAGTAGAAGGAGTCCTGACCCGAGATGTAGCCAGTACCGCAGCTATATTGGATGCGACCTGCGGGCCTGACAGTGGACAGTGGTACAATGCTCCCGCTCCTGATCGACCATTTCTGGCCGAGGCAGGTGCAGATCCAGGCAGGTTGCGTATTGGTGTGTTGAACGAGGCTCCACTCGACATGCCTATCGATCCAGCATACATCGAAGCCATTGAGATCACTACCAACGCTCTTGAGTCGCTTGGACATAGTATCGAGCAGGTATCGCTCGACATAACTCCTGAATACCTGCCACCCCTACTAAATGTCATAAACAGCGGCTTGGCAGATTACGATGCAGATTGGGAAAGAGCAGAACCACACATCCAAGCTAATCTGGCTGCAGCCAGGACAGTCGATAGTCTCTCTTACGTCAGATCCGTCCACGACCTTCAACGATTGACAAGAAAGATGATGGCTCCATGGGGAAGAGATTTCGACGTGGTGCTTGCCCCGACAATGACTATACAGCCACCGCGAGTAGGGGAAATACTGGCAGCGGTCCACGAAGGGGCATCTTCCGGTGCTCCGGCAATGCAGGTGTTCCAGATGGCTATACTCACTGCTCCATTCAATGTATCGGGTCAGCCTGCTATCTCATTACCTGTACATATGACCAGCGATGGTGTGCCAATAGGCATACAGCTGATAGGATGTCCATGGGAAGAAGCAACGCTATTCAGACTGTCATCCCAGCTGGAAGAGGCAATACCATGGGCTGGTCGCTATCCACCAATATGATCAAGCTGCAACCACCGTATCGTTCCTAAGTACTCCCCATACGAATGAGGAGGATTTGGTAGCGTTGCTACCTATACTGTGCTTTATATATTTTAACTATAAAATGATTTGACTAATAATAGAGTAATGATATAATGAGTAAGATGCCAGCTCCACCTACAAAAGCCTCTACCTTGACAGAGCAATTGGACACAGCCGTCGAAGTAGTGAATCTAAAAAAGAATTACGGCAATCTAGCTGCCGTACAGGGCATAAGTATTTCTGTCGCTCCCGGAGAGACATTTGGATTTTTAGGTCCTAATGGTGCCGGCAAGTCTACAACCATAAATATGCTTTGCACCCTGGTGGTTCCTTCGTCCGGTACAGCACATGTAGCTGGATTTGATGTCGTCAAAGATCGTACCGAAGTTCGCCGTAGAATCGGACTGGTATTTCAGGATACGACTCTTGACGACTACCTTACAGCCGAAGAAAACCTTAGATTCCATGCAGACCTGTATGGAGTGCCCCGCCACCAGGTACGTTCCAGGCTGGAGCAGGTGATGCAAATGGTAGGTCTGTGGGAACGTCGCAAACACGAAGTAAAGACCTTCTCGGGAGGAATGAAACGTCGATTGGAAATAGCCAGAGGATTATTACACGCACCAAGGGTGCTCTTCCTCGACGAACCTACAGTAGGACTGGACCCTCAGACGAGGAGCCATATATGGAACTACATACACGAGTTACGCAAACAGGAGGATATCACTATCTTTCTTACCACGCACTATATGGACGAGGCAGAAAACTGTGATCGCATAGCGATTATTGATAATGGGACTATAGTCGCTCTGGACACGCCGGAAGCCCTCAAGGGATCAATAGGCAAAGACAGGGTAGAGATCCACACGGATCGCAACAAGGATGCCATTGATACGTTAAAAGAGCACTTTGGGCTAGATGCAACAGAGAGCGAAGGGTCTGTAGTGTTTCATGTATCCAGCGGAGAGCAGTTCGTGCCACGATTATTCGCGGAATTATCTATACCAATAAGATCAGTAAGAGTAGCCAGGCCTACTCTTGATGACGTATTCATGAACTATACCGGACGCACTATCCGTGATGCAGAGGCATCTACAACCGAAAGAATGGCTACAAACCCATGGATGAGAGCGAGGAGTCGTCGATGATTGAGCATGAAACCCAAGCCCCCATCCATCAAGGTGAAGGATATAAAACCATAACCACTTCTACGTCTGTCCAGCATTCGTTCAAAATACCGGAGAGCCGTATAGCGGGCGGACGACTCCAGGATGATCTGCGCGCAATCGGTGTAGTCTGGAGAAGAGAGTTAATACGTTTCATCCGCAACAGGGTTCGCATCATTACGGCTCTGGTACAGCCAATCCTTTTCCTGTTTGTTCTCGGTACCGGTCTGTCACCTATCATGAGGACAGGTTCACATGGATTTGATTTCAAGACCTTCCTATTTCCCGGTATCCTGGGTATGACAGTTCTGTTCACTGCTATGTTCTCTGCTGTGTCTATCGTATGGGATCGTGAATTCGGCTTCATGCGCGAAATGTTGGTTGCTCCGGTACGCCGCGCCTCTCTGGTGATCGGCAAATGCGCGGGAGGTGCTACCGTGGCTACCATCCAGGGAGCTATCATAATCGTGCTGGCAGGATTGGTGGGTGTACCTTATTCGCCTGTGTTGATAATCACGTTGCTTGCAGAGATGGCTCTTACTGCATTTGGAGTAACCGCGCTCGGCGTAACTGTAGCTGCACGAATAAGCCAGGTAGAGTCATTTCAATTCGTAATGCAGCTACTGGTGTTGCCAATGTTCTTTCTTTCTGGCGCAGTATTCCCCCTGGCCGATCTGCCTCAATGGTTGGAGGTACTGACTCGGATCGACCCTTTGACCTATGCCATAGCCCCTATGCGTTCAGCTGTCTTTGAACATATAAAGATATCTCCGTCACTTCTGAAGACGCTCACCCCGCCTATCACCTGGGATGGATGGAGGGTACCACTTGGGCTGGAACTTGGTCTCATAGCAATAGCTGCCGTAGCCCTCCTACTAATAGCGGTCATACAGTTCTCCCGTCCCGAATAACCATAAAGACTACAGATAGCTGACATCAAACAGCCCACAGCTAGAAAAATAATCTGTACCTGCTGTGATGGTGCAGGTACAGCGCTTACGCATTGCTGATTATGTGTGCAATCCACCTAAAACCACCTTAAAACACCAAACACATAGGAGAGTGGAACAGAACCTATGATGCGATAAAGGATGGGGCAGAAAATATGGTGCTGCACAACTTGCAACTGCCCAACGATCCGATACACCGTCTCACAATTCGATTAAAGTAAGTGTATGGAGATTAGAC
Source organism: Actinomycetota bacterium (assembly GCA_023379725.1). Classification (GTDB taxonomy): domain Bacteria; phylum Actinomycetota; class Acidimicrobiia; order Acidimicrobiales; family JAMCPL01; genus JAMCPL01. The sequence continues at coordinate 7,633 of JAMCPC010000095.1, forward strand.
CTGCCTTACCAGATGACTTGGACCAGATTACCGAGATATACAATGAAGCAGTCTCATCATCACTCGTCACCTTTGACATAATTGCAAGAGACAGAGAGACTCAGCTAAAGTGGTTTGAATCTCATAGGGGTATCTATACGGCTAATGTGGCTACCGACAATCAGGTGATTCTAGGCTTTGGATCACTGTCGCCCTACAGGGATAGGGCAGCCTACCGTACAACCGTGGAAGATTCCATATACGTACGTAGTACCAGCAGGCGCTCTGGCGTGGGAAGAGGAATAATGGAGTCACTCATAGATAGTGCACACGCTGCAGGTTTTCATGCCATGATAGCGAGGATGTATGCAGGAAATGAACCATCAATAGAACTGCATAGATCACTCGGCTTTGAGCAGGTCGGTATAGAGAAAGAGGTGGGCAGGAAATTTGGAAAGTGGTTGGATGTAGTAGTAATGGAACTCCTTGTAGCATAACACTTCCTTACCACATGGCACTTCCTCGTAGTATGATACTGTCATATAGCGCTATGATACTAGTCCGACATAATCATCCTGCATAGGATTGAAGTCGGATGGCAGACCATCTGCAGATGCACGCCGTTTGGTCGGTGTCAACGGCACTGTAAGTGCGGCAAGCAACAGGGTAAGAGTGGCTGCCAGCGCAAGAGGATCCATATGGAACAAGCCTTTTAGCAGGTGATGTGCACCCGGTAGTCCTATAAATGCAGTGGCTACCGATACGGCAATTACTATTGACCTCAACCGTCCCTGGCTCGATAATGCCAAAAAGATAATTCCCCAGGACAGGTACCATGGCTGGACTACCGGACCCATAGCTACTATCACCAGAAACGTCATGCCCATAGCCTTGAAGATGCCAATCGAATCACGATGTAATAGCCACCTGATAGCGAGAAACGCTGCAGCCAGCAAGCCAGCGGCACGCGTCAATGACAGTAACGTAGCTGTCTGTATAGACAGACCAAGCAAGTGCGCAAGGCCAGCCAACAGCATACCTATTCCCGTTGCGGGTGCCAACCAGGACCTTACCGTACCCGGTGTGAGCAAACTTGCAACCCAGCTCCAACCAAACCCACTTACGAGAGTAAATGCCTCCATGACACCAAAAGATAATAGGGCAGCTAGGACCAGGCGCTTCAGATTCACCCGCAGTCTGTCTTCCACAAATCTTTTTATCCTCTCTACCCCCCTAAATCGACCCTGCAACCAACTCATCAGACGGTATGAGTCATTGCCACTGACCGAAGGAGGCACCTGCTCCACAAAAAGTACCGCTTCCGATTCAGCAGATCCATTGGAGGTACCGACCACATCGGATGTCCGTACCAGTGAATTAGCATGTACCGTTACAGGATCTTCAATATGCTCCAACAAAGATTGCTGCTCCACGCTATGCACCCCTCCAGACGACATCCCTCCAGGGAGGACACCATTGGGATAGGTAGGATCAAAAAAGTCTTCCCCCTTTGATACACCTGCCGGCATATCTTCGCATCCCGGCATGGCTTCACGCGCGTTCCACCTGACTTTGGCCCATTCAAAACCTATATACACCACCCCAAGCGCAGCAGGTACTTTAATGGCTGCAGCCATCGTACAGAGAATGATTCCCCAAATGGGGTGACCCTTGCGAGCAACCGCGACACCAGCCACCAAAAGGCCCAGCATAATTGCATCGTTATGCGATCCACCTATAAGATGAAATATGGTAACCGGATTAAGAATAGCAAGTACAAAAATCTCGGCAGGATCACGCTTCAGAGAACGAGCCAGATAAGGTATGAATGCAGCCATAAGAGCTACTCCACCGAGAGCCAGTAGCCTGAGAAACACGACATTCATAATAAGATTGTGAAATGCAAGTATGGTCGCTCCACCGTCAAGAATCAAAAACAGAGGTCCATACGGAGCAGGTACATTTCCCCATATAGGATCAACCAATGCAGAGTAATGATCTCCCCCAAGCACAAACGGCCCATAGCGGTAGGGGCTGATATGGTGGGTAACCATATCTCCCTGTGCTACGTAGCTGTAAATGTCTCTACTGAAGATTGGTGGGGCTATAAGTAAAGGCAATACCCACAGTGCAAACACTGCCACCAGGTATACAACCGGGATATTCGGGCGTCTGGATAGCGTACGAACCATCCCGTACCAGACACGCATAAACACCACCAAGCCGCCATATACAAGCACCAGACTCAGAAGGGGGCTACCCGATCCATGCGTGTACAGTCCGGGGGTCAGCGTACCTTGCGGAAGGATACTACCGGCAGCAGGAACTCCAAAAAACCATGCTCCGGGCAACTTCAGGGTATAGGGCGAAGCGGGTAGGCTGGACCCAACGGATATAGCGCATATAGCCAGGAAGCCCAGTAGGGCAGAGCGTACGAGAAGGCGAAATGGCGTTTCCATGGCAGCATCTTCAGGATCTACCTCGACCACCATCGTCCGAAATGGCCACTTTGACCGCATGGTTGCATCCCATCTATCTATGTACTGCCAGGCATTCCCCGTAATGTCATAGAACCTGGATTTTACCCGCTCACCTACAGTTTCATCCGTATTTGGCTGCTCTGTAGCCTCAGAGTCGATAGCAGGCCGATTGATGGCAGGACGATCCAGCATCTCGTTCATAACCTGCCCCAGTTGTTGTCATACATAACGATACAAAATCCAGTCAACTTTCATCATGTCACTCGATAGCTATATCTCATAGCCATACTGCCATACTGCCTCTCTAGGTAATCAATTAACGTAATCAATTAACGGTACAGAATCCCAGATAATCGTTGTAACGCAATTGTAACATAACAGTGCTTGATTGCAAGTCGTACTCGTCGATAAAATTATTCATGCAAATAGAGTAGATACTGCCAATCTTATACATTTTGCTTGCAAAATAGTTTTTGTAGTGGTATAATACAAATCAGATAGGTATACAGCGGCCGCCAACAGATGCTTGTACGCGGCGACGGAAAAGCGGTTAGCTGGACAAGAGAAAGGATTGTACAGAGATGGAATTGAATACGCAAGTACTTACCTGTAAGCACAATGGCAAAGATCTACCAGTATATGTGGCACAGCCGGCAATGGTGGACTCCCCTCTACCGGCGGTAATAGTAATACAGGAAATTTTTGGTGTCGATGATCATATCGAAGATGTGGTTCATCGTTTTGCAGCTGCAGGATACACTGCTGTTACCCCCGATCTATATGCTCTTGGTGGCCAGCGGCCCGAGGCTATGACCAGAGAGCGTATCAGCTCACTGCGCAACTTTCTCAGGACTCTGCCTATTCAATCATGGATGGATCCCAATGCACGCGCAGAGGCGTTAAAGAGCAAGCCTGAAGCTGAACGAAACAATATCGAAGAGACCCTGGGAATTCTTTTTTCTCCCAATCGTGACATGGACGGCTACGCGTCACAGGTTGCTTCGGTCGTACAATGGCTCTTGAGCTCAGAATCTCCGGAGGTGCGTAAAATCGGCTGTACGGGATTTTGCTTCGGCGGTGGGGTTACAGCACTTACCGCATGCATCGAACCCAAACTGTCAGCAGCAGTCATTTTCTACGGTCATTCTCCAGATTCTGAAAAGGTTGACGGTATTAACTGCCCTGTACTTGGACTCTATGGAGGCGAGGACGCACGGGTCAATGACAGCGTACCAGCATTTACTGAGGCCATGAACCGAGCCAGTAAGAGCTTTGAGTCTCACTTCTATCCCGGAGCTCCACATGCTTTTTTTAACGATACCAACTATACCTACAGGGTGGAGGCAGCCCGTGATGCATGGGCACGAACTCTGTCTTTCTTTGGAGAACACTTATCTTCCATATGAAACGGCGCAGTCGCAGTGCAAGACAGCGCAGCGCTCCAATGGTGGGCCGGGTAGGATTCGAACCCACGTAGGCGTACGCCGGCAGGTTTACAGCCTGCTCCCTTTGTCCACTCGGGCACCGACCCGTGCAACATGTTAGCACAGTCCATTCAATCCCGCCAGTAGAATAAATCCCGCCAGTAGAATAATCAGCTTTGACTTTCTCCCTACGGCTGAATGCGGAGATTTGCGTGGTGCAAATATGGTGATCAAACAAACAGCTATAATATCAACATGCCGACATTCGACGTTGTTTCTGAGATAGATATGCAAGAGGTAAGGAATGCAGTTGACCAAGCCAGCAGGGAGGCTGCAACACGGTTTGACTTCAAGGGTACTGACCCGAGCATCGAGCTGGCAGATAATACCATTACGTTACGATGCTCTACTGAGGAGCGTTTGAAAGCTCTACGTCAAGTACTAGAAGAGAAACTTGTCCGCCGTGGTATATCGCTCAAGTCACTGTCAGATTCAAGGATAGAAGAGGCCGCAAAGGGAACTGCACGCCAACAGATAGAGATCCAGGCAGGCATAGACTCGGAAAAGGCCAAGCAGGTAAACAAGATCATAAAGGCAATGGGTCTGAAGTCAATCAGCTCACAGACCCAGGGCGACCAGGTAAGAGTAACCGGCAAGAAACGAGACGACCTACAGTCGGTAATAGCCAAGCTTAAGGAAGAGGACGTGGGGATACCTTTGCAGTTTACGAACTTCCGCGACTGACAGCAAGAGCGAAACATTGGAATCCCCCGGCTCTAGCCATGGGGAGGATGTCAAAGCAAGCGATCCGTCCCGATACTCTATTCTAGGAGCGTGGGACAGAACCGTACTACGATACAAGATATTGTGGTTGCCTTACGGCGGAGCCACAAGATATAGGGTTACCGGGTTAGCAGCCGGGGGTTCTGTTCCACGCTCCTAGGTTCTAGTTGCCTGTCCCGTAAATAACGTTATGATACCCGGTGATTCAGGAGGGTATCATCTGGTTGGCAAAATCACTCTAGTTATTTGTGAGACACCTCTTAGGCAAGATCTACTACTGGCTGTTCTTCAGAGTCTTCGACCACCGGTGATACGTGAAACATCTTATTTATCAAGAAGAACTTCACCAACCACAATACAGCAAAGGCAAACAAATTGGCACCATTGACAAATACTGCTTCCAAAAGATGCGCATAGTGATGGTCTACGCTCCACCTTGACGCCAACCACACTGTCCACATAGAGAGAGCCATACCGGCAAAAGACATAGTCCAGAAAGGTATTACTTCCTTTAACAGATGAGACTTACCTGACTTTCCCCACACCCACCATCTATCCAGGTAATAAGAGGGCACTGTGGCAAGTGCATTGGCAAACACATTGGCAGGGACGGCCGACCACAGCCGCAAGACACCAAAAGTAATAAAGAGAGACCCCTGAGACACTATAGTAGAAATCACCGACACCATAGAGTAGCGAGTCAGCTTGCGTATATGCGGTCGCTCGTACAGCTCACGCAATCTAACTATAGATAAACCCATATACACCTCACTCTATAAGATGCGGCACGCCATTGGTGCGCAAACCAACCATACATATCCAGCCAGTGGCCCTTGGAGGCATCCAGCACCTGACACAAATACTGCTCTATCGGCTCATTTTTCCAACTCATGCTCCTCCGACACGCTAAATCTCTGAGAGCACTCCACATGACCAATACGAACATATTATACCAGAATGCCGATGACTCAATGTATCAATAGTCAGACAGATGGCCGCTGGCATGAACAGAGGCTCCCTCGTAGCATGAACAGCACCCCCCTATATACCACTAATGTATAGTAAATGAACGAAACAAAAATCCATACTCCGCACGATAATGCTGGCGGAGAAGATGCAAACGCACTTGACAACCTTATACGACTGCTCGACCTTGAGCAGATAGAGGTAAACATATTCAGAGGGATCAACAATCCAGACAAACAAGACAGGGTCTACGGTGGCCAGGTAGCCGCACAGGCGATGGTAGCTGCTGGTCGTACCGTGAGCCATGGTAGGATACACTCCATCCATTCATATTTCCTACTACCCGGAGATCCTGCCGTCCCAATCCTGTACGAAGTGGACAGAATCAGGGATGGACACTCGTTTACTACGCGCCGTGTAGTCGCCATACAGCACGGCAAGGCCATCTTTAATCTGCAGGCATCGTTCCATGCCGACGAACCGACCATTATCGAGCACCACATGGACATGCCCAATGTTCCACCTCCAGAAGAGTTGCAATCACTTCATGAACTATTGGGGTCGGCAAAGATCCAGGTAAGCGACTGGCTGTCACGGCCGTTACCCGTCGAGCACCGTCACGTCACTCCACTACCGTGGTTCAAGACGGAACCGAGAGACGCGGTTCAATACGTCTGGATCAAGGCCGATGGTGAATTGCCTGAAGATAATCTTCTGCATAGCTGCGTCATTGCCTATGCATCCGATCTGTCGCTTATATCTACGATGTTGCTGCCTCATGTCGTAGACTGGTCAAAGATGATGCTTGCAAGCATAGATCATTGCATGTGGTTTCACCGTCCGTTCAAGGCAGATGACTGGCTGCTCTATGCCATGGACAGCCCAAACGAATACGGCTCACGAGGATTAGCTCGCGGATCGATATTCACCAGAGACGGCGATCTTGTCGTATCGGTCACACAAGAGGGCCTCACCCGTTATGTCGGGTAAAACCGCAAATTACCTGCGTTCTCCCATTGACACGTAATCTCTCTGCTCCTCTCCAATGTATATTTGACGAGGACGCGCTATCTTGGAGTTCTGGTCGAGGAGTTCCTGCCAGTGAGCCAGCCAGCCTGCAGTACGTGGAATAGCAAATAGCACGGGAAACATCTCCATAGGAAATCCCATGGCTTGGTAGATCAACCCGGTATAGAAGTCCACATTTGGATAGAGCCTCCTGGACAGGAAGTACTCGTCATTTAGCGCCACCTCTTCCAGCTTGAGCGCTATATCCAGCAATGGATTCTTGCCCGTTACCTCAAACACGTCATATGCCGTATTCTTGACAATCTTTGCACGTGGGTCGTACGTCTTATATACACGATGCCCGAATCCTTCCAGCAGGGTATCGCCACGCTTCACTGACTCTATGAATGCCGGCACCTCCTCCATGGATCCGATCTTGCTCAACATCTTGATGACCGCCTCGTTGGCACCTCCATGACGAGGTCCGTAAAGGGCTGCACATGCGGCAGAACATGCTGAATAGGGATCAGGATGTGACGAACCGACCACCCTCATCGCTGTCGTAGAGCAATTCTGCTCATGGTCCGCGTGCAGGATAAACAACACATCTATCGCCTTCGCCAGGGCAGGATTGGCATCAAACCTCGGTTCAGCCGTCTTCCACATCATTGAGAGAAAGTTGGCGGCGAATGGTAATGAATTGTCAGGATATACAAAAGGCATACCCATACTGAAGCGATATGCGGCTGCAGCCAGTGTAGGCATCTTGGCTATCAGCCTGACTATCTGCTTGCGCCGTGATTCCTCATCAAAGATTTGCTTCGCATCAAGATAGAAGGTGGACAACGCAGCTACGGCAGAGACCAGCACACCCATAGGATGAGCATCGTAATGAAAACCCTCCAAAAATCTCTTACGCACGTTTTCATGAATAAATGTATGGTAGGTGATATCGTGAGTCCATTCTTCCAGTTGCTTCTGCGTAGGCAGCTCGCCATGTAGCAAGAGGTATGCCACCTCCAGATAGGTGGACTTCTCTGCAAGCTGCTCAATAGGGTATCCTCTATAACGCAGTATGCCCGCCTCACCGTCCAAATAAGTTATAGAACTTTCGCATGAAGCGGTAGACATGAAACCTGGGTCGTAAAACCATATACCCGGTAACAGTTTGCGCCAATCATTGGAAGATATACCCCCATTCTCTATGGGGATCTCTATCGAGTCCCCTGATCTGTTATCAGTAATTGTGATGCTTTCTGGCATCTCACTCACCTGCCTTTCTCTCTAGTCATTGAATATTACGATGTTTCATTGTAGTCATGCCTTCATTAACGCTACACATCGTTGTGCGGATCAATCAACTCTTCCAGCATGGTTTCATATCTATAATAATACGCCTTTCAACCTCAGATTGATAGCCCGGAATTACCCGTATAATACGTACGTGCTCTATGTGCCAACTACCAAGGTAAACTGCAAAGCAGCAGACACCGCTGGCAAGCCCGAAGTGGCGTGTATCGATACCCGGTATGTGCCAGATGAGCTGACGTGTAGCGTATTGAATACGATACCGGCTGAACCACTTGGATTGAGGTAATCACTGCCTGAGGAGGATGCCCTATCCACCACCATAGCGACTGACCCTCCGTCATGGCAACTACTGCATGACATGCTCCCGCTGAGTGCAACTCTGGAAATGGGCGTATTACCCTTATCGGTTACCACCACCTCCAGATTGACCGATGAAGATGGAGGGATATCTATCGTACCGGGTGACGACGAGGGAAGAGGTGCCGGATTCATAGAATAAGTAGAGATTACCAGCGACGGATCTGCTGCCAACGAGCCCTCTGCAGCCAATGCAGCTACAAAGGCATTAAGCCCTGCACTGCTCCATCTGAGTACCTGCACTGATCTACTCATCGAAATATGGGGGTGAGCGCTGCTTGTTGGATGCACGGTACTACTGTGAGGTACTGTACTCCCACTGGTACTGGTGGTACTGGCTGGTGCTGTTGTGCTGGTGCTGGTGCTGGTGCTGGTGCTGGTACTGGCTGGTGCTGTTGTGCTGGTGCTGGTGCTGGTACTGGCTGGTGCTGTTGTGCTGGTGCTGGTGCTGGTGCTGGTACTGGTACTGGCTGGTGCTGTTGTGCTGGTGCTGGTGCTGGTACTGGCTGGTGCTGTTGTGCTGTTGCTGGTGCTGGAAGGTACCGTTGTGCTGGGGGTGGTAGGGCTGACAGTACTACCACCGGTCACACCACCGGGAGTCGTTTTACCTGTTCCAGTCAGCGAACGAGAGGAAGGAGAAGAGATGCTCAGATGCAATGGGTTAATTGGCCGCGAGACAACCGGTGAAAGGGTGACTACCTGCAGAGTATTCCATACCGATGACCGGAGCCTGGCATGGCCTGGTGCCCTGGAAAATTGTAAGGCACAATCACGCCACAAGCGATCCGAGGAATACACCATACTGCGTGCCCTGTCCAGCTGCCCAAGTGTCCACGAAGCGCTCTCCGGCGAATTACCGTACAACCCGCCAAGCAACCCATATACTCCCTTGCGAAAGAGAGACACCGCACTGTAACGATCGGCAAGGGAATGGGTACAGAGTTCACTGCTGGTACCCCAGGGATAGGGAGGGACCGTCTTTGATGCCGACTCAAGATAGCTATGAGCTGCGTCTACCATGCTTGATATACGATCAGTCAAGGCCACACGGGAGAGTCCCTGTGGATGGTAAATGAGGTGCAAAATCTGTGCCCCCAAGCTGGTGGAATCACTGGCAATAGGGTTGATCGTATCTACATAACTCAGATCTATTGCACTGGTATAAGGACCCGGCCTGCCCGAAGCCTTGATAAGCCCACCAGCTATCACCCCAATAACTACCAGAACCAGCAGGCCAGCAAAGATTATACGCCTTCTCTTTTTGATATAGCGTACAACCCTTCTGCTGAAGCTGCTCCTGCTTCGCAACTCTCTGGACCAATCCTGCCTCACCTGCCCAGCTCCACTGAACCCGACCTGCCTACATAACATCTCGACAGCGTCACCGCATAATGCTCTACTTCCACAATCATCATCGGCAATACTATACATCGGCAAAGGGTATGGCAAAAAACATAATGGAAACGTACAAGGGAACGATCTGGTCAGTAGAGTCGGTACATGGATGAGACGGAACAATATTATTTTATTTCCCCAGATACTGAGTGTAGGCGACCCCCATTGGTGCCATCGGTACGTGGATGAGACGGAACAATATTATTTCCCGGTGACAACTATATAAATCCCGGTGCCACTAAATTATTTACCGGTGCCACCAACGCGAGACCTAAGGGGTATAAAATAAAAAATCATGTCTTCAAATTACATTCCACCTGCTGCAGGAGGCCGTCCGGAAAGTGATCAGTCGCGCCAGTCAATCATGCGCAAGCGTCGCAGACATAGGCGCCTGGTAAGAAGGCTGCTGAGACTGACCACCGCGTTCATCGTGCTCTGCCTTATTCTGGTGGGAACTGCATATGGATACGTACAGTACAGAAATTCACAGATACATCATATAACTGTACACAATCTCATAAAGCCAACACCAGGAGGAGTAGAGAACATCCTGATGATAGGCAACAATTCGAGGTGTGTCCTAAACGGAAAGCAAAGCACGGCATTTGGAAGCTGTAGCCAGGTAGGAGGTGCCCGTAGCGATGTGACCATGCTTCTCCATCTGGACCCAGCAAAGCACTCTGCCTCCATCCTCTCTATTCCTCGCGATCTCTTCCTCCCCATCCCCGGAACAACCAACGAGAACAGGGTGGACGACTCACTGAACCCTACAAGTACGAGCCAGACCTCAAACCCTTCCCAGCTTGTCAAGACCATCGAATCTGATCTGGGCATTCCGATAAGCCACTTCGTTATGCTCAATTTCGACACATTCCAAAGTGTGGTGAACGTGCTGGGAGGAGTGAACGTCTACTTCCCTAACCCGGTAAAGGACGCGTATTCAGGGCTGAACATCACAGCTCCCGGATGCCACCACCTGAACGGAAATCAAGCACTTGCCCTGGTAAGAGCTCGCCACATGTACTATCTCCAAAATGGATCGTGGCAATACGACGGAACGGGCGACATCGGCAGGATTACCAGAGACCACCAATTCTTACGTATACTTGCATCCGCAGTAGCCAGCCAGGGTCTAAGCAATCTACCCAGAGATAATGCGCTAATAGGTTCAGTACTGCCTGATTTGACAGTAGATCAGGGCTTCGGACTCACCCAGATGGCTTCACTCGCACTTACCTACCACGGGATAAACCCCAATAACGTGCCCACCAACACCCTACCTGTACTGAATCACTACTACCAGGGTTACCCGGGCTACATCTACAAAGGGGGTAACTACGGTGACATACTCATGCCATACGAGCCAACCGACCAACAGGCCATAGATGCTTTTCTTGGTCAGTCGGATCCACCGGGTGGCAATGTAACGCCTCAGTCAGTAAAGGTGGCAGTGCTCAATGGAACCGGTACCTCCGGGCAGGCAACCCAGACCTCATCGCAGCTACAATCTATCGGCTACAATATCGTCGGTACCGGCAGCTCATCTCCAGTG
>JAMCPC010000095.1:19443-26232 GCA_023379725.1 Actinomycetota bacterium
GGTTCCAATAATTCAAAAGCCCTGGTAGTTCAGAAGTTTGGAGGCACCTCGGTTGGCGATTCCACGCGTATCAAAGCGGTTGCGGATCATGTAGCCAGAACAAGGAGAGATGGTAATGACGTACTTGTAGTCGTGAGCGCTATGGGTAAGGCAACCGATGACCTCATACGGCTTGCCAACGAAGTCAGTACTGTCAGGCCTCCAAGAGAGATGGATATGCTGCTCACCTCCGGTGAGAGGGTCTCAATGGCCCTGCTCTGTATGGCACTGGCTGAATTGGGTATAGATGCCCTATCGTTTACCGGTAGCCAGGCTGGCATTATCACAGATACGACACACACCAAAGCAACGATACTGGACATAAAGGGTGATCGCCTGCGTGACACCATAGAAAAAGGTCAGGTACCGGTTGTAGCCGGTTTTCAGGGTGTATCTACAGATCACGACATAACGACACTGGGACGTGGTGGATCTGACACTACGGCGGTGGCACTGGCCAGTGCTCTTGGGGCTGACGTATGCCAGATCTATACTGACGTACCGGGGGTATTCAGCGCCGATCCAAGAATCGTATCCAATGCCCGCAAGCTGAAAAGACTCTCATTTGAAGAAATGCTGGAAATTGCCGCTACCGGTGGGCGAGTACTCGCTCTTAGATCGGTAGAATTCGCCAGGAACTACAAAGTACCACTACAGGTACGCTCAAGCTTCACCTGGGAACCAGGCACTACAATAGACGAGGAGGATACCTCAATGGAACAACCGCTGGTAACAGCAGTAACTTATGATCTGTCTGAAGCGAAGGTCACCCTACCTGGAGTACCTGATAAGCCGGGTATATCCGCAAAGCTGTTTCGAGCACTCGCCAATCATACGATAAACGTCGATATGATAGTGCAAAACAGCTCCCTACACGGCACGACCGATATCTCGTTCACTGTACCTGAAGACGATCTGGAAACAAGCATGAAAATCGCCAACGATCTGGCTGGGGAGATCGGGGTAAGCGCACCTCAATCGGATAGCGACATCGCCAAGATATCATTGATCGGTGCCGGCATGAAGAGCCACCCTGGGATATCAGCCACCATGTTTGAGGTACTCGCAAACGAAAGTATCAATATAGAAATGATATCCACCTCACCGATACGGCTGTCCTGCGTCATCAAGCGTGATCAGGCAGAGAGAGCGGTTGCCATGCTGCACGAGGCTTTCGAGCTGGATAGGGAGCAATGATGCTGGATGACTAACATTGGCATCATAGGTGCCACCGGACAGGTAGGCGGTATGATGAGAAAGCTACTCGTAGAGCGCAACTTTCCTGTAAATGATATAAGGTTGTTTGCATCTTACCGCTCCGCTGGAACATATCTGGAATGGGAGGGAAGAAAAATCAAGGTAGAGGAGGCAGACTCCGCTGACTTCTCTGGACTCGATATAGTGCTTATGTCTGCCGGTGCTCAGTCGTCAAGAGTGCTGGCCCCGCGTGTGGCAGCTACAGGTGCAATAGTTATCGACAACTCCTCAGCTTGGCGAATGGACCCACAGGTACCGCTGGTAGTTACAGAAGTAAATCCGAAGACGCTGAGCAATATTCCAAAGGGTATAGTTGCCAATCCAAACTGTACCACGATGGTAGCCATGCCTGTCCTACATCCACTCCACCACCTATCCGGCCTTACCGGCATGGTGGCCGTTACGTACCAAGCCGTTTCAGGAGCCGGCTCTGCAGGAGTCAGGGAGCTGAAGGAGCAGTTGAATGCCACCGTAGATAAGTCAAGCAACCTCACCTTTGACGGTCGAGCCTGTACCTTTCCCGCACACGATAAGTTTCCTGCAACGATTGCATACAACGTAGTGCCTGTGGCTGGCCAAATCGTGGACGACGGCTCGTTGGAGACCAATGAGGAGAAGAAGCTACGTGACGAAAGCAGGAAGATTCTCGACATTCCTGACCTACCGGTATCGGTTACCTGCGTAAGAGTTCCAGTATATACGGGACACAGTTTGGCAATTCACGCGAGTTTTTCGAAAGATGTCAGCGTAGAGGATGCTACCGCGACACTGAGAGAGGCTCCGGGGGTAAGACTGACAGATATGCCTACTCCACTGGACGCGGCAGGAGGCGATGAAACATTGGTAGGCAGGGTCAGGAAAGATCCTGTAATGAGCAATGGAATAGCATTTTTCCTGTCAGGTGACAACCTACGCAAGGGGGCAGCATTAAATGCAATACAGATAGCAGAATATCTAACGCGCTAGAAAAGTTAGCGTACAGAGGCTAAAGCGGCTTCAGTCTTCATCCCGTCAATGTCTCTCCATCCAATTTATACATTCTTTAAAGCATACCTTTGAGGCATACCTTTAAGATATATCTCCTGGTATATGATCCCCTGAAATATACTCACCTGATACATGCCTTCCGTCTGCCTGGGACATTGACTCTACCCTTCTGCCAAGATTGACCGCATGATCCCCAAAACGCTCATAGAACCTGGCAACCAGTGCTGCTTCAATAGCAACAGGCAACGGCATGGATCCGCTGGCTATTTCAGCGGTAAGCGTTACGTGTAACTCATCCATCTCATCGTCGAGATCTTCCACCATATCAGCACCGAGAGGGTTCCTATCGACAAAGGCATCGGTAGCCAGCCTCCACATTTCGCATGCAACCTCCCCCATCCGCTCCACCAGCCCCCTGGCTCTATGGGAGAGCTCCAGCCCAAGTCCCCTGACAGCACGTCGGGCAATGTGCTCGGCGAGATCGCCACTACGCTCTATTTCAGGAAGCATTCTGAGCAACGCCACCAGATAACGCAGATCTTCCTGATGCAACTCAGCCTTACCCAGACGGTCATATACAAGTTGATCCACTTCTCTGTAAAGCTCATCTACCTCTTCATCGTGATCGGCTAGATCTCTGGCAGCCTCCCGGTCTCCTGCCAATAACGAGTGTGTTGCTCCTGCCAAACCTTCACCGACCAACGCAAAGAGACGGACCACAGTACGTTCTATGGGCATATTACTTATATCTCCCGTTCCACCCAAAGACTCCATAGATCCAGTGGTACTTTCCGTAGGGCTAAAGCCCGAATACTGCGCTCCTGTATCAGTCACAGACTACCTTCCAGCTTTTGCACCAAATCCCTCAGTTCCAGAGCACAGTCCACATATACCTGCATCTCCTTACTCAAACGATCTGCACTATCAGGTATATATGCATCTGCCGGATCGGACACTTCCGGTTGTATGTCCAGGTCTACCTCATCCAAGTGCAGGCTGGCGACTCTATCGATTAATGGCTCCGAACCAGGAGGTAACTCCTCTGCCAGCCATCCGAGAGTAGCTACCTTCCATGCGACATCCGGATAATGTCTACGCACGTAATGCACATGCCCTCTTTCCATAGCCACCACCAGATCAGCTGTAGCTATGTCATCTGCAGCCAACTCGCGCGAACGATGATGAAATGGTACGGGCATCTCCATATACTCCAACGCGTGTCTGGTGCGCATACTGAGCGGCTGTCCTTCGACTGCCAGCGTCCCGGCAGATGAAACAGCTATATCCGTCCTCATCTCGGAGAGAAGCACCTCTGCCATGACCGATCGAGCGGCGTTGCCCGTGCAGAGCATAAGTATTACAGGCTGAGGGGGTAATGGGTTCCCCTCATCTGGATGAATCCCTGGATGAATCCCCTGGCGATGTTCCCGTCCTTGTAGGGAATCCATCATGGCCGCGTTGGGGGACTCTGTGTAAGAGATGGATCACTCACTACAACGCTTCCAAGCGCCTCATCAATACGCCCAGCGGTATCCTCATCTATAGCCTTCTCTACTGCCTTGACATTTTCTTCCAGTTGTTCCGGTCTAGTAGCTCCTACTATCGCCGCGGAGATGCCAGGGCGTGACAGTACCCAGGCCAGTGCCATCTGAGCCACGGTCATACCAGCATCAGAGGCGATAGGAGACAGACGGGCAACCGCGTCGAGCACCTCGGTGTTCAAATACCTGCTGATGAAAGCCTCACCGCTGGTATCTGTAGCCCTGGAACCTACTGGAGGCGGCTCACCGGGACGGTACTTGCCGGTCAATACCCCCTGTGCAAGTGGTGACCATACAATCTGGCCTATACCCTCATCCAGGCAGAGAGGAACGACCTCTTTCTCTATAACTCTCCACAGCATGGAATATTGAGGTTGATTGGAGGTAATCCTGCGCAGGCCCAGCTCCCTGGCTGTTCTGTTTGCCTCTCTTATCTCAGTTGCCTTCCATTCCGACACTCCAAAATAAATCACCTTCCCCTGCCGTACGAGCTGGTCAAAGGCCATCATGACCTCTTCTACGGGAGTTTCGTAATCATATCTATGCGCCTGGTAAAGATCGAGGTAATCAGTGCCCAACCTCCTGAGCGTCGCATTGCAAGACTCTATTACGTGCTTGGCGGATAGACCCCTGTCATTGGGACCACTCCCAGTGGGCCAATATACCTTGGAACAGAGTACAATCGACTCCCGACGTACTCCCTTCAATGCGTTTCCCAGCACGGTCTCTGCCTTTGTAGCTGCATAGACATCAGCAGTATCGAAAGTGGTGATGCCCAGATCCAGCGCTTTGTGGACACAAGATACAGCCAACTCTTCATCTATCTGCGCCCCATGAGTAAGCCAGTTACCGTATGCCAGTGCGGAAACCATAAGCCCGCTACTTCCTAAATGATTATACCTCATAAAACCCCAGTATAGTATGTATCTCTGCTCTTTGATGGCATCTGCCAAGCCTCTAAGTACACAGCCTTGATGGCCTCAGCGGGAATTATGGGGCCGTTGGATATTTTTATGACATCTACAAAACCATGAGTATAGCCGCATCGATTTCCGCCTGTAGTAAAACTACTCTATCGCTACTGGGACTTATCGGGTTTACCTGGCTGGGGATTACTCAAGGTTGCCTAAAAATTACTAACGCTTCTTAGGATGTCGCCGCCCAAAGATCCCCCCACTCCTCCCTCTGGCGCTACCACGNTCGGCTCCTTCTATTGATGCACCACGGAACCCACTGTCCGGATCGTCCCCACGCTCTGCCTCTACCTCGGTAACCACCTCTGGTTCCGCCTCATCAATTATCTCCTCGGCCTCTTCAAGCAACTTCAATTCGTCCTCATCGACATCCGGCTCTTTTTCCTCCTCCACGACAGCAAGACTCCCCCGATCAAAGGTTAGATCGACCAACCGCCTTACATAGGATCCACAATCATCAGGACAACGCCAAGGTGCCTCTGGAGCCAGATCCAGTTCGCAGAATCTGGCCACTTCCCCATCAGAATACGTACGACTCTGGTAGTGCTCGCAGTCTTCTCTCATTGGCATGGTAATTACCCCACTGCTCCTTCCATCTGCATCTCGATTAACCTGCTCCACTCTACGGCATATTCCATTGGAAGGGTACGCGTGATGGGTTCGATAAAGCCATTTACGATCATGCCCATTGC
Organism: Actinomycetota bacterium; assembly: GCA_023379725.1. GTDB lineage: Bacteria > Actinomycetota > Acidimicrobiia > Acidimicrobiales > JAMCPL01 > JAMCPL01. The sequence goes on from JAMCPC010000095.1 coordinate 24,934, forward strand.
CTGGCTGTCTGAAAGCCCCCTACTCATCAGGTAAAACAACTGATCATCGTTTACCTTGGACACAGTTGCCTCATGGGCAATCTGGGCATCTTGCTCGTAAAGCTCCATATATGGCTTTGTCTCAGATACTGACTGCTCGTCAAGTATGAGAGCATCGCAACGGACAAAGCTCTTCGCATTGTGGGCATCCTCATCTACATGTACCAATCCCCTGTAGGTGGATACACCCCCGTCTTTTGAAATCGACTTGGATATAATCGTCGAGGTGGTCTCGGGAGCTGCATGTATCATCTTGCCACCGGCATCTTGATGCTGCCCCGCGCCAGCATAAGCAACCGAGAGCACTTCGCCGGATGCCTTGGGTCCTACCAGGTAGACAGAGGGGTACTTCATGGTAAGGCGTGACCCTATATTGCCGTCGATCCACTCCACACGAGCCTCAGCCTCCGCCCTGGCACGTTTGGTCACCAGATTGTATACGTTGGTCGACCAGTTCTGTATCGTAGTATAGGTAATTCTGGAACCCTCAAGTGCCACCAGCTCCACTACAGCAGAGTGAAGAGAGTCAGTGGAGTAGACAGGAGCAGAGCAACCCTCCACATAGTGCACCTGAGCACCCTGATCAGCGATGATGAGAGTACGCTCGAATTGTCCCATGTTCTCGGCATTGATACGGAAGTAGGCCTGCAGCGGCATATCCACCTTTACTCCCGGGGGCACGTAAATAAACGACCCACCTGACCACACTGCAGAATTGAGAGCAGCGAACTTATTATCGTTTGGTGGTATAATTGTACCAAACCATTTTCTTACGATATCAGGATACTCTCTTACAGCGGTATCCATGTCACAGAAAATAACGCCCTGCGATCCAAGCTCCATTCTGTTGCGATGGAATACCACCTCAGACTCATACTGTGCAGTGACTCCAGCCAGGTATTTTCTCTCTGCTTGAGGTATTCCCAGTCGCTCGTATGTCGACTTTATGGCAGCCGGTAGATCATCCCATGAATCCACCTGGGATTCAGTCGGCTTTATGTAGTAGTAGATATTGTCAAAATCCAAATCAGGCATGTTTACAGCAAACCAGGGAGCCATGGGCTTAGCGAAGAACTTATCCAGCGCCTTCAGCCTAAACTTAAGCATCCACTCGGGTTCCCGCTTCATTGCAGACATCTCTCTTACCACCTCTTCAGACAGCCCTTTCTTTGGTTTGAAAACGTAGTCTTCCTGGTCAGCCCATCCAAGCTCATACTTACCTAAATCCAGTTCTACAGCCATGCAATACTCCTTTTTTTT
>JAMCPC010000096.1 GCA_023379725.1 Actinomycetota bacterium
GCGTTAGCTCTCCTTCGTATTGGCAGGCAAACAGGCTGGTCAATACCGCAGCCCAAACCGATATCCTTAGCATGACCGAATACTCCGGTACACCGGGATAATTTGCACGCTTTACAAATTCAATAAACCTCATTAAAACAATCTTATTGCAATCCAGTATAGTGATCTGACTCACAGACTGCCCTGGACAGCCTGCGTCCTGCGGTCCTGGAATCGCGTACAATCCCCTGTACACGACCGTGTGGCTCAAGAGTGTGCATGATTACTGGCTTACCAGAGCGTATGGCTGCCTCAGACAACCCCATATACTCCTGTGCAATACCATCTGCTTCCACCAGATCATCCGGAAGCCGGACATCGATTAGTAGCGGATAGCTATGCTGCGCATCACGCTCTCTCACCATCATTTTTCCTACATGTGCAGTTGCTGGCCAATGAACATCCCTGGGGGTATCGCCGGGCACGTACTCCCGGATACCCCTCTGATCCCCGCTGTAGGATGCACCCTTCCCTACGGTATCGTCATTTGCAGCATCGAAACGCGTAGCCGACCTCTTGCTCCGAGGCAATATATATATGGGTCGCTCCAGCCCAACGATGAAATACTTACGCCACCAGAGAATCCCAAATGGCCAAGAGGTAGCAATCTCTAAATTAAGGTGTTCCACTACACCTCGGTAACGCGCAGATAAAATATACTCACCTCGCCCGCTACCGGAATCAGAGAGCGATAGGCCAACATGATCCTGCTCATCATGGTATATCTTCAATCGTACTGCGTGGTTCACCCCAAATACGATTACGCCATGACTTCCGGCCACGATGTCCTCCGGCATTGAAAGAACCGTCACTCTCGACATCCAGCAGGCGATTGCCGGAGCAAACAGGCCAATAACGGCGAATCCTCCGATCAATACCCCAATTGCCTGGACCCACCCCGAGCCACTTTGATGGGCAACTCCTCCCCAGGACAGGATAATTATCGCAGTAATGGCAAAGGGAAATAAACCGCGTACTGGACGTGGTAGCCCTCGGGCACTCCACCCGGTCATGGACGGGGCATCTCCAGAGTAGCGAGGCATTCTGTCACTACATCCATACCCGCCATGCCGTCAGCGAGTATACGGTGATGTAATACTCCATGAGCCACCGCTTTTACATCATCCGGAATGACATAAGTTCGGCCGGATACGATCGCATATGCCTGAGCAACACGCGTAAGATTTATAGAAGCTCGTGGGCTGGCACCCAGCAGCACGCTTTTGTGTGAGCGAGTCTTACGGATCAGCCGTACCACCATCTCTGCGACCTTATCCGACACCGTTACAGAGGCGACCGCATCTCTGGCAAACTGCCATCCGTAAATATCGCATACCGGCACCATGCTGTTCAATGCCCCTTCGCCACCGCGGAATTGAGACACATCAATCTCGGTGGCTTCATCCGGATACCCTATAGTGGTGCATATGCCAAAACGATCGAGTTGACTTTCTACGAGAGGAAAGGTTCCCAACTCGGACAGAGGGTTCTGGGTTGCAATGACCAGGTGGGGAGAGGGCAGTGGAACTGTCTGACCGTCTATGGTTACATGTCTCTCGGCCATGGCTTCCAGCAGCGCAGCCTGGGTCCTGGGAGGTGTCCTGTTCAGCTCATCGAAAAGAACTATATTTGCAAAGAGCGGACCAGAGTGTATCTGCCACTGCCCTTTGTCTGGCATATATACAGATACACCAGTGATATCGGAGGGAAGTAAATCCGGATGACCCTGCACCCTACTATGAGTTGCCTGCACGGACAGTGCCATCGCTTTTGCAAGTAAGGTCTTACCCACACCAGGTATGTCTTCTATTAGTAGATTGGACCCGCTGAGCATAGCAAGTATGGCAGCCAGCACCGCATGATCAGAGCCCAAGAGCACTTTGGATATAGCAACTTTCAGCGACTCTGCAACTGCCATCGTAAAGGCGTATGGATCATCGCTGACATGACGGTCGCTGCCATCACCATCCAAGATACGACCTGAGCTGTCACCGATCGTAACAGCCGATACGCGCTCGCTCCATGCCTCCACAATTATATAGTAGTCTATCAGTAAAGAGAACGGAACACCATGCCGGTGCGAGGCTTAGGCCAGAAGTACGTGCTCTTGGGCGGCATCCGTTTTTTTTCACGGGCATAGGCTGCAATCTGCGACACCGTAACAGACCTCATCAGAATTGCAAAGTCAGCCTTGCCTGTACTGACACTTTCGACTGCTGCATCTGGTTCACTGGTATATGACACATTTCCGTCTGGTATATCCAGTGCCGATAACGCCTGCCTTACAATTGATGAATCAACCACCATCTCATTGTCTCGATCCCTGCGAATCAGTTCGAATATTTGACCGTGCAACACCAGAACCATGCGCCCTTCCATGCGCCCTTCGCTGGATGGCCTGGACGGCCAGGTAAGCGACCCACTATCATCTGGCTTATTGTCCTTTGACCCATTATCGTCTGGCTCATTCTCAGCCGCTCCACTATCACCTGACTCAAGCGGTAACACCTCAAAAAAGGTCTTGAACGCATCGATAATATCTGCCTGCGGTATAGAGCCAGATGGGGATAATTTGACAAGTCTATGTATAGGCATCACTGTCATCTGTTCATCAGAGAGCTCTACAATAAATGCCATGACCAACCCAGACCCCTCACCTACGCCCAGAGAACCGGGATCGGCTGCTTCACCGGCATATGCCAGTGCTGTCTCAAAGCGATGATGCCCGTCGGCAATCACGATAGGACTGCTCCCCATTACCTCACATATTCTGTCTACTACCGCAGCATCTGAGATGACCCAAAGCTCGTGAACCACACCATCAGAATCGACTGCAACAGCAGTAGGGACATCTGAAAGTAGGTCGCCGTAGAGAGAGGCAAGACCAGAGGCCAGCGAAAGTCCCCATATAGGCGAGATGTTGGCCTTGCAATGTCTAAGGAGTTCCAGACGATCGGTCTTGTCCTTTGAAATAGTTTCTTCATGCGGCAGGATACTGTCGCCAGGCTCTTCCAGTCTGAGTGCTCCCACTATACCTGTAGTGGAGCGCCCGTTAGATGGGGTCATCCTGTATACATACAGGGAAGTGGCCGGATCATGCAGAACTGTTCCACTATCTATCCATTCACGCCACACAGATGCAGCATGCTCGTAGCGGTTTGAATAGTTGCCATCTTCTGAAGGAAGCTCTACGTGGATGGCATTTGCGCTGCTTCGATTGGCATAGATTTCGCGTTGATCAGGGCTGATGATGTCATACGGAGGGCATATGACATCGTTCAGAGTCATGGAGGGTGTATAGCGTAATCCACTGAAAGGTTCAAAATGAGGCATAGTCTATAATTACCACATACTGAGCCGAGCAACCAATTGGGTATCTGCCATCGTTCTCGCCAGTCCCAATGCGAAGTGTTCTTTCCAGGGGACTGGTGTTTTTCTCAAGATATCACGAAAAGAGGTAATTTCGCAAGCCACTGACCAGAGTTTTTCTACTCTACGTGTGAGCAGATTCCGAATAATTATGCGTTTGCCATTGGACACCTAGGTTGTTGGTGGAGTAGGCGTAGTCCCCTTGGGTAGATGAGATAGGAGATGATGTATGGCTGCCCCATGGGTAGCCAGTATTGCTATTACGATAATTACTATGATTACCAGGATGATGAGTATCATACAGCCACTTGCAACCGCCCTTCGTTGCTGCACTTTCTCTTCATGCCTCATCCAGGATCGCATCAAACCCATGTGAAAAGTGTAGCATGTTATGTTTTTTGTCGCATTATTTTGGTCTGTTTAGGCTCTTAATTGCATATGCTCTTTTAATAGCGCCTGTCTTTAATAGCGCCTGTCTATATCGGTGCATGTTGGTGCCAGTACTATCGCCGGAGGAGAATAGTTGGAGGAGGATCGCCGGAGGGAGTCTGGGTGCGATTGCCGGAAACCTGGTTTTACAGCTTTGTCTTGAACTATACTTGCTTCGGTGCTTACTTCTCGACCCCCGGATGATATCTCCAATGATCTCCAACCTTTAGATGTTGATTCATCCAGCAAAAAGCGTGAATGGCTGAATCGAGATAGTCTACGCCTTGGCATCAGAGCTTCCTTTTTCCCATGGTTGGCAACCAGATTGGTTGTCATTCCCGTGGTGTACATGGCTCGTGAAATCGCCACTAAAGGACATTTGCCGGCATCCATGGCCAGTGTTGCCAGGCAGGGGCTATTTAGCTGGGATGCAGGGTGGTATGAAAGCATAGCGGTTCATGGTTATGGGTTTCTTGGCTACTCCTCTCTCCGTTT
>JAMCPC010000097.1 GCA_023379725.1 Actinomycetota bacterium
GCTCAGTTGTCGAGGCGCAATACCGATACAAACGCCTCCTGGGGTACTTCGACGGATCCAATGGCCTTCATGCGTTTTTTACCCTCTTTTTGCTGTTCAAGCAGCTTTCGTTTTCTCGTGATATCCCCTCCGTAGCACTTGGCTATGACGTCTTTCCTGCGAGCCTTTACTGTCTCTCTCGCTATCACTCGTGTACCGATGGCAGCCTGGATTGGAACGTCAAAGAGTTGCCGGGGGATGAGTTCGCGTAGCTGAGCCACCATCTTCCTGCCGTAGCTCTCTGCCTGTGATTTATGCAGTATGGTAGAGAAAGCGTCGACCGGAGAATGGTTCAGCAGTATGTCCACCTTTACCAGATCTGCGACGCGGTACCCACCTATCTCGTAGTCCAGGCTGGCATATCCCTTTGTGCGGCTTTTCAATTGATCAAAGAAGTTTATTACCACCTCTGCCAGGGGGATCGTATAGACTAACTCCAGCCTTTCCGGAGAGAGATATTCCATTCTTTCCAGATCTGCCCTCTTGGACTGACAGAGTTCCATGACAGTGCCGGTGTACTCAGCAGGTACTATCAGAGTCGTGCGAACGACCGGCTCTTCGATGCTTTCTATCCTGACACGTTCTGGCATGTCGCTTGGGTTGTCAAACTCTGCTTCCTTTCCTCCAGCCAGGTGCGCTATGTACTTTACGGAAGGTGCTGTAGCTATGATGTCGAGAGAGAACTCCCGTTCAAGCCGTTCACGTACTATGTCCATATGCAGAAGCCCCAGAAATCCACAGCGAAAGCCAAACCCCAGTGCCTTCGACGATTCCGGTTCGAAGGTGAAGCTGGCATCGGACAGTTGTAACTTTTCCAGAGATTCTCTTAGCAAGGGGAGTTCGTCTCCATCCATTGGATACAATCCACAGAATACCATTGGCTTTGGCTCACGGTATCCGGCAAGTGGTTCGTCTGCCGGGTGCGCGGCATAGGTGAGTGTCTCTCCTGAGCGGATCTCACGTAGATTCTTTACTCCGGTAATTACGTAACCTACCTCTCCCGGCCCCAGTTCCTCTACTCGCAACGGATCAGGTGTCCTTACCCCAAGTTCCTCTACCTCATGAGTCTTTCCGACTTGCATTGCCATTATCGCTCCGCTTGATCTCATTACCCCATTCATTATTCTTATGGAGTTTATTACCCCCCTGTAACGGTCGTAGGCCGAATCGAAAACCAGTGCCCTGAGGGGTAAATCGGGGCTACCTGTTGGAGGTGGGATTCTCTCCACTATTGCATCCAGCAACTCGACTACCCCATTGCCATTCTTTGCCGATACCTGGAGTATGGATGATCGTTCTATACCAAGAACCCCCTCGATCTCATCGGAGCATCTCTCTGTATCTGCAGCTGGAAGATCTATTTTGTTCAGCACTGCCACTATCTCCAGGTCATGCTCCATCGCCTGGTAACATGTCGCAAGGGTCTGTGCCTGGATACCCTGGGATGCGTCTACCAGCAATACTGCTCCTTCACAGGCAGCGAGCGAGCGGGATACTTCGTATGTGAAGTCTACGTGGCCGGGAGTGTCTATCAGGTTGAGAATGTGTTCCTTCCAGATTACTCTTACATTTTGAGCTTTTATGGTAATACCGCGTTCGCGTTCAATGTCCATAGAATCGAGGAATTGATTGCGCATCAGTCTGGGATCCACCGCTCCGGTAAGTTCAAGTATCCGGTCGGAGAGCGTCGATTTGCCATGATCTACATGGCTGATGATAGAGAAGTTTCTTATCCGAGACGGTTGTATCATGATGTTACTGGCACCAGTCTACCAGAGTGGGAGATAGCTGACGGCATGGCAGCGCCTGGTGGTAGAGCGGGTATGACGGAATGGCAGCGCCTGGCGGCAGAGTGGGAGATGGCTGACGGCAGAACAACGCTTGGTGGCGAATAAGTACTTGGCAACAGAGTGGGTATGGCGGCAGAGCAGCGCCTGGCGGCAGAGTGGGAGATAGCTGACGGCATGGCAGCGCCTGGTGGCAGAGCGGGTATGGTGGCATGGCAGCGCCTGGTGGTAGAGCGGGTATGACGGAATGGCAGCGCCTGGCGGCAAAGTGGGGAGTTGCTGGTGGCAGAGCAGGTATATCGGCAAAGTGAGTACGATGACAGTTGTCAAGCAAACACTGATTGTCAGTACTATAATGATCTTCCATGGACAAAGGTGATCTTGACAGGCTATTGAAATTACTGTGCGATCTGGACGGTTCCGATCTTCATATAAAGGCAGGGGCACCGCCCAGGATGAGGGTGGACGGCTATCTGAATACTCTGGACGACGAGCCTCGTTTCAGCGCGGACGAGACGAAAACGCTTGCAGAGGCAATTATGCCACCGAATATCCTGAAGATATTTGAGGAAAAGCATGAGGCTGACTTCGCCTACAGCGTCCCGGGTACCGGACGTTTCAGGGTGAATGCATTCTTCCAACGCTCTTCGGTTGCGTTGGCAATGAGAAGAGTGAGGAGCAATGCTTTTACTTTGGGCGAGCTCGGGCTACCCGATACTATACGGCGCCTGTCAGAGGAGCAGAGGGGCATGGTGTTGGTTACGGGACCTACTGGTTCGGGGAAGACGACGACATTGGCGGCGATGGTGGACCATATAAACCACACTCGCGCATGCCATGTTGTGACTATAGAGGATCCGGTAGAGTATCTGCACAGAGACGACTTGGCTGCTATAGATCAGAGAGAGATAGGATTCGATACAGAGAGTTTTTATTCGGCCATGAGGGTCGTCTTGCGTCAGGACCCCGACGTCATACTGGTCGGTGAGATGAGGGACCCCGAGACTGTATATGCCGCCATTACTGCTGCCGAGACAGGGCATTTGGTGCTCTCTACGCTACATACCACGAACGCTCCTGAGACGATAAACAGAGTGGTGGACTTCTTTCCTCCTCACCAGCAACAGCAGATCAGGGTCAGTCTGTCGGGATCGCTGAAGGGTATCATATGCCAGCGACTCATTCCGAGATCAGACTCTAAAGGGAGGATACCTGCATTGGAGATATGTGTGGCGACGGGTAGGATACAGCAGGCCATTCTTGATCCAGAGCAAACTGCGGATATGTCTGAGATCATAGCTGATGGTGAATATTACGGGATGCAGACGTTCGATCAAGCTCTTGCAAAGATGCTCAAGGACAATATCATCAGCCTCACCGAAGCCATGAACACAGCCGACAACCCACATGACCTCAAGGTCATGCTGGAGAAGATGGGTGTATTGCAGACCGGTAGCAGCACTGCCATGGCTCACCAGGTTGCCTGATCAGTCT
>JAMCPC010000098.1:0-2120 GCA_023379725.1 Actinomycetota bacterium
CCAAGCGTTTCTTCATATTCTTTACCGGCGAAGTATGGCGGTGAGGTTACGACCAGGGCCACTGACGAATCAGGAACCTCATCCATGTTGCGAGCGTCGCCTACGATCAACTTGTCAAGAGCGCGATGATCCGCAATCTTGGAATCTGACGACAAGTCCGGTGGGGTGAATCGCTCGTAGAAGCCACTGGCATCGTGGCTCTCTCGCTTCGACACGCCGAAGGCCGAAGTGGAGGTAGATTGCCTCACCATTGGGTCACGATCCCAGGTTGAGCGCTCTGCCAGCGCTCTGCCTGGTGACGAGATGGTGGGAGTGTTTAGTCCATAGTGTCATATTCGAAGAGCCGGTTATCTGTATATGTGGTTGTCATAGAACAATTCTCCCAGGACAACAGGGGTTTTGCAAGTCTTTGACCAGGACAAACGCGCTGGTCATGGGCATATTTGTAAATAAAAAAATCGAGTCGCACTGGCGGAGGTCACATCATGCCGGAAGCGAGTAGAAGGCTCTGGCCCACGCTCCTGGATCATCGATACTTGGCTTGGTTGCTACTTCCATCTTGTTGGATTGTTGTCTGATTGGAAGCCATGTGGAGCATGTCAGCGACTCTTGGCACTGAAATAACCGCGGTTGCGCTTGTCTCCTGCCACGTAGGGTCAACGATTCTCAGTCTTGTTTGGATAACCTTTGGATTGGCGTAAGGCGAGCATAGTAATTACCCAGACGGCGGTGCTCCGACAGCCAAAAGACTATTGCTACAAATCCGAAGGCTGCCCCCAGGGCACAGGTTGCATCCCATCCTTCTTTTGCATAGAGTAGCGCAGAGGAAGATGATCCTACTGCCCCACCGATAAAATATGAGGTCATGTAGACCGTAGTGATACGGCTTTGTGCGTTGGGGCGAAGACGGTAAATCAGGGATTGGTTGGAGACCTGTGCTCCCCATACACCTAGATCCAATAGGATTATTCCTGCCAGCAAGAGGAGCAGGGATGTCTTTCCTAAGGCGAGTAGCCCAAAGGATAAAGTGGTGGTGGAAAAAAATATTATAGAAGCGATACGGGCATACCCACGATCGGTTAACTTGCCTGCTATTGAGGCACATAGCGATCCGGCTGCTCCTGCCAGGCCAAATAGTCCTATCTCTACAGTATTGTAATGGTACGGTGATCCGGAAAGCAGAAAGGCCAGATTTGTCCAGAGCACATTGAAGGCAGCAAAACTAACAGCTCCGTAAAGCGACCTCCATCTTAGGATCGGTTCTTCCAGGAAAAGAACCATTACCGAGTGGAGAAGTCGGTGGTAGCCTATAGTGATCTGTGGTCGTAAGCGAGGCAGTACGTATCCCAGCAAGAGCGACATTGCCAGCATAGCTGCAGATGCCGTCCAGTATATACTTCTCCATCCTGCAACCTGAGCAAGAGCTCCCGATGCTGTCCGAGCCAGTACTATACCAAGGAGTAGTCCGCTCATTGTTCGACCCACCATTGCTCCTCTGCTTTGTTCGGTAGATACGGTAGCTACGAATGAGACCAGTATTTGAGCCGTTATGGAAGTAACTCCAATGGTTACAGCAAATATCTCAAGTAGATTCAAGTTAGGAGATATAGCGAATGCTGCGAGTGCTGCAGATGAGAGCAGGAGAAATACTAAGATCATCCTCCGTCTTTCTACCAGATCTCCAACTGGCACCAGTAGCAATAATCCACCTGCGAAGCCAATCTGATTCATAGTAACGAGGAGTCCCGCCACGGCCGTCGTCGTTTTGAACTCTACGCTTATGGCATGCAAGAGAGGTTGAACGTAGTAGAGATTAGCCACAGCCAGCCCACCTACAGCAGCAATCATAATTACGAGCCAGCCCGGTAGGCCATCGTTCGGGTTCACGTAGGAGTGATTACGGTGGAATGTCTTATGGCTGGAACCGGAGTTGTCCTGCCTGCCGTTCTTGGAGCCGCCGATAGTTAAGTCTGGTTGCTGCAGGGTCGTTTCTGTGGCTTTGGAGATAGAGCTATACTGGGTATTACTTTGATGTTTGTTGCCATGCTCCTGCATTGAATCCAGTCTACCGGCATGTCGCCAAAGTCAGTTCCATGTGGTAATGGCTTGTTCTCATAGTC
>JAMCPC010000098.1:2554-3886 GCA_023379725.1 Actinomycetota bacterium
AATCTGATGCACGATGATAGTTACCACACATGGACTTTAGAGGACATCAGAAATGGACTGAATGCCAAAGGAGTATCTGCCGACTTTTCTTCGGTATTTCGTGCCATGGAGCGCTTGGAGTCTGGGCGGTTCGTCTCCAAAATAGATGTCGAGGATGGTAAATCCAGGTTTGAGTTGCCAGCGGATCATCATGACCATCTCCTGTGCGAGAAATGCGGGCAATTGGTTCCTGCTCCATGTGGCCTAATGGATGCGACACTGGCTGATCTTGAATCAGAGACCGGCTTCACTATTACCGGGCACAGCCTTATCATCAAAGGCATATGTAAGGATTGCCAAATAGCGAGAGGAGCGTAGTTATGTTTACATCTGTCTTTGCAGTCAACCTATGGAATCCTGTTCACATAAGTGGTGCAGCCATTCTACTCGTTGCGTTTCTGCTCGGCTTGGTTCATGGTATTACTCCCGATGAACACACTTGGCCGATTACCTTTAGCTACGCCATAGGAGGCTACTCTACAAAAAAGGGGCTTAGAGCTGGGTTGATTTTCTCATTGGCGTTCACTATTCAAAGGGCAATAGCCAGTGAGCTTGCTTATCTGGGCTTATCACGGGTATTTACGTTCGGGTCGGTCGATTATGTGGTCTATATAATTGTTGGATTTGTAATGGCATTGGCGGGAGTGATGATTGTGCGTCGTGGACATGCTTTCCATCTGCATCTCCCTGGAATGGGTAGCTACAAGAAATCTTCGCTGCATACCGGTGAACATGTGGAGAACGATAAGCCGACATGGATTAACGATCCTCGACCGTGGATGCCTGCCGTTCATGGATTCGTGGCCGGTTGGGGCTTCGGTGCATTTGCCCTGATACTGTATACGACGCTCTCTCCGGCGATGCATTCAGTCTATCTGGGGTGGGTACCTGGGGCACTGTTTGGCCTGGGTACTACAGTAGTTCAGGTAATAGCCGGTATATTTTTTGGATGGTGGGCAACGCGGCGAGGACTCTCCGAAGATGCGATACGACAGGTGGCCCTTCGTACTGCAGCCAATACGTTGAAATGGGGTGGCCTGGCCTTTTTGCTGGGGGGTACATTCGGTCTTGCCTTCCCCGGACTTGCAGGAACCACGGTATCTACCGGTATACATGTACATAATCTTGATCATTTGGGAATGCCCATCATACTGGTCATTATTGCAGTGGTGCTGGTAGGGATTACTACGCTTGTAAAAGAAACGCATGCCTGGTCAGTGAAACAGCAGGATAGGAACTCCACACATGCAGTTCAGGAGATGTAGGTAAAGCGTGGTATGACATATATGACAC
>JAMCPC010000099.1 GCA_023379725.1 Actinomycetota bacterium
GGTACATAGTTGATAAATCAGATCGTTCGGTCACAAATACTTACTATCGACGCAGGGCAGCAAAATAGGATAGAATATCGTACTGCGTGAGTAACCACCTAAATTATATGACATCAATATGGCATCAGGACAGATCATAATTGAGATCGGTCAGACGGTCTACACCTATGGTACTACCTCCTGCTACCAAAGCTTCCAAAGTATCACCCATATCCCATATATTCGCATTCATAGCAGCAACCACACGGTGATCCGACAACCAAAAAGCTATGAACTCCCCAGCGGCAGGATCTCCCCTGAAAACGACCTGATCGTAAGAGGGAGCCCAGCCTCTGTATTCCATACCAAGGTCATACTGGTCAGAATAAAAGTACGGGATACGATCATATACTGTCTTCTTGCCAAGCATGTTGGCAGCTGCAACCGGCCCTTGATGCAATGCTGCATACCAATGCTCCAAACGTATGTGTGTGGCATAGCGAGGATGGAATGCATTTGCCACATCTCCTGCCGCATATACATTGGGAGTGCTCGTCTGAAGATATTCATCTACTACGATGCCATTATCTACACGTATTCCGGCTGCCTGAGCAAGCTCGACACGGGGATAAGCCCCTACACCGACAACTGCTGAATCAGCATCTAGCACCGTACCGTCGCTTAGCTTTACCGCTTTCAGCGTATCAGTGCCAATAAACGACTCTACTGCTACTCCAAAGTGCAACTCTACTCCATGCTTGGCATGTAGGCTACGATATATTTCTCCCACTTCATGTCCCAGTACTCGCTCCAGGGGAAGCGATGCCTGTTCTACCAATGCAACAGTTGCTCCGATTTGGCGCGCAGAAGCTGCGACCTCTGCACCTATCCAACCGGCACCTATAACCACCAGCCGTGTAGATGGGTTGATAGCACTGCGAAGAGCATCGGAATCTGCAAGATTTCGCAGATAATACACACCACCAAGATTAGAGCCTGGAACATTTACTTGGCGCGGCGCAACGCCAGTAGCAAGTAACAACTTATCGTATACAACTCTTTCTCCCGAAGAAAGCACGACTGCCGATCCAAGCAGGTCAATGCCCTCTACAACCGTAGAAGTACGCAGGTCTATATCATTATCTCTGTAGAAATCAGCCTTATGGACAGCAACGCCATCAAAGTCCTTCTCCGATCGAAGGTATTCTTTGGAAAGAGGTGGCCTATCGTACGGCCTACAGGGCTCATCTCCTATCATGACCAACTTTCCGTCATGACCTTCCGCCCGCAAAGTCTCGGCTGTTTTGGCACCTGCTAACCCGGCTCCAACGATTACAAATGTCTGTTCCCTGGACATAGGCAACTCCTTTTACCTTATTTGGTTGCAATATAATTACTTATTTTATACTATACGCGCTAGAAATAATCGTGTTCATTCTGAGGTATTATACCGATGCATCTGGATGTTTCGACAGATCCAGGTGTCTGGTGTTGTTCGCTGGATTGCGCACGTAATCGACAAACAGCTTAGACAAGATCAGGCCTTAGATAGTGCATGCTAAACAGCTCATTGGCATCTGTCCACGATTGGTCTATGGACCAACCCGCCTGGTATGCCAATGAATAAAACTCTTCAATTGAGTACTTATAAGAATACTCAGTAGTTATAGGCTCACCTGCACTAAAATACACATCGTAGTCAGCTATAGTCACTGTATGCTCTTTCTTGCTAACGAGGAACATGGCCACTCGCCCAGCATCCGGCTGATACTCAGCCTCGTGGCGGAAATACTCCAACGTGAAATTAGCCGAGCAATCACGATTTATTCGAGTCAGCACATTGTAATTGAATTCAGCAGTTACTCCCGCCGCATCGTTGTAAGCCCGATGGATCAATTCAGGTGTCTTTTTAAGGTCAATACCGACCAATAATGCATCGTGAGGCTTAAGCGACAGGGCCATATCATTCAGGAAATGAACGGCATCCAGGGGTTCGAAATTCCCAAGCGTGGACCCGAAAAAAACAAACAACTTTGGCATGTTCTCAAAGTTACCTGGCAAGACGAGCGGAGTAAGATAATCGGCAACCATGCCAATAAGGCGTTTCCTGGGGAACTGAACAGCCAGTGAAGAAAGTGCACTATCCAGAGCTGAAGCCGATATATCTACTGCAACATAGGCTGTCTCCTCAGGAAGCATATTAAGCAGATGTATAGTCTTCTCCCCGCTACCGCTTCCAAGCTCTACGATTACCGTATCTGGGCTCACCAATGACTGCATATTATCGCCAATACTCGACAATATCGATAGTTCAGATCTTGTCAAATAGTATTCAGGCTGCCTCGTAATGGTATCAAATAGAGCGGAGCCTTTGGGATCGTACAACAACTTGGGTGGAAGATGTTTTGGCATCTTAGTAAGGCCTGTGACCACTTCATGGAGTATGTCTTCACGCCGTGGGTGACAGTCCACCATGGAATATCCTGTTGTGCCGTTTGCGCGACCTATGCCCGATACGGCGTTTGCGCCTACTGCACTACCTCTCCTCACCGGTATCATCACGATTCATCTCTAGCAAGTCGAATACCGGAAAATGCCCATGTCGATTCGGGTTGAAAGAAATTCCGGTAAGTTGGGCGAATGTGAGCTACTGGAGTAGCTACACAGCCGCCACGCAATACATACTGAGCGTTCATAAACTTCCCGTTATACTCTCCAAGGTATCCACCTGGAGGATGATAGCCGGGATATGCTATATATGGGCTACGTGTCCATTCCCATACACCACCGATAGCATGGAGAAGGGCTCCTGGAGGTCCGGTCACTGGACCGGCTCTATAGATGTTGCCTCTATGCTTATTGCTCTCATTATTGTCGACCCCATACTTGCTGCCTTCGCCGTTAGTATATGCATTGTTGTTACCCTGGTCGGTACTGTACCTGCTATTGCCATCTATCTGCCTTTCGCTTTCATCACTACCCCTATGGTTGCCATATTCCAATAGGCCTCCCAGCGTAATCGGCAAGTTGACCGCTGCCCATTCCCATTCTGCTTCTGTAGGCAAGCGCAACCCTTTCCATCTAGCATAGGCATCTGCCTCATAAAAGCTAACATGTGATACCGGCAGATCCAATTTCAAGGGAACCAAACCAAAAAGCGTGAATTCAAACCAGTTACCGTCTACCTGTCGCCAATAGCGCGGATGATGGCAACCATGCTCGTTTACCCATCGCCATCCATCGGACAACCAAAATAACGGAGCACTGTATCCGCCTGCATTCAAAAACTCCAAGAACTCGCCGTTGGTGACCGTACGATTGGCAATATAAGCAGAAGACAAGTATTCCCCATGGCAGGGCAATTCATTGTCGTAGGCGAATCCCACACCATCATATCCTATTTGTACTACCCCCTCAGGAATAGAGAGCCACTCTATATCTGCAACTGGATTATAAGAACCTTCTGGTAATAAAGTATGGTACGATGGGTTCATTGGGTTGGCCGCGAAATTTGCAAGTATGTCCATCATAAGAAGTTCCTGATGCTGCTGCTCATGCTGCAATCCCAATCCAATGAGAGAGACCACTTCAGCCCAGCCATCTGCAGGGATACTTCTAATCCATTCAAGCAATGCCTTATCTACCTGCTCCCTATAGAACATCACTTCAGCAACGGTCGGACGTGATAGAGTGCCACGATGTATACGAGTAAAGTAGTGACCTACGGACTCGTAGTAGGAGTTAAACAGCATTTTGTAGAGAGGTTCTACTGCTTCATATCCCGATAGCAATGGCTCCAAGACAAGGGTCTCGAAAAACCATGTGGTGTGTGCTAGATGCCATTTTGGCGGGCTAGCTTCAGGACAACTTTGGACCACGTAATCCTCTGTAGCCAACGGAGCAACCAGATCAATTGTAGCTTCTCGTATAACGTTGTATGCCTCTGCTACCTCCTCTGCCGTGACATCTTCAAGCACAATTGGAAATTTCAGCTTACCCAGCAAAGATGGCAAGCGACCGTTACCCAGTTCCATCCTCAATATCTTAATCTCTGACAGATCGCTATACAGCGCGTCTCACATATCCTTTTACAGCTTTTGACGGAGCGCTCGCCATAACAAACCCTGCTTCCGTCGCCTTCCTACGGATTGTCTTACAATGCGAGGACTTTACTGGACTTTACTGATATATGGCGCCCGACACACCACTATAATAGCCAACAGATGCCAAACTCAATAACATAAGTTTACAATACCGTTCAGTCCATTTTGCTCATCACGAGATCGTGAAATGTACCGAAATGAACTTTCAGCGATTCCTCGTCTGATGCAAACACCGGTAGCAGTATCCTATGAACACCTGCATCACCAAACGCTTTAACACTATCCAGATCCAGCGCTCCACCTGCGGTCACCTCTATCTCTTCTGGATTACGTCCTGCTTCTGCAGCGGCCTCTCTCATTGTAACAATCAGTGGTTTTATCTCGTTCAATGTTATCTTTGCAGGAAAGAACCCATCACCCTTGCTCCCTGCACGCACAGCCGCCTGCCTGCTGTGACCCCCAATGATTATTGGTATGCCACCATCCTGCGCAGGCTTAGGCCTGAAGATAGCCCGATCTATATGGACAAACTCACCATGAAAGGTGGTATCATCACCTGTCCATACTGCACGCATAACGTCTATATACTCATCCAGACGAGCACCTCGTTCGCTGAATGGCACCCCAAGAGCCTCACACTCCTCCTTCAGCCAACCAGCTCCAACTCCCAGCATGAGCCTCCCTCCAGAAAGATTATCGAGAGTGGCTGCCTGCTTGGCAGTGATAAGTGGATTTCGCTGGGAGAGTACCAGTACACCCGTTGTTAGCCGTATGTGGCGTGTAACGGCAGCCAAGTACGACAACCAGACAAGCGGATCTGGCAACGATACAGTATCCCTCCACGGCATGTTGCCATCCGGAGAATATGGATATGGAGACCCATGACCAGCAGGAATGAATACGTGGTCGGCTGCCCACAGCGAATCAAATCCTGTATCTTCTGCAAGTTTGGCCAGCGTAGTAGCTCTATCCGGATTGGCCAGCTTACCTGTGTTTGCAAACACTACTCCATATCGCACATCTCAACCATACCTCGCATTCCGTCGCAAGTCCAAAATGACCCATAGATTAGCTGGTCTTGGCTGTAAACCACCCTGATACATCAAAGAGCACATCTACACTCTGGCCACCACCATTTGCTATGTTTAAGCTACCAGAAGAACTTAGCCCTGAGATGACCGTATTGGCATTGGTGCTTCCAGCAGAGAAGTTCACATCTGATGTGGTAGGTACAGTGGTGGCATTGTAGATAGTCA
>JAMCPC010000100.1:0-9838 GCA_023379725.1 Actinomycetota bacterium
GCCTGTCCGGGGCCGGTTTTGGGAGGATGGGTGGCGGTGGTTCGCGTGGCGGAGACAATGAGACCTGGGGTGGTGTTCCGGAAGAGTTGCTGGACAGTGTTTCAGAGATAGAGAGGCTGGAAACTCCCAACTGTGGCACTGATCTGGAATTTGATTATGCGTACGTTCCGGACGGTGACTTTAATTTACGTACATTGTTGTCCCAGAAAAAGTGGAGCGTCGCTCTGGCTCTTGTGCTTGTCGGTGGAGCAGCAGCCTCTCTCCAGGTTGCTCCGTACATCACCAAAATTGCTATAGATGACGGCATTATGCACAAGAATCTCCATGTCCTTGTGGTTCTATCGGTGGTTTTTTTCGTCAGTGTGCTACTCACCATAGTGTTACAGGCGTTGCAGACGGCTTTTACCGGTAGACTGACTCAGTCTATTCTCTATGACATCAGGATGAAAGTATTTGCACATGTGCAGAGAATGCCTCTCGGATACTTCACCTCTGAACGTACAGGTCGTATTATGACCAGAATGACCAGCGATATAGAGCAGGTCGGCCAGCTACTCCAAAATGGGCTTTTAACCATGGTGATACAGGCAATGACGATTATCCTTGTTACTGCGGTACTGTTTGCGATGAACGCCCTGCTGGCCCTTTATGTCATTGTAGTGGTAATACCGGTGCTGACTGCTCTGACGCTTTGGTTCAGGAGTCGTTCTGATATAGGGTTTAAGCGGGTTCGAGATGGCATAGCAGACGTATTGGCAGATCTGGCCGAATCACTGGCAGGTCATCATGTTGCTGACCAGTTTCGTCGTCATTCCAGGAACATCCAACACCACGAAGAGGTGGTCGGGAGGTATCGCGCTGCCAATGTCTATACTGCACGCCTGCAAGCCATCTACCAACCGGGAACCACTTCGCTTGGTATGGCTGCACAGGCGGCGTTACTGCTTATTGGTGGCGAGATGCTCCTTCATCATCAGGTGTCGGTAGGTAGCCTGGTGGCTTTTATCCTTTATTTGTCCACTTTCTTTGGTCCCATTCAACAGATGGTCCAGTTATATAACACCTACCAAGCTGGTCAAGCCGCAATGCGTAAGCTTGGTGGTCTTTTGTCGACCAGACCAGATCTCATGGAGAGCGATAACGCTAAGCCGTTGGTGGTAACTGAGGGAGTCGTAGATATAGATCATGTATCCTTCGGATATTCCGCATCTTTGGGAATGCCTTCCAACGATCCTGATTCCCCAAGTATCCATGCTCACCTCGACTTCGGATATTCTGCGCCCTTGGGAAAGCTCTCCACACACTCTCAATCTTCACCCAGAATGATTCTTAATGACCTCTCTTTGCATGTAGATCGTAATGAGCGGCTTTGTCTGGTAGGGCCTACAGGTGCAGGCAAATCCACCATAATGAAGCTGGTAAACCGTCTTTATGATCCCAATATAGGTCGTGTACTGATAGATAGTCAGGATGTATCCGAAGTGACGTTGAAGTCATTACGTAGGCAAGTGCTGTTGATTACCCAAGAGCCATTCATTTTCAACTCATCGCTCAGGGATAATCTTACCTTTGGATCTCCCGAGTGTAGCGATCAGGACAGCTTGGGTGCACTGGAGATGGTCGGGCTGGGGTATTTGTTTGATCGTCTTCCGGATGGGCTCGACACTATCTGCGGTGAAAGGGGAGTATCGTTCTCGGCGGGAGAGAAGCAACTTATTTCGCTTGCACGTGCGTCTATAGCGCGCCCAAAGGTATTACTGGTAGATGAGGCCACCTCCAATGTGGACATGGCCACAGAGAGGATGGTGGAGCAGGCATTCGACAGGTTGCTGGAAGGTCGGAGCTCTATTGTGGTTGCACATAGGCTGTCTACTGCGTTGCGCTCGGATAGAATAGCCGTGGTGGAGGATGGTAGGATAGTAGAATCTGGTACGCATGCAGAATTGATGGAATCAGGCGGTCATTATGCCCGTATGTATGCCATATGGATGAAGCCCTCCCGCCAGCCAGATGACGCCCCTGGATCACCGGATACCATCACGTTATTTACGTAGTAGGTCAGGACTGGCCAGAGCCGGGCCAGAACTTCCCAGAACGGGCCAAAAAACGAGTCAGGGCCACTGGAATTGCCATGATAGAATGATTTTGTTTAGACGGACACTCGTTTTCGTAGACGCTGCCGAGACATAGACATAGACAAAGACGGATAAAGATACACAACACATAAAGGGACACATACAGGATTATCATTATGCCGGATAGCTTAAGAAATATATTAGACGTTGAGCGGCTTCAAAAGCTCGTAGATGCCGTTCTGGTGGTGGCTTCCGATCTGGATCTGAACCAGGTATTGAGGAAGATAGTGGAGTCTGCCATGGAATTGGTCTCGGCGCGTTATGGTGCATTGTCAGTGCTGTCTGAAGAGGGCGGCATTGAGCAGTTCATTGCCGTGGGTATGAGCGAGGAAGAAGTCGAGGCGATAGGAACGCCTCCTATCGGTAGGGGGGTACTTAGCTTGCTGGATCTTGATAAAGGCCCTGTACGGATAGACGATGTGACCAAGCATCCGAAATACATAGGCTATCCCGATTCGCACCCTATTATGCGTAGTTTTTTGGGTGTCCCGGTAAACGTGCGTGACGAGCAGTTCGGGCGTCTTTACCTTACTGACAAAATAGACGGTGATACATTTACATCGGAAGACGAAGATATTGTGGTAGCGTTAAGTCATGCTGCCGCTATTGTCGTAGATAAGGCATTGTTGCATACTCGCCTGTCGACCCTTACGCTGCTTGAAGAGCGTGAACGGATAGCCAGGGATTTACATGATACGGTGATACAGCGGTTGTTTGGAACAGGGCTGATGCTGAACAGTATCGAACGGCTTGACATGAGCCCTGAGGCTAGAGAGAGAGTTGAACAGGTAATCTCTGAGCTCGACGAAATTATCAGACAGATTAGGACGACCATCTTTCATCTTTCACACCCGGATCATGAGGATATGGCGTTGAATCGTTATTTGAACAAGATAGTCGATGACTTTACATCCCATTCAGGTATAGATGCAAAATTGAGCATTAATGGCTCTTTGGAGAGAGTAGAGGGTACTCCGGTTGCAGAGAACCTCGTATTCAGCCTGAATGAAGCGTTGTCAAATGTAATTCGCCATGCCAAAGCGACCTCTGTAAGGGTGGACATTAGATGCAATGGGATGTTGCTGATGAAAGTCATCGATAATGGTATAGGGATTGACGATGACGAGTCGCGATATAAAGGAATGGGTCTTCGAAATTTGGCAGACCGTGCACGAATCCTTGGGGGAAAGTTCTATGTGCGTGTACGTGAAGAGGGTGGCACAGAACTGGTATGGACGGCCAACACAAATCGCTGATGCTTCATAGCCAAATTTTTGGCTGATGACCACAACGCCCCTGACCCAACTTTTGGCTGATGACCACAACGCCCCTGGTAGTGGGTCTGTAGGGTCTTGATTCGGTCACTACATTTGCATATCTGTCGACCGTCAACTCTCCTGCCTGCTGTTTTACACTCACGGCACCCTGGAATATGGCTGTTTTGAGCCTTTTTGGGACAGATCAGCCGCAAGTTGGGATCAGCCGTCCGCTCGATCTTCCCCCGTAGCTTCCCCCTCTATCTTACTCCACAGCTTCTCCCTCCTCGCTTTGAGATCATTGTAGGTCAGCCTGTCCACCGGGTCGGCTATCATCAGCGATGTCTTTATACCTTCAGCGTCGATTGACGGTATATCCTCTGGTGAAATGCCAAGATCTCCTGCGATTTGTTCACCGTAGCGCTCGTAAAAGTAGGCAAACAGCTCTGATATTTCCTTAATGAGATCGACATCCGGTGCCAGTATGGATACGGCCTGGTCAAGGAAGATCATATCCTTGATGAATAGGGTGAGTTCCTTGGGTAGCTTTGCACCATGCGACAACAGGGATTTTGTGATATCTTTCAGTTCGGTGGCAAGCTGATCGGTATCCATTTTGGTGGGATCTAAAGGTGGCTGGTCCAGACGCAGGTCGCTGGCGACTTTTTTGGAATCCGTACCGAGAGGTAGTGCCCCCAATCCTTTCAGGGCATCCACCTGTCCAACGGGGTCATTAGCCAGTGCCGATACCATTAGTCTGATAAACGCAGATCGTTTCGAGTCGTCGAGTCTTCCTGTTATGCCGAAGTCCATTACTGCCACTTTTCCGTTCGGGAGTACTGACAGATTGCCACCATGCAGATCGCCATGGAAGACGCCATAAAGTATAGCCCCTTCCAAAAATGCTCTCAGCCCCGCCCTGAGAACCTCTTCAGTATCGACTCCCGCTGCTCGCATGCCCTCTACGTCACCCCATTCGAATCCGTCAAGCCGTTCCATGACGAGTACTTTCTCCGTTACGAGGTGGGGGTGAGGTCTGGCGACTACCAAGGCATCTTGCCCGGTGCGAGCCAATACATTTGCAAAGTCCAGCATATTTGCGGCTTCGAGGCGAAAATCAAGTTCCTCTACGATAGTTTCGGTGAACAATTCTATAAGCGCAGGGAGGTTGGCAAGAGTAGCTACAGGGATCCTGCCGGATAGTAGTGGAGCGATCCAGCTCATCGCTGCAATATCTTTGTTTACAAGCCGTTTGACATAGGGGCGTTGCACCTTGACTACCACCTGTTCGCCGCTACGCAGTTGGGCGGCATGTACCTGTGCTATAGATGCAGCGGCTAGAGGTGATGGATCGAATGACATGAATATATCACTGATGCTATGTCGCAATTCAGTTTCTATCGTATGACGTACCACCTTGAAGCTGTCTGCCGGTACTCGGTCACGGCAGAGCGAGAACTCGGAGACGAGTTCCTGAGGGAAGATGCCCTCGCCGGCAGAGAGTATCTGTCCCAGCTTGATAAAGGTAGGCCCTAAATGTTCGAAAGCCACACGCATATTGCGTGATAGTCTCCGCCTGGAGGCAGAACGGTCATCATTGCGTTTGGCCAGGTACCACCTCAGCGAGGCCGATCCTATCTGATAAGTTATTGTGGCTACCCTGCTACCGGGTGGGAGCAGTCGCCTTTTTGTCATTAAAGGCACCTTTTGTTTCGTCGCATCGCGCAGTGCATCTATGCCTTCAAGCCATGGGATGGATGTCGGATTGATCAGCCAGGGAGCATTGTCGCTGAATGCCCCAAACACGAGGTCGGTAGGACGCCCGTTCAAGGAATCACGCTACCGCAGAGATTACTAGGCAACCATTGTGCCTGTCTGGGTGTCCATACAGCTTGCCAGCCATGTTCACGCTACCGCAGAGATTACTAGGCAGCCATTGTGCCCACCAAACCCGAAGGAATTGGATAGGACGTGACTGGGCTCCCATGGTCTCGGTGAACCACTTACCACGTCGATAGTTATTTCATCATCATTTATCTCATATCCGGCAGTCGGAGGTATCAATGATTTTTCGATGGAAAGTATGGTTGCAACCGCCTCTATCGCTCCTGCCGCTCCCAGGGTATGCCCGGTGATACCCTTGGTGGATGTAGTGGGCGGTGACGGCATTCCAAACACTCTCTGGATAGCGGCTGATTCTGCGAGGTCATTGAGTGGCGTGGAGGTACCATGTGCGTTTATATGGCCGATATCTGATGGCTCCAATCCGGCATCAGCCAGAGCCATTTTCATGCATGTTACAGCACCCCTTCCGTCGGGTGCCGGTTGGGTGATATGGTAGGCATCTGCAGTGGATGCAGCTCCGCTGATCTCTGCGTATATGCGAGCGCCCCTGGCAATTGCGTGCTCCATCTCTTCCAGCAGTAGCACTCCTGCACCCTCACCAAGTACGAACCCGCTTCTGCGTTTATCGAATGGTCTGGACATTCCATCTTGCGATAGTGCGGTCATATTACCGAAGGCAGCTATCGTCAGTGGGGCAATAGATGCCTCCGATCCTCCTCCAATGGCAATATCCAGCCTTCCAGAGGCTATCATCCTTGCCGCATGAGAGATGCCGTGCGTACCGGCAGCACATGCGGTCACAACATTCTCAGAGGGCCCTGTCCAGCCGAAGCGCATTGATACATTGGCCGATGCCGCATTAGCCATTAGCATGGGAATCATAAATGGTGATACGCGATTGGCACCCTTTTCGTTGAACACATTTACTTGCTCCAGAAAGGTTTCCAACCCTCCGAATCCTGTCGATATAACCACTCCGGCCCTATCGGGTGTGACCTCAGGTAGCTGAGCATCGTCTACGGCCATCTGGCTGGCCGCTATGGCATATTTGCTGTATTTGTCCAGACGCCTGGCCTCCTTTGGTCCTACCCAATCAAGAGGATCAAAGTCTTTGACTACCCTTTCACCCCTATGCTGCTCACCCAATAGCCCCTTCCACAATGCCTCTGTGCCAGTGCCGCAACATGAAACTACTCCAAGTCCCGTTACGGCAACTCTTCTTCCAGCAATAGGGCCATCTTTACCTATCCCAATGTACATTACAACTTGGATTTTACCAGATCGTACGCTTGGCCTACTGTCTCTATGCCATCCAGCTCTGATTCGTCGACCGATATGCCAAAACTCTCCTCCAGCATCATTACCAATTCGACCAGGTCAAGGCTATCAGCATCAAGATCATCGGCAAATCTGGCCTCCTTGACTACTTTCTCAGGTGGAACCTGTAGCACTTCAACCGCACACTGGCACAGTTTGTCAAAGGTTTCATCATCGCTCATTCTTTATTCTCTCCTTTTTATGTCTATCTCTGTTATACCTGCAGATAAAGTTATAATTGCAGACATTGTTGTCGACGTATTCTCTATGCTACGGGTATGTTGTTGCATATAATACTAGATAAGTTGTGCATATGATACTAGATAAGTTGCCGTTAGTCGGATACATCTCATATACCCATAGCCATTCCACCATCTATCGGTATAATGGCACCTGTAATGTAAGATGCAGCGTCTGATACAAGAAAGGATATGACTTTTGCTATTTCTTGTGGAGATGCAGCACGTTTCAACGGTACGTTGGCCGTGAGCTCATCCAACCTCTTCTGGCCCAGTGCAGCAGACATTTCCGTGTCGACGATACCCGGAGCTACTATATTCACATTGATATTGCGGCTGGCCACTTCACGCGCGAGGGATCTACCCATACCCACCAGCCCTGCCTTGGTGGCTGCATAGTTCATCTGGCCCGGCGAACCAATGAATCCTGCCACCGATGAGACCAGCACTATCCTCCCATAGTGAGCCTTGATCATTGGCTGGATTGCGCGCTTTAATGTCCTGTATACGCCGGTAAGGTTGGTAGCCAGCACCTCATCCCACGAAGATTGGTTCATGCGTAGTAGGAGGTTGTCTCTTGTAATACCTGCATTGGCGACGACAATACCGGCATACTCAAAGTCATTCTCTACTTTGTCGAACAACTCCTCTATCTCTTTGTCGGATCGTACGTCGCAACGTATGGCTGAGATGTTTGTCGAACTGATAATCTCTGCTGTGGAGGGCGGCAATTCCGTACTGTAGGTAATTACGACATTGCTGTAGTTGTGTGAAAGCTCTACAGCTGTGGCCAGCCCGATACCTCGTGATCCGCCAGTGATTAGGGCGGTAGCCTCTGACGACGGTGGTGATTTATCTACAATGTCCATAGTTATAACCTTACAACAACACTGGACCAGCTCATGCCGGCACCAAATCCTGACATCAGGATGGTGTCTCCTGTAGATACCCTTCCTTCATCCAAGGCTACCGATAAGGCTATAGGTATAGATGCCGCAGAGGTATTTCCGGTGGTCTCTATAGTAATTGCTGTGTGATCTTCGGCAATGCCCATCCTTTCACAGACCGCCTGGATAATACGATAATTTGCCTGGTGGGGGATGAATAGAGATATATCACCTGCCTTCATCCCAGCCAATTCCAGCGCTCTGGTTGCAGATGCGACAGTCGCTCTTACTGCTCTACGGAATATCTCCTGCCCCTCCATTTCTATTGTGCCCTGGTGGGGGCAGAATAGTAGATCATAGCCACTTCCGTCGGTACCCATGTCTGCTCCCAGTATGCCAGAGTAGGTTTTTTTGGTTACCTTATTCAGTATTACTGCCCCCGCACCGTCGCCAAATAGAATAGTTGTGGTACGATCGTCGCTGCCAGTAAGTGATGATAGGCAGTCTGAACCTATGACGATAGCTGTATCAATGTCCATCGTAGACATCATGGAGTTTGCCACTATATATGCATGGACAAAGCCAGCGCAGACTGCATTGATGTCAAAGGATACCCCTGACAGCCCCAACCGATGATGGACGATAGATGCAGTCGAAGGCATTATATGGTCAGGTGTTGTGGTGGCCAGAACCAGCATCTTGATATTTGACGGTTCTATGCCAGCCAGCGTTATAGCTCTACGGCCGGCTTCAACGGCCATGTCTGAAGTCTTTCCACCGACTCGCCTTTCGCGTATACCGGTACGTTCTCTGATCCACTCGTCGGTAGTGTCAAGGCGTTTCTCTAGCTCTGTATTGGTTAGCACGTTTGGAGGTAGGAATGCGCTCCATCCGGATATAGATGTCGAGGCGTAACGACTTGTGTGGTTGAGAGGTTGCATCTATGCTCTTTTCTACCGGTTATCCGAGTGTAAGCTTGCACGCATCCATGCAACCGGCTGCCCGGCAACGACTTTTTCACCAGCATGAGCAAGAAACCCAATTAGATTGCCCTCGAATTGGCTCCTTACCGGGATATCTCCTATATGCCCGACTTCATCTCCTACGTTTATTTCTATCCTTTGTGCAGGTTTTGTAGGTATAGCACCACTGGAAGCAACATTGGTAGCTCGAGGCAGAGAGGATCCAGGCCCTGGAATAATTCCTTCCAGGTCTCTGCGGGGTTGGAAGATCCCTGTTACGGTCGTGACAATTAACCTTTCCGATATGGTCAAACTCTCCCCTGTGTGATGCTCACCAGGGGAACTGGCCAATTCACTACCAGCAATCTCTTCGATTAGATGAGATACATCATCGGGAACTCCCGCCGATACTACCTTGTGCCCAGGCAGCACCCTTCTGGCCAACCCGCTTAGTACCCCGCCAGGGCCAACCTCTATGAAGCAGCTAGCTCCAAGTTGGCTTAGCGTGGTGAGGCTCTGGTGCCACCTTACTGGGTTAGTTAGCTGTGCGGAGAGAATGGTGGGCCATTTTGCCGGATCATCGTGAGGCATTGCATCCACGTTTGCTACTACAGGCACCTCTGAAGCGTTCCATGTCACTTCTGCGATTGCCTTCCTCAGCCTGTCTTTTGCCTCTGCCATAAGTGGTGTATGGAATGCGCCGGAGACTTGGAGCTCCAGCGCTTTACGTGCTCCGAGGGACTTGGCCACCTCGATAGCATGTCTGACACCTTGATCCGATCCAGAGATTACCACTTGACCGGGAGCGTTAAAGTTTGCTACCCATACGTCATCGTCGGCAAGCCTGCATGCAGTATCGGCTTCTTGGTCACCTATCCCGATCAATGCCGCCATGGTTCCCGGATGTCTCTCTCCGGCTATACGCATAGCATCTCCGCGCTCTTGAACCAGTCGTAGGCCGTCCTCAAAGGATATGTACCCGCCCGCCACCAAGGCAGTGTATTCACCCAAACTGTGACCGGCACACCAAGTAGGAGAGAGTCCTATCCTCTCTATTGAATCGAGTACTACCAGGCTCATTATAAAAGTTGCAACCTGCGCATTTGCCGTATCCTTCAGATCATCCGGTGAGGCATCTAGGAGGAGATGCCGGATATCTCTTTGGAGTATGTCACTGGCTTCATCTACCATCTCAAA
>JAMCPC010000100.1:10084-11891 GCA_023379725.1 Actinomycetota bacterium
GTACTATACGTCAAGCCTCCAATTGGATATATGCATACAATTGCCGATAACGGTATTTATGTAGTATGCTGGAGAGATGCAACAGGACGGCCAATCATTTTCAGATGAAGCCAAAGATTTGGCAGCTACCGTAGGGGCATATGTCAAGCAGGAGACCTTGGATCCTCTAAAGGGTGCTTTACGGTATGTCTTATTTGGTGTAGCCGGAGCAGTCTTTATATCTATTGGCTCTATATCCCTGATGGTTGGTATTTTGCGTCTGTTGCAAGGAGAGACGGGTTCAGTCTTTGGTGGCAATCTTTCGTGGGTGCCTTATATGATTGTGGCTGTAGTAGCCATTGTGTTTGCAGGATTTGCTGCATGGAGAATACCGAGACGTGAGGCAAGGAGACGAGAGGAGCTGGCGAGATGATTATTCCAGATGATGCAGGCAGTTCTGGTGGCAGAGGCAGTTCTGGCAACGGGTGGGAACACAGTGGTAACGGGCAGGCTAATGGTGCCAGCCTGACCACTGCTAATAAGCAGCCTGGGAAGATAAGCATAGAGGATATTGAAGGTAGGCTCCGCTCCCTGACCTCCAGGACCAACGACGAGGCTGATTCGGTGAGGGATACGGCCGGAAGATATACAGTTGTCGTACTCGGAATCGCCGTAGTCGCTGCCTATCTGCTCGGTAGACATAGGGGTCGTTTGAAGTCGGCCGTAATCGAGATCAAGCGAGGATAATTTATGAGAGGATACGGTACGCCGACGAGCCGTCTGGACATGAAGGCGCTTTCGCGTATTTCTACATATGGCGTGAAGAGAGGGCTTAAGGGCGATGCAGTTTGGCTTGTGATCGGCGTGATATCCTGGTTGCTCTTACGTGAGAAGAGTAGATTACTCCGGCCGGTATGGCGCGGCAAGGTCAGAGCAGGAGAGAGAATTGAGGTAAACGTTCTTTCTTCCCGTATACGCAACTGATGTCGGATAGTGGGTGGAGCTATCATAGGCATACCTCTTGTTGCAGGTGAGGATGTAGTTCTTTACGATACTAAAGGTCGTCGTTATCTGGTCAAGTTGCGCGAGGACGGGCGTTACCATTCTCATGCAGGTATTATAGAACATGCAGATATAATTGGAATGGTAGAAGGGTCTGTGCTCAAGACTTCAAAGGGGATGGAAGTGGCAGTTTTCAGACCTACCCTTTTAGATCGTGTCATGGAGATGCCTCGTGGTGCACAGATCATATATCCAAAAGACCTGGGCTCTATAGTGATGCATGCTGATATAGCCCCTGGCATGAAAGTGCTGGAAGCGGGGGTAGGTTCAGGCGCTCTGTCCATGGTACTTCTCAGGGCCGGTGCAAGTGTCTATGGATATGAGCTGAGAGAGGATTTTGCACAGCGAGCAGAAGAGAATATAAAGAGAGCATTCGGGGAGAGCGTAGATTGGCAGGTCACTCTGCATGATGTTTACGAAGGTATTGATTTGTCGGGACTGGACAGGATTCTTCTTGACCTCCCTGAGCCGTGGCATGTGGTCGAGCATGCCGAGGGAGCACTTCTTCCTGGTGGGATACTACTTTCGTACCTTCCTTCGATGGACCAGGTGATTCATCTACGCCAATCCCTCGAAAAGAGTCGTTTTGGCTTTGCATCTACCTACGAGGTATTGCAGCGTGGCTGGCATATAGAGGACAGGTCGGTACGTCCTGATCACCGTATGGTGGCTCACACGGGGTTTATTACTGTAGCTCGTCTGCTTACTATCTCCACTGGTAAGTTCAGGAGTTGGTCTATGAGCCCTGTCAGGTGACCGGTGCCAG
>JAMCPC010000101.1 GCA_023379725.1 Actinomycetota bacterium
CCTGAGGGGATTGAATCGGATGAAAATGTGGCTCCACCATTAGATGATGAGAGTATGACACCCTGTCCATTTGCATTCCCACCCGCTGCAAAACAGATTGAACTGCTTGGACAGGATATTCCCCACAGGAAGTTTACACCTGAGGGGATGGACTGTTGTGTCCAGGTCATTGCTCCATCGGTAGTCTTGTAAATAGCACCTCCATAACTGTAGCTACCGTTCGAAGTGGAGACGTATTCCCCTGTGGCTATGCAGGTATCAGAGTTCAGACAATATACCTGCCCCAAGCCCACTGCATCGGCGGGGAGCTGCCCGAGGGACCAGGTCGCCCCACTATCTGTGGAATAGGCAACCCATGCAGCCTGAGAGGGCGAAGAGGCACTCGTTGAACGCGCACCAACCGATACGCATAGAGAACCGCCAGGGCTACATGTTATCCCTCCTGTCATGATTGCACCAGTCAGCGGAAGAGCAACACTGGATGTTACAGAGGGACCCGGTGGGTCACCTGCAGGATCGCCTGTAGAGATAATGCTGACTGTGACAATACCTTTTGTGGTGGAGCCGGTAGAGTCGGTGGCCTCTACAACTATTGCACCATTTGCAACAGAGGTCGGTATCCCTGATACTACCCCTGAAGATGACATGGAAAGTCCATCTGGCAATCTACCCTCTGTGATAGAGAAACTATATGGGCCGATACCACCAGTTAGCTCAATCTGTGCCTTGTAATACTTAGCTACTGTAGCTGTAGGCAACTTGGTGGTGGTTATCTTTAACGATTGGGATTGGGCTGCCTGGGCTGTGGCGGTAAACCCAATCTCCGCCATGAGGGGAATGAGCATCAAAAGCGCCATGGACAATACCCCAAGGCGTAGATGGAGAGACTTGGAGGGCTTGGCCATCCTGGAATGATCTATCACCCTGTTTGCTGTCTGTGTAGTTGACGGCTTCTTCATGAGAGATACCCTCTCTCTCGGTGTGTGTGTGTGGATTTCAGCCTCTGATGGGCTACCCTTCTGGATAATCCGCCAAGTACCAGACCTACCCTCTTGTAGATACAGTCTCCATCTGTAACAGCCATGGCCCCACTCCTTTATAAGCTAAATGGCAATCATTGCCAATTGTCAAATAAATTACTGACCTTCATTATACAGATCTCAGAGAGAGATGCAAGTGGAACGAGAAAGAGTTACTTTGTACCCATGGTTGCTTCAAGGCTGGATAATATGAGATGTGCTCCATTCGTTGGACAACCTGAGGTAATTGCTAAGGTAGTGAATCTTTCATTATACGGTCAGGCAACTAAGTGTCCCCCTGTTTCAAATGTAAAGTATATATATCTCATCAGGTGTCATGTTGTCAAGTGAACTGTAAGGACGTGTCGTGTTGTATAGGATATTCGCATTCTGTAGAGGTAAGTACATAACTCCACTTAGCGGATCAATCGCGCCACCAAGGTAGATTACCAGAGGTACCTATTAGCGCCCTGGTGCTACGAGAGCCATCCTACGGCTCATAGAGAAGCGTTAGAGATGCAGTGAATGAAATTATATGCCGAAGCGGTAACGAACGACAGAGGGCAAATTACAGGCATGCAATAGATTGCCTGGAGATTCACATAGTGTTCATGTTAGACTAATTGTGGCATGACAGAGGATACCGATGGCCTAAAACGAGGTAGGGGGCGTCCGCCAAAGACCCAGACGTCACCACCCCCACCAAAACGACGCACCAGGCGACGCTTCGGTCATCTACGACGATTACCCTCTGGGATGTGGCAAGCAAAGTATCCAGGACCTGATGGCAAGTTCCATACTGCTCCGCACACGTTCAAAGGCAAGGGGGTCGCCGAGCAGTGGTTGGTGGATAAGGAATCGGAAATAGGTAGGGGGGAGTGGCGGGCGCCTCAGCGTGGCAAAGAAACCGTGGGTGTCTGGGCAGACCGGTGGATGGCGAGCAAGGTAAACCTAAAACCAGGCACCAAAGCAGACTACGAAAAGAGACTACGGGTGTATGTCATACCGCGCTTTGGTGATACTTCCATAGCCAAGATCACACGAACTGACATACAGGCATGGGTGCAGGAATTAATCGGACAAGGATACAGTGCAAGTACGGTACGCCATGCCATAGGCACGCTAAGCAGAATACTAAACGAGGCAGTGGCAACCGGAACACTTGTAGCCAATCCTTGTCAGCGTATATCGTTACCCCGTCTATCAAAAGGAGCAGTTAAACCTCTTACATTGGAACAAATAAAGGCGTTAGCGAATGCTATCGAACATCCAGTCATAAAACCAGCCGGTAACGGAGCGCGACCAGTAGGGCGTTCCCACTTTCCAGAATATAGTTTACTTATTCGGTTTACAGTGTTTACGGGATTACGGGCGGGCGAAGTAGCCGGATTAAAAAGAAAGGCAGTTGATTTAGATAAAGGAG
The DNA here is from genome assembly GCA_023379725.1 of Actinomycetota bacterium. Taxonomy (GTDB): domain Bacteria; phylum Actinomycetota; class Acidimicrobiia; order Acidimicrobiales; family JAMCPL01; genus JAMCPL01. Next base: position 2,443 of record JAMCPC010000101.1, read on the forward strand.
AAGTCCGTATAACAGAAACCTTATCCGAAGTGAGAGGTCACCTGTATACTGTACCGCCGAAAACATATCAGTCCAGATCGGTACCGCTGCCTAAGTTCTTAGTTAGGGAACTACGTGAGCATCTAGCTACACTAGACGACGATCCTGATGGATATGTATTTCGTGCGCCTACAGGTACACCGCTTCGGTGGCAAAACTTTTATAATCATTATTTCAAGCCAGCGGTAAGGCAAGCTGGACTGCCGGAATCCACACGTTTTCACGACCTTAGGCATACTTTCGCGGCTATTCTTATAGATCAGGGGGCTCATCCGAGAGCTATGATGGAGCGTTTAGGACATTCTTCGATCAACGTAACTCTTGGCACTTACGGACACCTACTCCCAGGACTCGACGAAGAGCTTACCCGAAAACTGGATGCAATATGGGAATAATCCGACTTTGCACGTATTTTGCACGATATTTGGATACTAGGTGTTCGTCCGTTGCAAAAACCCTTGTGACCTGCACTTATGGGGTGGGCCGCCCGGGGCTCGAACCCGGCACCTTGAGATTAAAAGTCTCCTGCTCTACCAGATGAGCTAGCGGCCCTTGGCGGATATGCCTGTTCTCTGATAGGAGAATAGCACAAATATTTACACACAATGCTACGACCAAGAAGCCGGGAAGGCGAAGTGGAAAGGACTGAGGATTATTTGGAAATAGCCGAAGGTGGCGGTACCGATGGCGGTACCCAGAAATGAGTTGAGTCACCGCGACCAAAACAGGCTGATTGAACATGATGCGGCAACGGAGATACGACATTTGCAGAGCCAGAACCGCCGCCAGAGCCGCTCTCATATGAGTAAAACGCCCCACCATTACAGGCAATAAATGTCCCGGGTAATCCTGTAACGGGCCCCTTGGCCTGATTACTCCAGTAGACGATCTGGAAGTCGGAGGGCGTAGTATAGTGTCCGGGGCCAAACGACCAGCCACCCATACTTGCATCCTGCACCGAGGGGGGCAACGACCATACGCCACGCTGGAAGCTGGCAGGCGTAAGATCAGGGCCTGCCTGCTGGAGCCCATCAAACAAAAGGAGTATGTCTGGATAGATGGCCTGTGCCTGGATAGTGGCTGTCATACCCTGCAACGCATGACCGGTAGCCATCTTGTAAGCCAGAGCATATTCGGAGTCCTGTGGAGGTACGCTCTGTGTATAGATGGTGGCATCGTGTGCCCACTCCGCCTTTGCTGCCGCACTGGTCATAATACCCCTCGTAATTGAATTGCCGAAATTCAGTGTAAGCCATTCCGGATAGTAGTCCTGTGCAACCGCCGCAGTAGTAAGAGCACTCGGTGTGATAGGATCACAGGCACATATTACCGTAGTGACTCCTTTTGCCTTAAAGTCAGACATGATAGCAGGTGCCTGGCCCGCCAGAGAACCTATGTCAAAGGAGTAGTCAAAGGTAGCTGCAGCAGGGTGCCCAGCAGCCTTCAGCATGGCTATTGCCTGCTTTGCACAGGGAAGTATAGTGACTGCATCAGGATATATAACGCCAAATCGCCGTGTCCTGGAACGCAAACTACGAGATCCTGCGTAGATAGCCGGCATACCGGCCATGGTACTGTTGATTGCACCAATAGCTCCTGTGACGAACTTCGTGCAACTTGCCAGGGTGGAGTATTCGTAGGGTGCATTGGCTGCAAACCAGGAATGAGGCTGGTACTCCCCCCCTATGGCGATTACGTGATGGCGAGCAAGAGAGGTGTCATACGGAGGGGTGGAATAGAGTACTGATGTGTCGGCAAATGCATTCTGCGACGCTGCAGCCTGGGCATCCACCTCTGCATTGCTTTGATCCTGGCCCAGCAATTCTGATATGAAGCATCCCGTACCATTGAGGAACTTCACCACCACCTTACGGCCATATAGCTCAAAGGTGCGGTTGAGCAGAGAGACATACGCCTCGATGGTGTGTCTGAATAAGGCGGGAGTACCCACTATCGGCCCAAACATAGACGAGACAACCGGACAGAGACCGCCAGACATCGCTATAGTAGCGGTTACAGTAATGGTCTTAGCGGTCACTCCCTGCGAGGTGGCTCCACCATTGTTGCCGTGCCAGGCTGGCATGCAGTAAGGAGCATACTGCGACCAGGGAACCTGCCTCTTCTCAGGAGAACAATTATACCCTCCAACGGTGACACCCGGCTGTCCCTCCCCTGGAGTGACATAAGGCACAAACTTCCCGCCGCCAGTACCACCGCTGCCAGGCAGCCCGACATTGGCCTGCTTGATAGAGGGCACGAACAGCATAGCTGGTACCAGCACTGCAAACACCAGCAACATCAGCTTGTGGCGCCACACTATCGTACCAAGTCTATTCACAGGTAGACCTACACATAAGACACTCTGCCTGCCTGCTCGTACATTGAATACTTGGTTTGAAGTGAGTAAACTAGCAGGAGATAGATCGTGGTAACTCTGCCTATCTGCTCGCACATTAAATGCTTGTACATTATTTGCTTGTATATTGGATACCAGGTCTGACTAGACATCAACTCTCCCTAAAAAGACTCTCCCTAAAAATACTACCATTGAACGGATAAAGGCATGACTATAAGCTATTATAATTTTATGTCAAAAATACTACAGAGAACAGCAATCATCACAATTATC
>JAMCPC010000102.1 GCA_023379725.1 Actinomycetota bacterium
AGCGAATTTGAGTTGGTGCTGGCGGTTGTTGTTGTTTTGCTCATCCTGCTTATCCTGGTGGTGTGGTGGAAACGCAGGGTAGACAGGTATAATGAGACTGTTTGGAGAGCAGGACGTTATACTGCAAACGATCCCTACAAAGAGAGAGACATGATAAAGGCAGTACGATCAAAGGATCCCTGGATCGTAGCCGATCCTATCGGTGGATCTGAAGTAGGAGAAGCGATGGAAGTAGAGAGTTTGACCGATTTTATGAAGAAGGCCACTCCTATTCAATCGCCCGCTGAATCCAGTAACGATACTGTTGCCATACCTAAAAGCGATTCGTTACCTGACCAAGCAGTGAGGCCTGTTTCACAAGAACTACAATCAGGAGCACGATCGGCACCTCATCAAGCGCTTACTACTCCACAGCGAGATCTGCCCATGCAAGCCGGGTGGTACCCCGATCCTTCCGGGATGGAGGGTTTCTTCCGGTATTGGGATGGTGGTAGGTGGACGGGATCTATATCAAAAAGAGGGGAACGGGAGAGATCAGATTCTTCAGATGTTGCTTCTCCGGGTAAGAAAAACTCCGGACATGACCATGCCGACACCGTATCGGCTTCGGGCAACCCATCCTTCTCGCAAGAGTCATCTTTGCTGAGAGCTGAGAATGGCCGGGACGGCAGCAACCGGGACGGCAGCAACCGGGATGTAATTATTTGAGATTTCATCACCTGACCTTGAAGTGGATTCGCCTTGATTCTTCGGGAGTATCCCCCTATGTGCGGGACATACTGCTGGTTGCCCATCTCGTCTGCTTCCTGTGAGCACCGTGCCTGTGCTTGTGATTGAAGAAGATAGCTAGTACGACGAGGGACGCTACTGCAGTGATTGCAGCGACGATTCCAATGGTGAGAGTAGATGGCCAGTAGGTGAGGTCTACTGTGCTCTTGCCAGCAGGAAGCTTTATGGAGAGCATAGTACCTGCCGCCTTATATACCGCGACCCCATGGCCGTTTACTGTGGCGTGCCAGCCAGGTACATAAGTTATACGTGCCAATAAGGCCGTTCTCTTGTGTGCATCGACGTGTAACTGTAAGTTGTTGTCAGCAATCCATCGTGATGATGTTACCCTGCCATACCCGCTAGGTGGGTTTTCAGCCTCACTGATAGTGGTCGCTATACTCGATATAGCCTTCTGTGATATCAAGCTGTATCGCTGGGAGTCAGGAACCCTATAGACTGAAAAGCCCTTTTCCGCTAAGGATAAGGTCGTACCAATCGGGGGATTCGATCCCGGTAGCGCGAACAGATATTTGATGCCATAGAGGCGTGCCAGCGCTGCATTGGAGAACCACGGATTGAATACCCCTGGAGAGACCGGCAGGTCATTAGTGGAGTGGGTTGCATATTGCCACGACGATAGATATTCCTTTTGTATCATTGGGTCGTGTGCTGCAAAGAGATCTACATTGTAGGCGATATTCGTTTCAGGTTCGAAACCAGTACCGGGTATCGGTAGCGTAGGTGACCATCCATTTGCCAGGCTCGGGGGTGGGGCTGCGGCACCCATAAGACTGTCGCCAACCAACTTCTTTACCTCCTTGACGGAATTGGTTACTGGAAAGAAGCGATGTGAGTAGCTTGTAGATTGTATGGCTGTAGGCATTAATACTATGCCCTGCGCAAGTAGGACTGCAAAGAACATAGTTATCTGCCACAAGTGTCCGGCCGAAGAGTAGCGGAGATTACTCTGCATACTCTTCGGTTCATGTGGTCTGGATATACGAGAGAGTAGAAGCCAAGCTAAGATAAACGTTACCCCTATGGTTAGCGATCCAAGCGACCATCCAAGGGATGTAAGCCTGATGTGGCGTTCCTGTGAAGTAAGACCACCGGTTATCTCTGCAGATATGATTAGATAGGCAAATATTCCAAGTAGTATTCCTGCAGATATGGTGAGCGAGCGTACTTCTCTGATTCCTGTATCTGGGGCAGTGATACGGCTGAAACCTATGGCGGCGAGGATAGCGAGTAAAAAATCCAGGGGCATAAGCAATCGACGTAATATGATGGCTCCAGATACGTGTAAAAGATTTACAAGTGACTGTACGGGGGCATTTCTGAAGATAATAAGCCAGAGGACTAACGCTGTGGTTGCTATCCCCCCCACAACAGGCCGTTTCCCCATCCTTATGATGGCTACCAGAGCGAGGGCAATTGCCAGCGGACCGACCACAGCACTGACCTCATAATAATTAAGCGGTCCAAACCAGTGGTTACCGGTTACGGGAAGCCCGTAGTACCCGTTGGCCAGTAACCCGGCACTGGATGAAATCGGAAGTCCTTCGTATGTTCCTTTTATCAAGGATCGTATAGACGAGGATATGAGCTGTGTGGATGGGAGTAGCATGGGCATAGCCAGCATTACGCCTATCGTTCCCCCTATAGCCACCTTCAAGAGGGATGATTTCAAGCGGGTATAGTCTATCTCGCCGGTGAACATTGAGAATACGATAACCAGTATAGACATGACTACGATTGTCGATGCATCCAGGACATACGATTCTGGATGCCCTGCATAAGTGGCAAATGCCACCGATAGAGCGAGTCCGGCTATTCCCAGCATGGGGCGTCTGGACTTGTTTATTAAAATGATGAAACATACAATCCAGCCCAACCAGATATTTACATCCCCTTGTGGCCAGGCAATCCAGTTTACAAGCGATCCAGAGAATTCGTAGGTCATTGCTCCGACCAATGCGCCTCCACTGTTGGCACCTAGTGCTCTGGCTGCGCTATACGCTCCGGTACCAGCTATCAGAAGTGAGATGCCATTCGATACCGTATAACTCCATGAAGCTGGAGTCAGATAGGATATTAGATGTGGCAGCGACAATGCTCCTGATTGAAAGTTGAACATCTGTGGCAGTCCAAGTAGGGAATACCGGTTCCATAGCGGTAATTGACCGGTATGGATTGTTGTCCAGTTTAGTAGTAGCCATGGACTGACCTGTTGGAGATTGTCGGTACTCACTATGTTGTGTATAGTTTTGAATGTCCCGCTGGTGAGGGGGACGAGTGAGAGATCGCTCATTGAGCCGTAGACAATTCCGTGGCTGAGTACCGGGTAGAAAAATAGTAAGGTGATGGCCACCAGGATCGTGACTGCAAATATGTCACCGCCCACTCCAGTGGGTTGTCTATCTCTTCCAGATTTTATCTGAGTTCGCCCTGCTGTTCGTAGGTCTGAAGATGATGCGGTGCGTGAATAAGCATTAGCGGGATAGTATATGTATTGTTTGACTGGTGTACTTCTATCCGACACGTGATAATACTACTACCGGTCGGCTCTATATATGGGCATATTTATCTGGTTCATGATTGCCGTAGTGATTAAAGAGCAAAGCCAACCAAGGTATTGCTAGTGTAGTGTCTCGTAAATAGCGTGACGTTATCCGGCAAGTCAGGGGCGTCATCTGGCAAGGCCGAGGACGAAGGCGTAGCTGGAGCTACGTCTAGGACAAGAACGCCGTCAGTGGCGTCATCTGGCTGGCGGGAACCCATGGTTATTTGCGGGACACTGCACTATGTGCGTATATACCTATCCACCATCACATGATTGTACAGGCGATAGGGTGTCCATAGCCGCACGCGCATGGTAGCTCGATCTGGTCAATGGTGATGCCTGGACATATGAAAAGCCTATTTCATTGGCTATTGACTCCAATCGCGAGAATTCTTCAGGTGTCCACCATTGCTGTACCGGCAGTTTATCGGGAGATGGTCTCAGGTACTGTCCAATGGTCAGTACCTGAGTTCCGACAGATCTCAAGTCGTACATAGTCTGTATGAGCTCACCTTCAGTCTCACCGAGTCCTACCATAATGCCAGATTTTACTGTAAGGTGCGCTTGAGCTGCTTTGGCCAGCACTGCTAGGCTACGTGCATAATTGGCCTGTGGGCGTACTATGCGTTGCAATCTCGCTACAGTTTCTATGTTGTGGTTCAACACATCCGGGCGAGCATTAAATATCACATCAAGAGATGTAGCGTCACCTTTGCAGTCAGAGATTAGGAGTTCTACTGTCGATTCAGGTGATATGTTGCGTATTTCGTGTACAGTATGTGCCAATGCATGGCTCCCTCCATCATCCAGATCATCTCTTGCTACTGTGGTAATTACGGCATGAGCCAGCCCCATGCGCTTTACGGCTTGTGCAATTCTGCTGGGCTCATCGGGATCAAGAGGGAATGGCTTGCTGGTATCGACCAGGCAGAAACCACAATTCCTTGTACAACGCTCCCCGTTTATCATAAAGGTTGCTGTGGAATTGGCATAACACTCAAATATGTTGGGACATCCTGCCTCTTCGCATACTGTGACTAGTTTGAGATTTCTAATAGCCTTGCGGGTTGCGTGAAAGTTAGCCTCCATTCTCATTTGTGGTCGGATCCATTCTGGCTTACGCTGTAATGGAATTGCCATTCGCTCTGACTTACTCTTTGGGATACTGGCGGTAACGATAGTACTAGTGTCCTGTTGCGGTGTCTCGTTGTTCTTTTCTTCAAAAAAAACAGCGTTCTTATCTGAGATACCGGCAAAATCGATAAGTAGCATACGGCCAGTAGATAACTTCCCAGCATGAGCTGTTGCCAGCTCTATTACTTCGCTTATTGTTGCTTGTATGCCCTCTTTGGCAAGTGAGGTCATTACTACGCTATTTATACCACATGGGACGATATGATTGAAGTAGGATAGGTCGGTTGTTATATTGAGAGCCAGTCCATGCATAGTTCGTCCCCTGGATATTCTTACTCCTATGGAACATATCTTACGTGGAGCACCCCCTGATTGAACCCATACACCCGGGTAGCCATCTATAGTGGTGACATCAAGACCAAGGTCTTTGAGGATACAAATTACGTATTGCTCGATTTGTCTAACATGTGCAGGTCCCGCTCCAGGCCCGGTTACGGAGAGTATCGGATAGATTATCAGTTGTCCGGGTCCATGATAGGTAATATCTCCGCCCCTATCAGTTCTGATCAGAGGTGCTCCCAGTTTTTCTCTGGGGACAAGTATATTTGAAATACTTCCGTGTGCCCCCATTGTATAGGTATGTGGGTGTTCCATCATAAGTAGGTATTGCTCTGACGACTCGCGCGCGAGCGCCCTCTGGAGCCATAGCCCCTGTTCAAAGGGAACATTGCCTAGCCAGCGTAGATGCAATACGCTACTGTTAGAGTTCTGCACCGTTAGAGTTCTGCGATGAAGTCATGAGTTGCCAGGATGGATGACATTGTCGATAGGAATGCTGCTACGTATGCGCCATCTACCGCACGATGGTCGAATGACATGGCAAGTATACCTACAGAATGTATTGCTATACTCTCGCTTCCAAACGAATCCATGACGACGACTGGCTTGC
>JAMCPC010000103.1 GCA_023379725.1 Actinomycetota bacterium
AATATACCATGCGGACCGGTTACCCTATCGAGTATGAGCAGCCCATCGAGATGATCCACTTCGTGCTGTATCGCTCTGGCCTCAAATCCTTCAGCTTCTATATGGCATTTTTTACCATCAAGACCGATACCGGTCACCGATATATTTGTATATCGTTCCACATCACAGGTAAAGTCAGGTACACTCATACAGCCCTCCCGAGCAACCTCACGGTCACCGCTACAGGATACGATCGGATCGAAGAGAACTATGAGACCATTTGAGATCTTGCCGGCCATTGCACGATGTTTGCTCACGTCCACTACAAAGGCTCGTAAGCCTACTTCGATCTGCGGTGCAGCCAAGCCGACACAAGCAGGAGATCCATACATGGTATCAACAAGGTCGCCAGCCAACTCTTGCGATGCTGATCCTATCTCATCAGCTACCCTACTAAGCAGGGGATGAGGAATAGTTATGACGTTCCGTAGTGGCATGGTATTGGTAAAGATAAAGGCATATCATCAGTGGAACTATGACATATGAGCGTCCTCAATAACGCCGCCGATGCCGGCCATCGTAACAGAGACATTTGATCAGCGAAGCTGTGGTACCTGTATGACCACGAAATCATAGGATGAATGCTGAGTCCAACCGTGCCGAACAGTCAATCCCCTCGGATACCGCCAGACGAGACAGGCTATCGTGAAACATGTCTGAAGGCTCACCGGAGGGAATCATCGCTCTGATAGTCATGATGTATACGGCATCTCCCCTCCTGCCCCCGCGTCTGGCCACCAGGTCTACAATATTGCCTCCAGCCTTGAATATCTCAGATGCAACGGCATGAACAATCCCCGGTCGGTCAGAACCATGTACGAATATAGACCACGGTAGGAACTCAGTATCATCGTTTTCGACACTATCGGAGCATACGGTTACCTCTACCTGTAGCGCATATTCCTGCCGTGCATGATCGAGTGCTGCCACTACCTGCTGCGGCGTGACATCACTGTCGACCGCTACCATTACCATAATGGTAAAGTATCTTCGTAAGATACTCATTGTAGCGTCTTCGAGATTCCAGCCCTCTTTGGCCAAAGACTCGGTAACTGAGGCCACTATACCTGGCTGATCCAGGCCAGCAATGGATAAAAGTATCCTAGAATGGCTCATCATCTTGCTCAATTAGCTGTCCATTGAACTCAAATGGTTCTTCATCAAACTCGCTCTCCCCCGCCGCAAGAGTGTTTAGCTTGGGCACGATCTCCTCAACGCGTACCTTACTCGCCTTGATCCTTTTGTCCATCTCTGCAATTATAGCGGTAGCACGCTCTAATTTAGGAACCAATTCGTCGATGTCTACATCGGACTGTTCCATATACGACAAAATTTCATTCAATTCATCGGTCGCTTCTCTGTATGTAAGTTTGGATACCTCTTCCACGTAAATAGTCTACTGCCTATCTTCACTAAATGCTGAAACGCCTTCACCAAGTGCTGAAACACGGGAGTGAATGCTGCCGTCACTAAGTCTGGTAATTAAAGTATCTCCTATATCGGCATCTCGTATAGAACGCATAATACGTTTGTCCTCTCCGTCACTGACCCATGTAATACTGTACCCACGCTCAATTTGACGTATGGGATCATATGCCAATGCCAGACGCCTGGCGTTCTCTACTGCAGCTGAATTGTAGGATATTGCCCTCATCGCTGAATCCGATAGTCGTTTGCTCAAATGTTTCAACACCTCTCGCTCTCGGACAAGATGTACGAGTGCTTGAGAAGTCAACTTACCTGCAAGGCTGGTAATTACCTTAGCCTGGTTGTCCAATGCTCTATTTCCTGCGGTGGCGATTTTACCAGAAAGAGTGGCAAAATAATTTTCTGCATATGTAATTGACTCCACCGCCAAAGAAGAGATCTGACTTGCTGAACTTTGTATAGTCTCCATATAACTATCGACAACTTCCACCAGCCATCTTCCACAACTGGTCGGAGTAATAAATGATGAATTCGCCACCAGGTCGACGACTGACTGGTCACCGGTATGGCCTATACCGGTCAACACAGGTACAGGCATTGTGGCAACCCTTCTGGCAACCGAAGCGTCATCAAAGGTCAATAAATCTGCCTTTGATCCACCACCCCGTACAATTACCGCGACATCCATATCGTAGCTGGCCAGCAGATCCAATGCGGTGACAATTGACTTTGCAGCTGAGCTGCCCTGTACCTGCGTAGGAACTATGACCACATGAAATCCGTAACCAGAATCCATTAGCTGGCCAATGAAATCTGAGTACCCCTCTGTGCCAGGGCTGGCCACTAGGCCAATCCTCAGAGGTACGGGTGGAATGGTAATAGATTTATTCAACTCAAGAAGACCCTCTCTGGAGAGAGATTCAATAAGGCGTTTTCGTTCCAGTGCAAGCCTGCCGAGCAGGGACTCAAGGTCTATACCTTCCAGGATAAAGCTGACTTCACCTCTGACCTGGTAGAAATCTATGTAACCGTTTATAATTACATTCATCCCACTTGCAAGCTCAATTCCTTCCTGAGAGAGCTGTGAACGCAGCACTGACCAGGTCTGCTTCCAGCATTTTACTCGGAGAATCGGAGCCTTGGCTGGATCAGGATAGTCTGGATCGATCAGATCTATGTAGCAGTGGCCGCTCTTATGGAAGTAATCACTGACCTTCTGTATCTCTCCCTTGACCCATAGTTCGCGACTACGAGGAAAAGCTTTTGCAACAACGGCACCCAATTCAGCGTATAACGATGATATGCTGAGTGGAGTATCACGTAAATTGGACATGTGTTACAAACTATCACGAATCACGAATAAACCATAGAAACTACAGGTATAAACACTATCGGCAACGCTCTACAGGGTAAAATACGCACATGACCGGAATAGAAGTGCAGGTTCCAGGTATCAGCCGTGAGATGGATGCGATCAAGTCGGCGAGCCCATGAGACCAAGGCATGCCATACGTCGCCGTGTACTACTAAGCGATGCCGCAGCAATTGCAGTTATAGCGATCGTAACCGCCATTGTTTTTTATCCGGCGCTGTCAAAGGGCTTCGTATTGGGTTCCATAGACATCATGAATATTATATGGTCGGTTACGCACGGGCTATTTTACCATGTCCACAACAAGGAATCATTTGATCAGGTCAGCCAGATGGTTCCATGGATGACTTTGGACTGGCAGTCTATTCATCACGGTGTATTTCCACTCTGGAACCCTTATACTCTCTTGGGCTTGGCTCAGTTCGGCAACTTCCAGTCGGCTGTACTATCACTTCCTCATCTGATCGCTTACCTCTTTCCGCTGAAAAATGCCTACATGGCCAGTGTATTTACGACAATGTTTATAGCGGGTACAGGAGCTTATGTTGCTGCAAGGGTCATGGGAGCGCCTGCTCCTATCGGTATTGCAGGTGCCATAGCATTTGAAATGTCTGGCTCGCTGGGCAACTGGGCAGGTTGGCCTCAGGGTGAGGTCAATGCTTGGCTTGGATGGGTAATGGCATTGGTTATATTATTACATAGAAGCGATAGGCCAAATAGACTTATTGTGGCACTCGGCATAGTAATTGCATTTGCGGTATATGCGGGCCACCCTGAATCATATCTTTTCATAGCTATTACCGTTATCGCCACCGGCGCTGTCGTTGCATGGTCGCGTCGCAAGGATATTAAAGGTGTCTCGCGTACTGCATTCAGGGTAGGTGCCGCTACAGTGCTGGGGATCCTTCTATCTGCACCACTGCTATTTACAGGTGTACAGCTTATTCCGTTGAGCACAAGGGCTACACAGGGGTTCAATCAGCCATACAGCGGGCTTCCCCTCTCTGTTATTGCAGATTTAATAGCACCTCGCTACTTTGGCACACCTGCAGCCATAGGCCACTACCCTGCCGGAGCCAGCTGGTTCGGTCCATTATATTCATTTTACGAATTGAGCTCTTGTGTGGGACCCGTAATACTGCTACTTGCTCTATACGCTGCAACAAGGCTATGGAGTAGGCCACTTATCAGAGGATTAACGGTGGCAGCAATAGTGGATTTCGTCACAGTATTCGACTTTGGACCCATACAAAAGCTCATATCTATCATACCTCATGCCAGAATTATAGGGTTTACCAGGCTGCTTATGTCATTGGATTTTATTCTTGCAATGTTGGCCGTACTTGGATTGACTCAGCTGCTACGTGCAACACGACAAGATAGATACATTTTTTTCGCAATCGCAGCCGTACTCGGGATAGTACTGGCAGCATTGCTGGTTATGGACAACAATAGCACCCTGCCAACGAGAGAGCGCGCTATAAGGGCAACATCAATAGAGCAGGCCATAGCCGGCTACATGGCGGTAGTAATAGCAGTAATCGCGTATTGGCTCTATACGCGCTACAGTAGCCCTCAGGTATCTGGATCTAAGTTGTCACTCGCTTCATTGGCCGTAGTGGTGATCGTTGCAGAAGCAGTACTACTTATTCCACCAATATCACAAGCTGATACGTTTGGACACTCATTCTATCCTCAAGATGCAAATACCACCCTCGTAGAGAAAGCGGTAGGGCACAGTATCCTGGGGGTGGGTCCTCCCCTGTACTACCTCACTGCAGGGGCGCCAGATTACAGCATGGCAATGACTAAGAATATATCTGGTATACCGCCTTCCACCGGGTTTGTCCCCGAATCAAACATCGCTTACCATGTGAAACTCTTCGCCGCCAGGGATCCAATGCTACCGAAGGCATATATAAACTCTTGGGCGGCCACCACCGGCATACCGGAGAGAGAGTTGATCCCAAGGGATATTAGCGGTCCTGATAATGTATTCACGCCTACAATAGCCAATCAATCACTTGCCCGGTTGTATGGCATACGCTATTTATATATCTCCACCTATTTCCCGGGTGCTCTGAAGTTGATGAACAGGCCACTCAAATCAGGATTTACGCTTGTAGCCAGAGGAACCGGCTTTGAAATAGTTAGAGTTGCCGGAGTACATAGGTTCATCTCGACTACCGGCAGTGTCAAGGCAGTTCATTGGCAGGGAGATAATCAAGTTACCATTGATATACACGCATACAAACCGGGAGAGCTTATTGCAAAGATATCCGCACTTCCCGGATGGCATGCCACAGTGAACGGAAAGCCGGTACGCGTAGTCACGACAGGTAATATATTTCTCACGGTGGTCATACCCAAAGGAGCCAGCACTGTAACGCTCGACTATCTCCCAGCAGCATTTTCAGATGGAATTATCGCTGCAGCGGTAGGCATACTGATTATAGCTATCTTGCTCGTAGTTGATTTACATCGCTATAGGGCTATGCCTCGCAAATGACCGTGGGCTCTCACTGAGCAGTTGTTGTCTTCTTGATGGCATTGTAACAAGATGTTCATACTCCCGTAGCACGCCGGAAGCATTCGATGGTTACAATCATCATCGTGTTATCTAATTAGAGGCTCAGCAGATAGGCAGCTTGGATCAGGAAGTCGTTTATCCGGGCGAGCAATGCAAGGTGGAGAAGGAGAGGCAGGCTGGAGTGCCTGTTTGGCGACAAACCATGACCGGCTTACGCCACAGGTCATGGCTACCGATTGTCTTGCAAAATGTGGGGGACGAGCCTGAGATGTCTATCTGCTGAGCCTCTTGAGACGAAAGGAGTAAAATGACACCGTACCCTCATTGGCTAAGTCCTGGAGATACGGCGTGGCAATTACTGGCCGCGACCTTGGTCGGCCTTATGAGCCTACCCGGTATCGCAGTTCTCTATGGCGGTATCGTACAACGGAAGTGGTCTGTAAACACAATGCTTATGGCCTTTACGGCCTTTGCCATGGTGCTCATAGTCTGGGTGCTCTGGGGTTTTAACATGGGCTTTGGCTCACCTATGCATCTGGGACCTGGAATATTGAGCTCATTTGTTGGGATGCCGGCAGCAGCTGTCGGCCATGTAGCAGAACAAGCCAGAGCGCACATCCCTCTACTGAATGGTGTCATGCCAAAGTTCAGGGAGCCTCAGTCGTCATTGCTGTACTTTCAGTTTGTATTTGCGGCAATCACCCCCCTTTTATTTCTTGGAAGCATCATAGGCAGGATGAATTTCAAGGCTTGGCTGCTGTTTGTACCATTATGGATCACATTTGCATATACCGTGAACGCATTCCTACTATGGGGTGGAGGTTTCTGGGCACAGCATGGAGCACTTGACTACTCGGGAGGCTATGTCATTCACCTTGCCGCAGGTACTACTGGTTTCGTATCGGCTGCAGTAATCGGTCCAAGACTGGCCAGAGACAGGAAACACTCAGTTCCCAACAACTTGCTACTCATATCCGTCGGAGCAGGGCTGCTCTGGATGGGATGGAATGGATTCAACGGAGGTGATCCCTACTTTGCCGGAGCCGATGCTTCCACGGCTGTACTGAACACCAACATAGCAACGGCGGCTGCGTTACTTGTCTGGGTTATCATGGATATGACATTTTCAGGGCAGAAAAAGCCGACGTTTCTCGGTGCTGTAAATGGAATGATAGTTGGACTGGTGGCTATCACCCCTGCGGCAGGCTATGTCAATGGAGTAGGTGCTATAGCCACTGGAGTGATAGCTTCGATAATTGTCTGGATCGCCTGGAACAAACTCTCCAAGGTGTGGATATTCAAGAAGGTAGATGACGCGCTGGGGGTGGTCTATACGCATGGGATTGCGGGGTTGGCGGGAGGTCTACTGGTGGGCATCTTTGCCGATCCACATATTATAGAGTACCTGGGAGCCAAGCCCAGCGGTAATGTTGCTGGGACAGGTCTACTCTATGGACATCCCGGCCAGCTTGCAATACAAGCTGGAGCTGCCTTGACTGTTATCGTATGGGATGCTTTGGTGACATTCATACTGCTCAAAGTGATCAGTATATTCGTTCCCCTGCGCATGACCGATGAAGAGCTCGAACAGGGAGATTTGGCAGTCCATGATGAAGAGGTGTATCCTTCCGAAAGTGTATTAGGAGGTAGGTTGCAATGAAATCAGTGGTTGCAGTTGTCAAGCCATTCAAACTAGAGGACGTAAAAAATGCACTTCAGGATATTGGGGTAACGGGTATGACCGTTACGGAGGCACAGGGTTTTGGACGCCAGCGAGGCCATACGGAGGTCTATCGAGGAGCAGAATACGAGGTAGATTTCATGCCTAAGATTAGAGTCGAGGCCATAGTAGATGACAGTATAGTAGAACAGGTAGTCGATGCAATTTTGGAATCGGCGAGAACTGGAAAGATCGGAGACGGTAAGGTATGGGTATCTCCGGTAGAAGAGATTACCAGGGTCAGGACAGGTGAGAGAGGTCCTGATGCGGTATGATGATATGGCTTCCCTCTTATTCCGGCTGGAGATTACCCACCGCCTATGTGTTATCGCGGATAAGATAAGTGAACAATATCATGATGGAAATGATGGACAAAAAGGAGAATAAAAGGAGAATAAATGAGTAATAAGACACCAGATGAGATAAGACGGCAAGTATCTGATATGGGCATAGAGATCGTTGATCTGCGATTCTGTGACCTGCCCGGACTTATGCAGCATTTTTCAGTACCTGCACACGAACTGACAGAATCTTCTTTTGAAGAAGGATTCGGATTTGACGGTTCGTCTATACGTGGTTTTCAATCCATTGAGGAATCTGACATGCTGCTTATCCCGGACCCTGATACCGCTATCGTGGATCCTTTCCGCCAGCATCGTACTCTGAACATAAACTGCTTCGTGAAGGACCCTATCACTGGTGAATCCTACTCACGTGACCCTAGATATGTTGCAAAAAAGGCCGAGGCTTACCTGCTAGAGACAGGTCTGGCCGATACGGCATACTTTGGCCCCGAAGCTGAGTTCTTTATATTTTCAGATGTGAGGTTCCACCAGGATGCCCACAGCGCATACTACTCGGTCGACTCTGACGAGGGAATATGGAACTCAAGCAAGGATGAAAGCCCTAATCTGGGATACAAACCAAGACACAAAGAGGGCTATTTCCCTGTACCCCCAATGGACCATCTGCAGGATATCCGATCAGAGATGATTCTAATAATGGAGAGTCTCGGTATAGACATAGAGGTACAGCATCATGAGGTTGCTACCGCCGGCCAGGCAGAGATCGATATGCGGTTTAGCCCGTTACTCGACATTGCCGACAAGCTGATGCTCTATAAATACGTAGTAAAGTCCGTGGCACAGGCGCATGGCTTGACTGCGACTTTCATGCCAAAGCCGTTATTCCAAGATAATGGGTCAGGGATGCATACCCATCAATCACTATGGAAAGACGGAAAGCCGCTATTCTCGGATCCGTCAGGATATGCAGGCATATCGGAGATGGCACTGCACTATATTGGAGGTCTGTTGAAACACGCTCCTTCTATACTGGCCTTTGCTGCTCCTACTACGAACTCTTACAAGAGGTTGGTGCCCGGTTTTGAGGCTCCTGTGAATCTGGTGTACTCGCAGCGGAACAGATCTGCAGCATGTCGTATCCCAATGTACTCTCCATCACCAAAGGCGAAAAGAGTAGAGTTCAGATGCCCAGACCCAGCCTGCAACCCATATATAGCGTTCTCTGCGATGCTTATGGCTGGCTTGGACGGAGTGAAAAATAAGATCGAACCTGCAGCACCACTAGATGTAGATCTATACGAACTTTCACCTGAAGAACTGGCCAAGATACCGCAGGTTCCCTCATCTCTGGAAGAGGCACTGGATGCGCTTGAGTCTGACAATGCATACCTGAAAGAAGGCGGGGTATTCACCGACGACCTGATAGATGTATGGATTAATTACAAGAGGACAAATGAAGTGGACGCCATCCGCTTACGGCCACATCCATGGGAGTTTCAGCTCTACTACGACATCTAAATTTTCGTGGTAAGCATATAGCCTACCGACCTGATTGTACTTATCATATTCGCATGCCTGTCGCCCATTTTTGAGCGCAGGCGGCGGATATGGACATCGACTGTGCGTGCTCCTCCATAGTAGTCATATCCCCATACCCTGGTAAGTAGGGCTTCTCTACTAAAGACCTTCTCAGGATTGGTGGCAAGGAAAGCAAGCAGCTTGTATTCCATGTAGGTTAAATCAAGTAGCTGGCCATTGACGGTTGCCTGATAGCTGTCGACATTAATTTCGAGAGGGCCGTATTTGATTGCAGTCCCCGATGTCCTGCCAAAGAGAAAATTGGCACGTAATGCAACCTCTTCAATATTGGCCGAATAAAAACACCAGTCATCGAATAGCCCCTTGGCTCGCTCAAGCCATTCCAATTGACTCGTTGCAATTATCAGTAGCACCTGCGGTGTATACTTACTGTCTCGCTCTACGATGGAACGAAGTGCCTCTACTGCAGTTCCAGGATCTTCTAACATGTAGACCAATATTCCTGAGTCGTCCCTTACTGCCGACAAGTCCTCTACCCTATGTGGTGACAGTCCCATACTTTGTAGCATCTCTACCAGCTCAGTAGGCAACTCCGGGAAATATACTATGGCCATCAGAGTATCGTCAGGTACCTGTCAATTTCATACTCACTGACATGTTCCCTGAATGAATGCCACTCTTCAAGCTTGTTGCGAATGAACCACTCAAATACGTGCTCACCAAGCGTATCGGCAACTAGGCTGGACTTTTCCATCAGAGATATCGCTTCAAAGAGGTTGTGTGGCAATCGCACTACCCCAGTATTTTCGAGATCGCTTATGGATAGATCAAATAGATTTACATCGGCTTCGGGTGGCAACTCATAGCCCTTTATCAAGCCGTCCATACCAGCTGCCAGAATCATTGCAAATGACAGGTAGGGGTTACATGCCGAATCAACGGCTCTGTACTCGATCCTGGTCGTCTCTGGCTTACTCTTTCTGGTTACCGGCACTCTAACCAAGGCCGATCTGTTGTTTCTTGCCCATGAAACATAAGCTGGCGCCTCGTAACCGGGAACTAGGCGTTTATATGAATTGACCCACTGGTTTGTAACGGCAGTAATTTCAGGTGCATGTTTCAGTAATCCCGCGATAAAGCACTTTGCTTCGACAGATAGGCCAGCCGGATCGTCAGGGTCATAAAATGCATTTGTGTCACCTCTGAAAAGTGAAATATGTGTGTGCATGCCTGATCCCTGCACGCCAGAGATAGGCTTTGGCATGAAACTGGCAACTACATGCCTTCGGATAGCTACCTCTTTAATGATCATCCTGGTAGTCATGACGGTATCAGCCATAGTAAGGGCATCCGTATATCGTAAATCTATCTCGTATTGACCAGGGGCATCTTCATGCTGAGTATGCTCCACCGGAATACCTATCGTCTCAAGAGATTGTATACTCTCCCTCCTAAGGTCACTACACAATTCAGCTGCAGTCAGATCAAAGTAAGAGCCATTATCAATAGGCTGGGTACGTGGCTCCTCGCGGAAGTAAAAGAACTCGATTTCGGGTCCTACGTAAAAGCCGTATCCCAGCGCATGAGCACTATCGGTTGCCCTGCGCAGCACCTCTCTGGGGCTTCCTTCAAATGGTGAACCGTCCGGATTGGAAATGTCGCAAAATATTCTTGCCGTTAAAGCATCCCCATCCTTCCAGGGAAGCAGCTCGAATGTGCTTGGATCAGGGTGTGCTATCATATCGCTCTCCTGCACTCTGCTGAAGCCATCCACGGCTGATCCGTCGAAAGTCATGCCGTCCTCCAGGGCGCTTTCTACTTCAGCAGGTGCAATACTGAATGCTTTTAGGGTGCCTAGTACGTCGGTAAACCACAACTGGACAAACTGGATACCTCTCTCCTCTATGGTCCTGACAACGTACTGCAGACCAGAGTCGTCGCCAGTGGTTACCACGGTCAGAACCCAGGCATCCCAGGCAGCACACTGGGGTGGTCTGCAAAAAGTTCGGCTTTATGCTCTGCCAATTCACTCGGTGTCCATCTGGCATCCTTCTTTAATTCGCCTGCTGGGGTAAATCCCTGCATCACTGTGATTTCACCACCGTAAACTACGAATATCTGCCCGCTTATATCGCTGGCAAGATCAGAGGCCAAAAAAGCCACCATAGGTGCTACGTTCAGCGGAT
This sequence comes from Actinomycetota bacterium, assembly GCA_023379725.1. GTDB lineage: Bacteria > Actinomycetota > Acidimicrobiia > Acidimicrobiales > JAMCPL01 > JAMCPL01. The sequence continues at coordinate 11,120 of JAMCPC010000103.1, forward strand.
CATAAGCATCAAATTTACCCTCGCCAGGATCGCTGAACGAACCAAACAGGTTCTCAGTCATCCTGGTCCTGGCCCTGGGTGCAATGGCATTTACTCTGACACCATAGCGTTGTAGTTCACGTGCCATTACCCATGTCAAAGAGGCGATACCAGCCTTGGCGGCAGAATAGTTGGCCTGCCCTGGATTTCCATATATGCCCGATTCCGATGAAGTATTTACTATTGCTGCCTTCACTTCATCACCAGCCTTTGAACGCTCTCTCCAGTAGGCTGCAGCATGGCGAGCCATCGCAAAGTGACCCTTCAAGTGTACCCTGATTACATCGTCCCAGTCTGATTCATCTATATTGAAACTCATCTTGTCACGTAAAATACCGGCGTTGTTCACGACTATATCCAGTTTTCCCCAAGTAGATATGGCTTCATCTATCACGTTCTTGGCTCCCTGCCACGAGCTGATGTCATCGGCGTTTATTATTGCTTCGCCTCCGTTTGCAATTATATCATCCACGCTTTTCTGAGCAGGACTCTTGTCTCCACCAGCACCGGTTACATCGGCACCTAGATCGTTTACTACTACCTTAGCTCCTTCGGCTGCAAGTAACATAGCTTCGCCTCTACCAATACCGCGCCCTGCGCCTGTAACTATTGCCACCTTGCCATCGAGTATGCCCATTGAAAAGCCTCCTTATAATTATATCTATCGAGTAGTTCATCCTGAGAATAACCATGGTTATCGCTGATCATTTGACGCATCTGGTGGTATTCGTCATTGGCGTAACTTAAAGTTACACTCTGCTCTTTTCTTCATCCCTGCCAGATGACATCACCAATTCAGCGTATAGCGTCATGCTATTCACGAGGCTGGCTACTAAATGTCTTACACTATGAGTATGAGGATACCGCAAAAAACGAGGCTACTGCAAATGCAAAAACTCGGACAGTACACGCGCCGTTTCACTGCCCAGATTGTCGCCAGGGCGCTTACGCGGATTTCAATAGGCATGCATCTTGGCTCAGGATCGGTCATCGGCGGCAGAGTGGCGCTTGTCATAGACCCTCATCTCTTGGAAAAGCTTACCTTTGGTCGAAGAGTGGTGCTGGTAAGTGGTACCAACGGCAAGACGACCACGACCAGGATGATTGCATATGCTCTTTCGGATACAACTTCTGGTGCTCTTTCAGATGCCTTAGGGTCTGCTTCAATGTCTTCTCTGGGGGTTGTTTCACGACATCATGGACGCTCTATTGAGCACCTGGACGTGGCAACATCACTATCTGGCTCCAATCTACCTGCCGGCATTGTATCTGCCCTTATGAGCTCAGGTAATCACACAGATGCCGTAATAGAGGTCGATGAAGGGTATCTGCCAGAATTAATTGCAAAATCGCATCCTGAGGTAGTTGTGCTATTGAACCTATCTCGTGATCAGCTGGACAGGGTGAACGAGGTCAGGATGACCAGTGCCAAGTGGAGGAAGGCACTGATTGATGCCTTCAATGGGCAGCCAGAAACAGATGAAAAGCTGGAACCAACTGGGTATGCAATAAGTCGGGATGCCACTCAAGTAAGCGGGCAGGTGACTGGGGAAATCCATGGACAGGCAAGTAGAGGGAAAATAGAAAAAATAGAAGAGGCATTGGCCCGGATGCCAGGACGGGCAACTGAAGAAGTAAAGGGGCAGGCAATATCAGAGCTTGAGTCACAAATATCTTTATGGGTGGTAGCGAATTGCGACGATCCTATGGTTGTGTGGGCGGCCTCCGGCATACCGGAGAGTCATGTCATCTGGGTATCGGCAGGGCAACGCTGGAAAAGCGATGCTTCAAGTTGCCCAAACTGTGGTGGCAGGATTAATTTCACCAATAACGGCACATGGTCATGTGAATGTGGATTTGCTAGACCTGTACCCTCCGTTACGATACACGACGATAAGATGGTCATGGATGGCAGAGATATTACGTTGTCCACCTCGTTACCGGGGAAATTCAATCTGTCTAATGCTGCCATGGCTGTTACAGCTGTATCATTGTTGGGAAAGAGTCCACTTGATTCTGTAGATCGTATAGCCAGGCTGACTTCCGTTGCAGGAAGATTCGCCTCTATAGATATAGAGTTGGTCGATTCACAAAACTCTACCTGCATCGTAGAGGCAACTGTCATAATGATGCTGGCGAAGAATCCCGCTGGATGGTTTGAATTGATTGAGCTTCTTACAGCCACCAATATTCCTTTGGTAATAGGCATCAATGCAAAGATTGCAGATGGCTTGGACCCATCCTGGCTATGGGATGTACCATTTGAAAAACTTGCTCAGAGGCAGGTAGTAGCTACCGGTCTACGCGGGCTGGACCTGGCCGTCAGACTCTCCTATGCGGGTGTGAAGCATAGGCATACAGCAGATCAGTTACAGGCAATTGCTATGAGTGTGGGTGTGGGTGTGGGTGCAGATACGAGTGTAGATAATAGCGCCGATGTTACCACAAGCGCTTATACCAGGCCACCAAAGCCGCTTATACATTATGTCGGCAACTATACGGCCTTCCAGGAGCTACGCAAGGTACTCTCTGGGAAGAGTCCTATCCGTGTCAATGGCCTGGCAAACATCATTGAATACAGCGCATTGAGAGATAATCACAGCGGTAACGGCAGAAGGGAGGCTGAGCAGGGCAATAGAGACAAAAACCGCAGTGGCTCTCGTGGCGATAGGGATAGCAGGCGTAACAAGGATAGGGGTGTCACCAGGAACACCACCAAGCATGCTACCCGTGATTCCACACTCAGGATAGTCTCACTCTATCCGGATATACTCGGCACCTATGGAGACGGTGGAAATGCAATTATACTGGCCAGACGAGCTGAACTGTATGGCGTTGTATCCGAGTTGGTACAAGTCCACACTGGAGATGATATACCATCACAATGTGATATTTATTGTATTGGTGGGGGTGAGGATGCCCCTCAGGCCTATGCCGCCCAGTTACTTCGCTCCACGCCTGCCAGGATCGCTCTCAATCGGGCACTCTACAATGGCGCTGCAATGTTGGCAGTCTGTGCCGGATATCAGATTATCGGTGAATCATTTCCAGCTTCTGCTGCCAAGATATATCCGGGAGTCGGCCTTGTGCCCGCAGTAACAGTCAAGACCACACAGCCAAGAGCAGTGGGTGAGATACTCTGCAGGTCATCTTGGCTTGGAGATCAGTTGCTTACCGGATTCGAAAATCATGCAGGACGTACTGCCATCGGCCAAGAGGCACAATCACTTGGTAGCGTCTTGAGAGGAGCTGGAAATGGACTTTTTGAAGATAGCACTGAGGGTATAGTCTATGGAAATATAGTAGGAACATACATGCACGGGCCGGTACTGGCCAGAAATTCTATAGTGGCTGATGCCATCCTGTCTATGGTGACAGGAGGCATACATTCCTCCGCATCCGCAAAGCTCGACGATATTGAGCAAGCAGTAAGAGGACTCCGGCACCGCCTTATTGAGAGGCCTCATCTCTTGGATAAGGTCTCCTTCCTGAAATGATTGATTCATCTTGACCCATACAGTC
>JAMCPC010000104.1 GCA_023379725.1 Actinomycetota bacterium
GCATGGTTCAATTCATCGGAGCAGATCAACACATCATCTTCGCCCAGTGATCCCAGAAGTCCAATATTGGCTTGATATCCGGTAGGAAATAGAACCGATCTTTCGGTACCCTTCCATGAAGCTACCTCCTCCTCCAGCTCTTTATGCACCAGCCGGCTACCGGTGACCAATCGTGACGCTCCGGCACCTACGCCCATACGTTCAGCTGCTTCGCTTGCAGCAGATACTACCGCCGGGTGATGGCTCAAACCCAGGTAATCATTTGAGGCAAATGCACATACAGGCTGAGTACATCCCTCCAGGCTACCTACCTGCCCTACTGGCTCAAAAACCCTTGGCACCCGCCTACGACCCAAATCAGCGATATTGGCAATCCTCTGCTCCGCTCTCCGTGTCCAAATCTCGTTCACCTGATACCTACCAAACTGTTTCTCAAAATCTTGCCATTAATACTACCGCTATACATACCCATATGACACATAAGCACCACGCATTCCTGGTAATCTGTCTCGTAAATGGAGTGACGTTATACGCTGACATCCTCCCCATGGCTATCTGCGGGATGAATAGCCAACTCGTCCAACGATTCTTTCAACACCTTGACTACACGTAATAGCTCATCCTCTGTGGTCGTAAGGGGCAACACCAGTACTACGACATCACCCAGAGGACGCAGCAACACTCCCCTCTGAACGGCCTGGGCACATACCTTACGCCCCCATTTCAAAGCCTCTTTGGGTGGATCCAACTCTACCCCTGCCATGAGCCCCCTGTATCTTACTGCTTTCACCAATTCATGGCCACCGACGTACTCGTTAAGCAACATAACAAGCTGATCGCTTCTAGCTCGTACGTTATCGAGGACGTTCCACTCAGATATCAACTCAAGGTGTTTCAAGGCAACTGCAGCGCACAGTGCATTACCACCATAGGAATGGCCATGATAAAAGGTCCGAGAACCGAGATCCTCACCGAGAAATTTCCTAAACACGCTCTCTGAGACAACGGTAGCAGACATGGGGAGATATCCACCGGTAAGCCCCTTGCCTATGCACATTATGTCTGGTCGTATGCCACAGAGTTCGGATGCAAACATTGCTCCTGTACGCCCAAACCCTGTAGCCACTTCATCAGCGACAAACAGCACCTTCGCATCTCTACACGCCTCCCTGAAAATCGATACATGCTCTGGGTCCGCCATCCACATACCAGATGCACCCTGCACAAGTGGTTCGACTACTGTACAGCAGAGTTGATCACCCTGTGAGTGCAATACAGATAAAGCTTTGTCTAGCCAATCCTTATCATCGTAGCCCGGCGACCTGACAGTGTCAAACTTGAGACGATCAAAAATCTGGGTCTCAAACCCTGAGTCTCCAAGTGACATAGAACCTACAGTGTCACCATGGTAAGCGTTGCCCAGTACCAAAAAACGGTCCCTACCTGACTGCTCAGAATTAATGAAATACTGGTAGGCAATCTTCAGCGCCTGCTCCACTGCACATGCCCCATCAGAGGCAAAGAGAAAGTGGGGCTGTTCTACCGGAACTACTTCCGAAAGAGCTTCTGCCAGTTTGATCACCTCGGTGTTGCCATTACCGAGCATAGTCGTATGAGCTACTCTTGCCAGCTGATCTATGATAGCTTCATCGAGCTCTCTTACCCGGTGACCCAGCGTATTCACCCAGAGCGATGATATTGCATCAAAATATCGTTTCCCATTCACATCTATTATCTCCCTACCCTCAGCTCTCTCTGCTATGACAGGCGAGTTATCTGGGTAAGCCGCCATCTGCGTAAAGCCATGCCACACAACCGCTGAGTCACGCTTCACCCATTCATCCAACAGACTTGAGCCAGTAGGAAGTCGAGTAGCAGACGATGTGATGCCGGATGCCCTGTTGGGGTACGTCTGGTTGCTCGACACTTGGTCGCCAGATACAAAACCTGTAGAGTTATCTGGCGTAGAAGCGGATGGAGGATTCACTGGTCAGGCAGCCATTGACCCATGGATTGTTTCAAATCCACCCATTCCTCGGCTGTTACGGCATACCGGACATGGTCCTCCCAGACTCCATTTATCTCCAAAAATCGTACAGCTGTACCTTCGTTCCTCAGCATAAGCTTTTCCGCCACCCTCCTGCTGGACAGGTTGCGCGGAACTATAGCAATCTCCACCCTGTGCAAGCCAAGTACTTCAAATGCAAACTGAATAGCTACACAAGCGGCCTCAGGGGTAAGACCTTGACCAGCAAACTTCTGATCTATCCAGTAACCAACGTATCCACTCTGGAATGGCCACCTCTGGATAGATGCAATAGTTACCTCACCTATAAAGGCATCTTCCAGAAATACACCGAATGCATAACCCGTACCCTGTTGGTTCTCTCTCTGTACTGTAGACAGGCGCGCACGATAACTATGCCAATCATCTGCCGGAATCATAGCCCTGGCAGGCCTTGGTTCCCACGGTACCAACCAATCCCTACATCGAATACGAACCTCTTGCCAAGCGTCATAATCACTGTCTACGAGCTGACGGAGCAACACTCTCCTCCCTCTGAGATACAGCCGGTTATCCGCCGGCGCGCTGGATCCAGCTAATTCCATGACTCATACCGCTGTTGTAATAATGCATGTCTGCTATTTCCACCCATATAAAGATCATCGCCCATAATTATAGGGAAATGCAAGACAAACATACCTCAGGTAGGATAATCT
>JAMCPC010000105.1 GCA_023379725.1 Actinomycetota bacterium
CCACCTCCTGCCCATGCATTTAGCTGCTCACAGAGCAGATCGGTTGTGCGGAGTGACTGAGGGGTAGGATTGTTTGGTAGCAGAAGGTTGGATATGATTATTGCCCTGCTACCGGGGTGGACGGTTATACTATGAGCAGAAACACCGCCAGTGAGCTCGACATCCTCAAACATATTTTCCACTGATACTTATTATACATTAGCCGTGGGGAAGAAGTCAGGGAAATACTTATTGGCTGCTCGTTTCGCAGTGTCAGCAGGGGCAGCTCGCATAAACGTCTCACGGGGGCACGTAGTGGCAGTACTGATGGTATGCACACTTCAAATGTTGTATGATATATCCTCATGCAAATAAAACGAGTTGGAATTATTGGATCCGGCATTATGGGGTCGGGTATTGCGCAATGTACTGCACTAAGTGGTTTCGAGGTTGTAGTTAGGTCTCGATCTCAGTCTACGGCTGATGCCTTGGTGGCCGGTATAGAGAAAACTCTCCAGAGGCAGGTAGACAAAGAAAAGATTACAGCTGAAGTAGCCACTACGGCTTTGTCAAGGATTACGGCAACGTCAGACTTCTCTATGCTCTCTGATTGCGATCTTGTAATAGAGTCGGTAGTGGAAGACATCCATACCAAGAAACATCTCTTCTTGGAGCTTGACCGGATCTGCGCGGAGCATACAATTATTGCAACTAATACCTCTACGTTGCCTATCATTGAAATGGCGATGGAGACAGGCAGGCCAGACAAGGTGTGTGGTATCCACTTTTTCAATCCGGCAACTGTTATGAAGTTGGTAGAGGTGGTCAGACCGATTACTGCTTCTGAGGATACTATCGAGTCTGCTAAAGAGTTTGCTTCTGCATGCGGGAAGATGCCAGTGGAGGTACGTGATCAGGCAGGTTTTGTGGTGAATGCCCTTTTGTTCCCCTACTTGAACAATGCTGTCCGTATGCTGGAGCAGGGGATAGCCTCTATGGAGGACATAGACACCTCTATGAAAGAGGGTTGTGGCTTTCCGATGGGGCCGTTTACGTTACTGGATCTGGTCGGCTTGGATACGTCTCTGGCTATCCTGGATGCACTCTACGAAGAGTACAAGGATCCGAATTATGCAGCCGTTCCGCTTTTGCGTAGGATGGTTACGGCTGAACGGCTCGGTAGAAAGTCGGGCAGAGGATTTTACAACTACCATAGTGACAAGTGAGCCGAGCAGGTATTTTACGGTAGAGTAACGCTAGTGTAGTGTCTCGTAAATAGCGTGACATTATCTGGCTGGCGGGAACCCATGGTTATTTACGGGACACTGCACTGGTATGCTGGTGTGTATGGTCATACCCAATACCCTTGAGCATAGAGGAACTACGTGCAACGGAATGTGCGACAATTGACTGACTGATATGATGACTGATATAGAATCCCAAGCCTCAGACTTTGGTCATGGAGAGGATGATGCCGGTAACTTGAACCTGCAATGGCAACTTCCCGAGCGTGACAGGCCGTGGGTGATAAGGACGTACTCGGGACATTCAAATGCCCGTGCGTCCAATGAATTGTACCGGTCAAACATTGCCAAGGGACAGACCGGGTTGTCTATAGCCTTCGACCTCCCAACGCAGACCGGTTATGATCCCGATGCCCCTGAGGCGAGGGGGGAGGTAGGTAAAGTCGGCGTTCCAATTGCGCATTTGGGACATATGAATGAGCTGATGGATTCAATCCCGCTGGAAAGTGCCAATACCTCAATGACTATTAATGCCACTGCACCATGGCTATTGAGCCTCTATATAGTCAGGGCAGAGCAATCCGGAGTACAAAAGCAGCAGCTGAGCGGGACGACGCAGAACGATATTTTGAAGGAGTACCTTTCCAGGGGTACGTTTATATTTCCCCCGGCTCCAAGCCTTCGTCTAACTGTCGATTTGATTACCTACTCAGTGCGTAACATTCCAAAGTGGAATCCAATGAACGTATGCGGGTACCATCTCCAGGAGGCAGGTGCATCTCCCTCTCAGGAGATAGCTTATGCTTTGGCTAATGCAATCGATGTTTTGGATGCTGTACGGCAGTCAGGGCAGGTGAATGAGGACGAATTTCCTCAAGTAGTAGGTAGGATATCCTTCTTTGTAAACGCCGGAGTGAGATTTGTGGAGGAGGTATGCAAGCTCAAAGCGTTTGCTGCCAATTGGGAGAGGATTTGCCTTGAGCGTTACCATGTGGCAGAGCCAAAATATAGGCGGTTTCGTTACGGAGTACAGGTAAACTCCCTTGGCCTGACCGAAGCACAGCCGGAGAACAATGTAGCACGGATAATTTTGGAAATGCTCGGTGTCACTTTATCTCGTAGTACGAGGGCACGTGCAATACAACTTCCCGCATGGAATGAAGCGCTTGGGCTACCGCGTAAATGGGATCAACAGTGGTCGCTGCGTATACAGCAGATAATGGCTCTTGAAACAGATATATTGGAGTACCCAGATATATTTGATGGGTCGAAGGTGGTTGAGTCTCTCAGTGCTGATCTGGCAGCGCAAGCGTGGGAAGAGATGGAAGAGATCATTGCTATGGGGGGTGCATTTGCGGCAGTAGAAGAGATGAAGAGGAGGCTCGTAGCCAGTCAACGTCGCAGGGTCAGCAGGATCGAGTCCGGTGAACTACCGGTGGTGGGAGTAAATTGTTACACGGAGACAGAGCCATCTCCATTGAGTGGTAATGACGGAAGCGGTGGAGTGCTAAAGGTGGATCCATTAACGGAAGAGATGCTCAGAGAAGAGATTGTGCAATGGCGTGATAAACGTGATGCTGGAGAAGTGAACCGTGCTCTCAGTCAACTGAAAAAAGCCTGCGAATCGGGTGATAATATCATGGAAGCCTCAATACGGTTGGCCAGATCGGGGGGCACAACGGGTGAATGGGCAGATGCACTTCGAGAGGTGTTTGGCTCTTACAGGGCACCTACCGGCATTGGAGGTACGAACCGCATGTCCAGGCAGGAG
>JAMCPC010000106.1 GCA_023379725.1 Actinomycetota bacterium
CACTTATCTGGCGGTCCTGACGGGATTTGAACCCGCGACCTTCGGCTTGACAGGCCGACGTGCACTCCAGGCTGCACTACAGGACCAAGCACATTGGGAACCTGGCGGTACTCTTACGCATTGAATCGTCAGCACAACCGGCAGGCTATTCCTTTTGTGAACAGAATCATAGTATATCATAGTTTGGCTACCGCACCTTCATCGATACATTCCTGTATCGTGCAGCGTTTAATGCTCCATACTGGCTCCTTGGGTTTGAACGTGGGATAATCCACGTTTAGTCTATCGGAAGCATTTTCGCATGTCAGTGGCTTGTCCTACAAATAACCATGGGTTCCAGCCAGCCGCATGATGCCCCTGACTTGGCCGGATAACGTCACACTATTTACGAGGCAGGCTATTAGCCCGCTCACGTTTGCCTGCTCTGGATGTCGTGATATAATGATAATTAATTCGTGAGTTTAGGAGCGTATATGACTTTGCTTGACAGTAGGATAGATGTGGATAGGAAACCGTTTCGCCCAGAATCTGCCAGAAGACGAGTAGTTGGGGTAGATATATGGGTAGAGTGTCCCAGTGGCAGCGATCATGCTATAGACCAGGCAAGGAAGAGCGCGGCCGGTACCCATCTGCGTCTTATAGCTGCACTGGAAGGAACTGGCATACGCGGAATTTCTCGTAGTAACGAGCATGCTGTATTGAGACTTCGATTCGTTGCCCGCCAGGATGATTCGCACATAACAGATGAAGCAGTCTTTGAGTTGCTTGCTCGCATTCCAAGACAGTTGCACTGGTCAGATCTCGTCAAGCTGGAAGAGTTTGACGGAGTGCCTTCCTACGTGCCGCTTCCCTCCCTGCAGTAGTGAATTAGATAAAAAGAGACACGGCCAACCACAAATATAAAAACCACAATATACAGAATAAGGAGCTAATAAATATGAGCAATAAAGAAACCACGCCTGTACCAATCACCGTTGCTTACGGAGATGGTATTGGTCCGGAGATAATGGATGCCACGCTAAATATCATTACTGCTGGTGGTGCAAACCTTGATATAGATGTAGTTGAGATTGGAGAGGCTGTCTACAAAAGAGGGATCACGTCTGGAATTGAGTCGAGCACCTGGGAGTCATTACGTCGTAATAAGGTATTTTTGAAGGCACCTATAACCACACCTGAGGGAGGTGGATTTAAGAGCTTGAATGTGACCGTTCGTAAGGCATTTGGGTTGTTTGCGAACGTGCGACCCTGTCCTTCCTATTCGCCTTATATCGCAACAAAGCATCCTGGCATGGATCTGGTCATAGTTCGTGAGAATGAGGAGGATCTCTATGGGGGTATAGAGCACCGCCAGACTGAGGATGTTACGCAATGCCTGAAATTGATCACGCGTCCGGGTAGCGAGCGGCTTATCCGTTACGCGTTTGAGTATGCACGTCGATACAATCGCTCCAAGGTCACCTGCTTCACCAAGGATAATATTATGAAGTTCACCGATGGTCTTTTTCATAAGGTATTCGATGAGGTGGCTGAAGAGTACCCCGATATAGAGTCCGAGCACTGGATTGTAGATATTGGGGCTGCCAAATTAGCTGATACTCCAGAGGCATTCGACGTGATCGTATTACCCAACCTTTACGGAGATATATTATCCGACGTGGCGGCGCAGATAGCTGGTTCGGTTGGATTGGCCGGAAGTGCAAATATAGGAGACGAGATTGCCATGTTCGAAGCTATCCATGGCTCAGCTCCCAGGCGTGCCGGGCAGAACTTGGCCAATCCATCCGGCCTGTTTCTGGGTGCAGTGCAGATGCTTGTGCATATTGGCCAGGGTGACGTAGCTACCCGTGTGCACAACGCATGGTTGAAGACCATAGAGGATGGCATACATACTTATGATATTTACAACTCATCGGTGTCGACCGCTAAGGTGGGTACCTCTGAATTTGCTCAAGCTGTGATAGAGCGGATCGGGGAGACTCCGAATACGTTGAAGGCAGTCGAATATCCATCGCATACAGAGCCTATAAAAATAGTGCTTCCTGAGAGACCAAGGGCACACAAGGAACTTGTAGGTATCGACATCTTTGTCGATTCTACTCAAGCAGTAGAGGAGATAGCCAAGGTACTTGAAGCCAATGCCGGACCGGATCTCCAGTTGGTGATGATAACGAATAGAGGTCAAAACGTCTATCCGGGAGGTGTTCCTGAGACGTTTTGCGTAGATCACTGGCGCTGCCGTTTCCAGGCTATTCCAGCCGGAGGCCATGTCTCTTACGATCAGGTTATATCGTTGTTGGGTAGGCTGTCTACGGCGGGAATGCCCTTTATAAAGACCGAAGGACTGTTTACATTTGATGGTAAACCTGGGTTCTCCCTTGGCCAGGGACAGTAGCGCAGGTAATCCAGGGACAGTAGCGCAGGTAATAACATCTCCTGTACCTTCTTTCGTTGGGGACGGAGGAGAGTAGTGCATCGAATTACATCTCATTCTAGACGTAGCTACCGGCTACGCGTTGGGGACGGAGGAGAGTAGTGCATCAAATCACAGGGACAGTGGGATATAAATATGCCTAGTGCAAAGGTGGCTATGATTGGTGCCGGTCAACTCGCTCGGATGACTCATCAGGCGGCTATAGACCTGGACATAGAGCTAATGGTATTGGCCACTTCTGTCAAAGACAGTGCTGTATTGGGAGGTGCCGGTTATGTATTGGGGACTCCAGACAGATTGTCGGACATTGAAGCGGTAGCGGCGGGAGCAGATGTAGTTACTTTTGACCACGAACTCGTTTCACCGTCAAATCTGGTGGTTATGCAAGAACGAAGGTACAATATTCAGCCTCACCCTTTGGCGTTGTATTTAGCTCAAGATAAGTTGGAAGCGCGCCAGTCGCTGTCATCTAAGGGTTTCCCCTGTCCCGCCTTTAGCGCTGTTGAATCTGAAGACGATGTAGCCAGATTTGCAGAACGGCATGGTTGGCCGGTAGTACTTAAGGCTCGACACGGTGGTTACGACGGTCGGGGGGTGCGTGTTGTGGGCGGCGTCGATCAGTTGGACGGTATATCCTGGTTATTGGCTACCGGGGATACTGGCGTTACGGGGAGAGCCAGGGAG
>JAMCPC010000107.1 GCA_023379725.1 Actinomycetota bacterium
ATCCACTACCATATCACAATTATACCAATAATCATGGAATATTGTAATTTCGTATGGATGGATCCAGCATAAGGCCAATACAGCTCTATACGGCTTTATCGTGGTAAGTGATAAGATCTACACCAGTGAGATCTAATGTCTCTGGCACTATGTCACTGATCACCGCGGCCAGGCAATTGATGCCCATTGCTGTACCCAGGGCTGCTGCACGGCGCTTAGTGTTCCTTACATCGGAGGCGCCCAGGGTAACCGATGCTTCGGCTACAATCCACAGTTCCTCCCCATCACTGCGTCTTTTCGCCGTGGCAACAATGTTAGCCAGCAAGATGTCTTCTCTCGTGTCGAAATCCATCTTGCCCGCATCAATCAGATCATCAAGCCTATCTGCAAGCTCAGCCCTGTCAAGCAAATGGATGCTGCGTAATCCTCCCGAAACTCTTGACAACACGGGAACTGCGTACCTGCGACACCTCTCCTCGTAGATGTTTCCACTTATATTGCCAAGACGGCCGTCATGGCGTTTGGAGATTTCCACCAGCTCGGCAAGGGATTTTCATGGCGTTTGGAGATTTCCACCAGCTCGGCAAGGGTATTCTCATGGCGTTTGGAGATTTCCACCAGCTCGGCAAGGGTATTCTCATGGCGTTTGGAGATTTCCACCAGCTCGGCCAGTGTCCTCTCCATCGCCAACATGCGCTCAGGCAAAGAAAGCAACTCTTCCGACAGGAGCACAGCCCTCAGTTCGGAAGCCAGGGCAGGATTTATCCGCATCTCCTCAATGATTTCAAGAGTATTCATAAATAATATATTACCACAAGAATTTTAGTCGACAGTGAAATGCTGGGCACTAGGTGTCTGGTGTCAAACTGCCCACAGCTCGGGAAAAGCGGTTACATTCTCCGTGATAGTGCAGTTCAGGAGCTTGCGCGTTGTCGATTATGTGCGCAATCCAGCGAAAAACGCCAGACACCTAGGTCGGGTGGCCGATCTCGGTGACTCGACCTAGGTTACTTTTTTGCGCTAGTACGGCATAGTCCAGGCAGTTTCTTCGGTTGGCTTCCAGATCGCCGACAGGGGCAGGGAAGAGAACTCTTGCCCGGGAGAATCCAGCTTCTCTACAGAGTGTTATGCCGACTTCCGGATACAACGGGATACGATGGCTGGGGTCAGTGGCAAAGAAGCGAAATGCCGCAAGCGAATGAGGATTCAACGTCTCGAAAATTAGCGGTCCACCAGGGCGAAGAACTCTTAGAGACTCTTTGATGAAGGAGATTAAATCATTGAATGATATATGCTCCACGACTTGAATACTTACAATGCTCCCAACCGAATCATTCTCCTGGCTTTTGAGGAACGAAACGGCATCATCGCATGTTGCATCATGCCCGAGCCCGATACAGTGTTCGACGCAATCGCGATCAAGGTCGATGCCTCTTGCCTGCACTGAGTTGTCGCGCAGCACATTCAGGAATTCGCCCCTCCCACATCCGATATCCAGCACTGGCTGGTTGTCGCACACATGGGGGACGTAGAACTGGGCTCTGTGGTCCTTTTCCTCCGGAGTTCCCCCGAAAAGTCTGGCGTAGCTCGCCGGTCCAAAATCATTGGCCTCACCCCTATTGTTTGTGAACCCTATTACCTCGGCACCATTGTCATCCGTATAACGTAGCCATGTTCTTTGCCACGGTGCATCTCCAGGGCCGAAATGCAGGGGGGTGATGATCGCATCCAACCTGCCTCGTGTCTCGTCAATCCTACCATCGTGGTTTGCAATCCGCGCGTCCAGGTCTTTCACGGCTGCAACCAGCATTCTGATGGAGTCCATCGTTGACGTCGCCAGCTGTGATATAGTTGCCGCCAGTTGGGTCGAAGGCGCGGTATCAGCTGCATCATCTGTTTCCTTCGCTGCTATGCCGCCCCCACTCGCAGAAGTCATCGTTTCCGGTATCGGATCAGGTCTAGTTCCGCTGGTATCGCGAGTATGACTATTATGAGTACTCTCGACTGGGCCGGACATCTCCTTGAGACGTTCTGCGGCAATTGCAGAAACCTGATACCACTGCCACCTCTTCTCGACATCTGCACGACCCTTCTCGCCGAGTTTGCGGCGTAGCGCGTCATCTTTGCACAGCCTGCACATGGCTTCTGCAAGTCCATCGGGTGATGGTTCTGCCCATCGCTGCCCGGCAAATGTAGGGATATCGACTTCACTGCCTATGGGAACGACAGCATTAATATTGGTGAGAATGGCATTGCTCTCGTCAAGAAAGTCCAGATATCCCCCCCAGGCAGGCGCTATTACCGGCAATCCGCATGCGATCGCCTCCATCATTGGCCTGCCCCACCCTTCCCCCCTGGACGAGGAGATGTATATATCTGCTCGCGCCATCAAGCGCGCCATATCGACGGATGTGAGCAAGGTATCAGAAACAACTACTGGCGAGACGTCATTACGATCGTAGCCTACGGCATTCAGAATAGCCGACACGGCTTCATCATAATCCATGCCTTTGCCATTCCACTGTCGTGACGAACCAACATGTAGAAGCAGGGTCGGCCCTTCATAGCGTTTTTGACAGCCAGGGCCGAATGCTCGAGCCCATGCATCAAGAAGGACATCTATTCCTTTTCGCTGCTGCCAGTCGAATGAATAGAGAAAGACCGTTCCTTCAAGTCCCGGTACGTCCAATGGAGGCAAGCCCGGACGAAACCGCTCGGCATCGATTCCTCCCGGCACGACGTAAATGGGTATAGTCACTCCTGCTTCCCTGAAGGTTCGCAGATTGAATGTACTTGCCGTCCATATCTCATCGACGTGGTTAAGACGTTCAACCCACTCGGTGGGGAGAGAATCGGTTTCGTACATGGTCCTGGCAATTGTCACCGGCACGTTCTCGACTGGCGTGATCCAACTCGCAGGCGCATGGTAAACGGCTATGCGGGCACCGTCAGGGGATTGATCTAACGCTGCTAACACCGCAACCGCAGACGGTGATGAATCGGCTACCAGCTCGGCGATGAGTTCAGGTGATTGCAAGCTAATCGCCTGAGCACTGACGCTTATCCCTAGGCGTGCCAAGCTACCGATGAAGCCGCGGGTCTCGTCGCCCAATCCGCTGTAATTAAGGATAGGGCCGATCCAGGTAACCTCGGGTGTCACGCTTGGATCCACCTATCCCTCACCGATGACAATGTTCCTGCACACTCGAATATCCCGGAACTCCCTACCATACCACTAACTGTTTACCTGTCCTCTCAATGCATAATATCACTTGTTTGTCCTTTTAGCTACTGTAGGTTAGCCAGCCATGACTTCATTGTAACCTCTAAATTGGTAAGCTGACCCCTGATCTGTAAAAAGCGCTTTTCATAATCCTCTCGAAGTCGCCTCTCAGCTTGTAGCGATTCCTCTGCTGATCTCTTTGCTCTCTCCAGCTCCTGTTCGTAATGTGTGATATACCCATCTATAAGACGGCTGGGAGGATACCTGAATGCATCATGTAACTCGTTATGCTCATCGGCTATATAAAAACGGTTCAGCCCGTCAAAGTAGGAGAAGGTATATTGCGATCCAGAGAGGATATCTTCCCACTGATCCTCAGTCTTTTGAGCCGTAGCAATACCCCCTGTGGGCTCCGTCGCCTCCACTACAATTATCCAGGGACGGTAACAAGACAGGTCAATTCCCTGCAGTACATCTCTCTCCATTCCCTCCACGTCTATTTTAAGAAAATGTATCTGTGGTGGAGAGAAGCAGGTAATGATGTCATTTAGAGTACGTACTTCAATCTCTATCTCTATGACATTAAAACCCCTCTCCTCTGCTGCAATTTTAGGCTCCAACTTTCCAGTAGACAGCCCAGTATCCTCTATCTCGTAAAATCTCATAGTGCCATCTGTAGAAGATGCACCTACACGTAAGTTTATATCACGTGGGCGATCCCGCATGAGCCTATCATGCCAGTACTGTACCGGTTCTACGTTTATACCGTGCCATCCTCGCTCATAAAATGCCCTGGTGACGGATCTTGCTACCGGGTCATTGGCTCCTACATCTATGTAAAAGCCATCTTGTATATTACCAAGAGCACGCCACAGTATGACATCTTCGCAGTTTTGCGCGTAAGACACAAAGACTGAATGACCGGATAGTCTATCCAAGTCTGGTGCCATGGCAGTTACATTTTTGCATTCACCCAATATAGCAGGTATTGTGCATCTATTTTAATAAACGATGCTTTCGCACAAGTAGTCAATGCTATACTTCCGTATCATCATGGAGTCAACATCACATGGCCATTGACAAGGCAGTAACGAGTAAGTACAGCGCACTCTTTATCCATTCCGCGCAGCGCAGCAGTAGTACTTATATATGGGAAGCCTTCCGCTCGCTTGAATATTACTATTGTTATTATGATCCGTTTAACGAGATGCTCTTGGACATGGACAGTGAAAAGGCAGCCAACTTCGAAGTAGCGGATCAGCTGGGTCATAAACTTTCACTGCCCTACTTTTTTGAGTATCAGCCCCTTGTATCCACAGGTGTAAGCGGTTTTTACGATGAGTTTTCTTATAGCAACTTTTTTGTCAATGACCCACATGTGTTGCAACTGCAACACGAATATATTGCCCGCCTCTTATTTGAAGCCAGCTTGCATCATCGACAGGCTGTTTTAGGCTTTAGCGATTCAAGTGGTAGGGTGCGCTGGATGAGATGGCAGTATCCTACAAGTATGCATGTGTTAGTCGTGCGTAATTTCATACAGCAGTGGATATCATCAATGAACCAACTCTCTGATTTTAATAATCCTCGTTTTGTCGCAGCCCCCATAGCCTACTTGGCTGCAGCTAAGGAAGATGAATTAGCCATATCTTTGAGAGATGCGTTGGAGATCCCTCGTCTCTCTGCAGTTCCGTTTAATCGATTCTTCAAGGCAGTCGATAACTACGTATTATCCCTACCGGTATTAGAGCAGTTCAAACGGTTCATTGCCTTTCAAATCATACGCTTTATCAGGGCACGACCATATGTGGACATGGTTATTGATGTAGATCGTTTGTCGTTAGATACCATCTATAGGAAAAACCTGATTGATAAACTCAGTCTTCGTCTTCCGGCAGTACCTGCATTCGACGATGCCCATGCCTCACTGCATTCAGTCGATATGGCACCTGAATTGGAGCAGGCCGTACAGAGTGTACTCGATATATTCCAGTCTGTAAACGAAAATATAGATCAAGATGATTATAGGCTGGACTTTACCTCGTCGATATGGCAAGAAGCCATAAGGCATGCTAATCCAGTTGTTGTCTTCAACTGATAGGCGTGCTGCTTCTCTATAAATTGGCTGGTGGCTGGGTTTGGTTAGAGGCCCAACTGCTGCGAGCATACCGGCCACTGTCCCCATCCCGCAGTAGCCTGCAGGCGTTGTGCAGCAGCATCTTGCACAGCAGGTGGGGCATTTGAAGGCAATCCTGTCTCACCTAGGGAATACCAGGTAGACAGTGAAAATTGGTAAGCACCGTAATAGCCGTTACCTGTATTGTCCCCGTAGTTGCCGCCAGATTCGCACTGCCTCAGCTCTGCCCATACCCCTCCAGCCGGCTGTGCAGGTGGTGCAGGGGGTGGTGCCGGCTGTGCAGGTGCCGGCTGTGCTACTTCCGGTTGGGTGTGTGCCGGTTGCGACACATCAGAGCCCTGGGGTGGTGGACTTTTGATGGTGGTTGGTGGTGGTGCAGGATGAGGTACGGCTGGTATCCTCAGCCCTGCCAGTGAGATTGTGGTCGAAGTGCGTACCCAGTGACCCGTAGCGTTCCTTACCCACCATGTGGAGGTTGCCTGTGGGGACATGGGGGAGATCCCCTTACGAGATTGTCCGACAGGGCGGGTCCCCTGAGCGGATGGATAGTTGGCGCTATTATCACTTTTCGTATATGCACTACTACCCTTATGGGCGATGTGGCTGTCAGAGGCATATAACAGTTGTAATGTCCTGGCAGTGTTGTGAGTGTCTATTTTTTCTGAATTGCTGTGGCGACCCATAGCTGCTCCCGCAGCTAGCATAGACGCGACCGCGACAGCGTAAATACTTTGCTTCCGCATATCATTTCTCCTTTAATAGTCAGGGATAGTTAATCCTTGGGATGCCTGGCATCCAATATGACTTGACTTTATTGGTTGTTGTGTATGCGGGCGCTCGGTTTATTACGCATTCATCTCGCGGAACGCTTCCGGAAAGGGAAAACGAACCTGGACTTTCAAAATGTCCGTACGAGGTGCTTCCTTGCTACCCTTTATATGTTGTTGCTGTCTCCTCCTTGGTGACTGTCATTACTGTACAAAGGTTATTGCTTTATGCAATTTCTTATGAAGCATAACAGTAGCAGGTTACTATTAGAAGCGCAAATCCTTCATGGATATAATTGCTTCCTCGACAAACCTGCTGGTCAGTTCATCTTCTGACTCATGGGTTGCAACCAGTGGTGTGATTGAGGCGTATCCTTGAGAGATGAGCATTACATCGGAGAGCGACTTACTGGATTGCATGGTCAAATTGTTGTCGCCTGCAGAATCCAATTGTACCGATAGCCCCAGTCCTGCTGCTTTGTCTGGAGGATCGGCTTTTATCTGCTGAAAATCTAGCACTACAGATCCCGAGGAATGGTGGCGCAGATGATCAGGTAGTGAGACCGGAAAAGGTATATCGGTAGATGTTATCGACAGTTTTGGAAGAGTGCCTGCCGAGTCTGCCCCTAGCGAGGCAGGAGAGTCAGAGTGCTTGGAGGCATCTTCTAATTGTTTGGAATAAGCTTGGTTACCGGCAGGTGGGCCAGTGGTTGCAGAGGCACCAGGTATATGATTCGCAGAGGCTGATTGTATAAGCCCGCTTCTACCTATAGTTCCCCAGGCAATTCCCTTCAACTCGTCCAGTGGTACATTGGGCGTATTAAGATTCAGTACTGTACCGCGAGGTGCTCCCATTATTTTGCTGATTAGGTATTCGGTAATTGTCGATGGGGTCTCCCAAGGGATTGGATCAGACCCGTATTTTATCGATGCGGCTATTGCGCTTATATGAAAATGCGCGGCAGTCAAAGCTGCTCCAACTGTTCCGGAATGAAGTATGGCTCGACCGGTGTTAGCTCCGTGGTTTATTCCAGACAGTACCAAATCTGGCATAGGGCCAAATGCGCCGAGGCAGCACAGCATGACTGACAGTGCAGGAGATGCGTCCAATCCATAAGCGGGCACATCGTCCAGCCCCGTAAGCTCAAATTTAGTGAAGTCGACATTGGTACGTTCATAGACTGGCCCTACTGCTGCCGAAGAACCACTGTGGTCGTATAGCGGTGCAGCAATGGTTACCTGATGCCCAGTTTTCGCTGCCATGGTTGCCAATGCAGCAATTCCCGGGGCCATTATACCATCATCGTTCGTTATCAGTATACGCAATATAACTCTCCTTAATAGGTATACTACAACTGTTACGGCTGAGGTAGTTCAACACTGGATACAGTGGTG
>JAMCPC010000108.1:0-1921 GCA_023379725.1 Actinomycetota bacterium
CTCCTTTCAGGGATAGGCTGGTCAGGGAGATAACGCTGCAATAAGTTTAATCCGTCCTCTACTGACCTGTACCCACAGAGATTGTAGAGCAGCCGTATGTCATCCTGATCTTGCCTGGGTCGCGCCGATAGCAGTTTCATTGCGAGAATATAATGAGGAGAGGCAACGGCCACTTGGAGGGATCCATTTTCGTAGACTACCTGTGATTCAGCATCGTCACCCAGCAGGTACGATCTAACGGCATCGTTCAACCAATCACGAGGTAGCTTCATTCTTCTGGCCACATTATGAGCAGCTTCGTATACTTCAGCAGTATTGGTAAAGCCAGCATCGATATCACGAGTACGCCGTTCTGCGGAATATGCAAGCGCAATTGCTGCTCCTCCCACTACAAACAAATTTGCACTGATACGTCGCCTTGCAAGCTCAGATGCTAGCTTGTCAAAGGCCACCAGCATCTGGTCTCTTCCGAATAGATCAGACACGATCCAGCTCCCTTTTGGTAATGAATACGCCATGTCGCTTGAACGATATGGGACTGTCACGCAATGCAGACCATCTGTAGCCGGGGAGTTCCGCTACAAACCACCATGGTTCGGAGAAACGTTCCGGATCACTGGTCCATTGTGGAATCGTCATTGATACAGATGCGCAAAGATGCTCTACCAGCGCGGCAATTGCAGCATCATAACGCCTATCTCCGGTAAGCTCTGGTCGCTCTGTGATTAGAGGCACCTGTCCACTGGCTACACACGAACGAAAATCATCGAGAAACTGCATAATCCAGCGCCATGCCTCTTTGCTGCTCCCAGCATCCAACGCCACCTTGACATTATGCGCCAGTTCGCGTGCAGACAATGGTTCAGCGTATCCAGACTCAGAATCGCCATGATCTGGACAGTTATTGTGCATGGTATTGGGTAGCACAATAGGTATTATACCAGGCAAAAGAGTTGATCAATGTGAGCGTCGCGTACACGGCCGATAGCATCCACTACAACTCGGATGCTCAGCGATAAGCACTACACGAAGACAGGCTACGGGCCACTGGAGTCGATCGTCCATGTGCCACCTGTTATGCTTAAAACGAGAGATTGATTGAGCATGCACCTTATACAGGCAAGCAGTATCAGTCATAGGTAAGCATAGGCAAGCAGCATCAGGCATAGGCAAGCAGTATAAGATACACAAGATAAGGGCAAGATATAATACAGAAGATGAAAAGGAATCCCACACACATCCCTACCGGACCGGTCGTGCTCTTCCAGGGATTGCGCGGCACGTCAGACGAGAGAGCAGCACGTCTACTGATAACCGTAAAAGACCCTGATGTGCATCCTGTTCCATCTGTAGATACACTGCTGCGTACCGTCGATCTCACTCCGGAATGCATGGGTCTGCTGCCTGTAGAAAACCCTCTCGAAGGAGAACTGGCACCCGTTATGGATCGGATTGCCTTTGAAACGACCAATGTATATGTCAGAGAAACCGTTGTGCTAATAGAGCAATTGGAAGCATTCAGTGCATCCAGGACAGGGCATCCCAGGATAGTAATATCTCATCCCCTTGTACTGGCACTCTGCGAAAGATCCATATCGAGAGCCGGACTATCAAGCATGACATCACTTTCAACGACCGAAGCATGCAGGACAGTTGCGAGTAGTAGGGACGACGGGCTGGTCGCTATAGCCCCTTCAGAGGTAGGAAGATCAATGGGTCTGTACACGCATTCAGAGATAGGAGCAGGCCTACCTGAGGTGAGAACACGCTACGCGCTGATCAGCAGAGAGGTGGCACCCGTCACTGGTAATGATCAGACGTTGATCGTGGTAACTCCCGAGGCAGACGGACCTGGATCGCTGGCCGACATCCTTGGCATCCTGGCAGCACGCTCAATAAATCTTACATCCCTGCGAAGCAG
>JAMCPC010000108.1:2111-9304 GCA_023379725.1 Actinomycetota bacterium
GCTCCATACTCCAGTCAAAACACCATTCACTGCTTCTTCATAGAGCTCACCGGACACATATTCGACCCTACCGTTCAATCTGCTCTTGTGGATGTAATGCATCATGGGGCACGAATGAAGGTACTTGGATCCTATCCCAAGTGGCCAGGAACACCGGTAGACTCGCCATTCGAGGCAACTCCTCTGGGGTCAGTTGGTATGCAGTCCACTCAAAATGAAATCAACAATGCCCTGAATCCACCTATTGCCAGTGGTAACAATACCACAGCCAGCCTTCAGAAGAGCAGCAAATGAGCGAAACGGGACATCGTATCGGAATAATTGGCCTGGGGCTCATTGGTGGTTCGATAGCTCTCAGGCTGTCTGGGAAGATGGGAGTGGCTGGTTATGACATTGACCCGGGTGCTGTACACACGGCAAACAGCATGGGTATAGCGATGCTGCCAAGCATTGATAGCGTTATCGCATACGCTGATGTCATCATAATATGTACACCCATAGGCTCATTCCCGGAGATTGTTCAGCTATTGGCTTCAGCCTGGCAGAGGCGCTCCGCACAGTTCCAATCGACACCTCCCATAGTAGCTGACACCTGCTCTGTAAAACGATACATACATGAGTGGGCAGGGCAATTGAGAAATGTAGGAATCCCATTTATAGGTACCCACCCGATGGCTGGAAAGCATACAAACGGAATCATGAATGCACAAGCAGATCTATTCGAGGGACGCGCATGGGCGGTTTCTATTACCGATTCGATCGATCTTACCGCGTTACTCACTATATCGGAGCTCATACTATCCACTGGATCTGTGCTAGTCCCCGTAGATCCAGATACACATGACAGGTCGGTGGCGTTGGTAAGTCATCTGCCTCATGTCATCGCGGCCATAATGTCGCTCCTGTTACAGAGCGATGAGCTGTCAACCCTGGACAGATCACTGATAGCTGGATCGTTTGACGATGTTACAAGAGTAGCAGGAAGTCCACCGGAACTTACCAGCCAAATGTGCGCAGCAAACATCGACATGCTGGCCAAATCATTGCAACGCTTCAGTACAGAGATTGAGAGAGTCGGCCATGAACTTACAGACCTCGAATATGCTCCCGGTCCTCTAAGTGATCTATTCACTGAAGCTCATCGCTCATACTCTCAGCTACACGAAGGTGTATCCGGGAAATACAGTAATGAGAGCCATGGCTACGGAACCTACAGCACTGACAATTCAGATACTCCCTCCAGCCACTCAGCCATTTTCGCTCTTGACGATCCGCAGACTTTGGCCAACTGGATGCTCGGCCTGGGTCGTGACGGTGGGCGCATAGTGAATATCAGTTATCTCAATGCTACAGAAAATCCTATCGAAAGTGCTACCGAAAATCCTACCGAGGTGTCCATCTCATTTACCGTGCCCCCCCATTGAACAGACACAGCCCATTAAACACGCCCCGCCATTAAACACACCCCATTGAGCAGCTATACTCTCCCGCTCTCTCTTAGTCGTGCTCATCCTCCCCGGCGACCACAGCGATTGCAGCCACGGTCTGATCAGCACCCAAGTTCATAATACGAACACCGGTTGCATCACGCCCCTGGCGGGCAACGTCTACTACCGACAACCGTATCACCGTACCGCCACTTGAAACGACTATAATTTCATCGTCCACACTCACGAGAAAGGCTCCGGCAAGATTACCCCGTGAGGCCGTAGTCCTGATAGCCCTTACCCCCTGGCCACCGCGTACCTGTACGTTAAAGTGATCCACACTAGTACGCTTTCCATATCCGCCGTCGGTCACCAGCAGCACATCACAGCCGTCATGCACAATGTCACTTCCCACTACGGCATCTCCGGGATGGAGCCGCATGCCAATTACCCCAGAAGCGCTCCTACCCATTGGACGTACACCTTGCTCGGATATACGTATTGATTTGCCCGATCGCGAAAATATAAGAATCTCGTCGTTGCCAGATGTAGCCATTACCTTGACAAGTTCATCACCTGGACGGAGGTTGATAGCTATGATCCCCTCTCTCCTGGACTTGTCGTACTCTTCCAACCTGGTCTTCTTCACCAAACCATGCTTAGTGACAAATAAGAGGTGCCCCTCTCCACCCTGCTCTCTGGCGCTAAGCATCTCAGCTACCTTCTCACCGGGGTCCATGGAGACTACATTGACTATAGCCGTACCTCTCGCAGTACGCTCTTTCACCGGAATTTCATGGCCGCGCAACCTGTATACGCGCCCCATATTGGTAAACAGTAACAGGTAAGAGTGCGAACTGGTATGTACGAGTGAGGTAATTATATCCTCCTCTTTGAGTCGAGTCCCCATTACTCCCTTGCCTCCTCTGGCCTGGCTCTTGAACGTAGAGGCAGGCATGGCCTTTATGTATCCAGCCTGGGTAAGGGTAATCACAAGATCCTCGTCCTCTATAAGGTCCTCTACCGCAAGGTCACCCGGATCGTTGACGATACGAGTCCGCCGAGCATCGCCAAAGCGCTCCTTTATCGCAATCAAATCGCTGATTATTTCGTCACGCAGCTTGATTGGATCGCTAAGCAACGCCTCCAAATATGCTATTGTCTCCCGCAACTTGGCCAATTCCTCGTCCAGCTCAGTCCTGCCCAACCGGGTCAGGCGAGACAGGGTCATATCGAGGATATGATTTGCCTGTATCTCTGTAAACGCAAATGGGTCTGCCATAAGAGCTCCCCTTGCGGCTGCCCTGTCCTCTGAATTCCGGATAGTGGACACCACCTCATCCAGCATGTCCAGAGCACGTACCAGACCCTCCACTATATGCTCTCTATCTCTGGCCTTACCCAAACGAAAGCGAGAACGGCGCTCCATGACCTCTGTCTGATGCTGTGCATAGTAGAGCAGCATATGAGCCAGGTCAAGAGTACGAGGCACTCCATCTACCAAAGCAACCATGTTAATCCCAAAGCTGACCTGCATGGGGGTGTGCTTGAACAGGTTGTTCAGCACTACGCTTGAGTTTGCATCACGCCTCAGCTCAATTATCAGGCGGGACTGCTTACCTGCCGATGCATTCTGCCATCTGGCGATACCGTCCAGCTCACCGGATTTGATCAGGTCGGCCATCTTCTTTTCCACAGATTCAACAGATGTCTGGTAGGGCATCTCGCTCACTACGATCCTCTCCGTGGAGCGCACCACCTCTATCTCTGCCTTCGCACGTATTTTTATGGAGCCCTTGCCCGTTCTGTAAGCATCCCGTATGCCCGACCTACCGAGTATCAAAGCGCCAGTAGGAAAGTCCGGCCCCTTTACGAATGCCATCAGCTCTTCACTGGTCGACTGTGGATTCTTGAGCACTGCTATGGTGGCATCTATAATCTCACCGAGGTTGTGAGGGGGGATGTTTGTCGCCATACCGACTGCGATACCCTGTGATCCGTTTGCCAGCAGATTGGGAAATCTACTTGGCATGACAACCGGCTCCTGACTGGTAGCATCGTAATTGGGTACAAAATCTACCGTATCCTCATCTATGTCCGCCAATAGCTCCAGTGCCAACGCATGCAGCCTTGACTCAGTGTAACGCATCGCGGCAGGTCCTTCATCGGGACCGGTGCCACCAAAATTACCATGACCATCTATGAGCGGATAACGCAGACTGAAATCCTGTACCATCCTGGCAAGTGCATCGTATATGGCAGAATCACCATGAGGATGGTATGTCCCCATGACATCTCCCACTACCCTCGCACATTTGGTATATGGCCGATCTGGTCGAAGACCCTGAGAGAACATGGAAAATAAAATCCGGCGGTGTACTGGCTTCAATCCGTCCCGCACATCAGGTAATGCTCGTGACACGATCACAGACATGGAGTAGTCAAGGAAAGACTTCTCCATCTCCTCCTGAATGTCTATAGGCTCTATGCCACCCTCTGAACGCCCCTCCAGGGTGTCGACAGCTATCTCGGTATCATCAGTAGTATTTGAATTCATTATATATCCAGGAATCTCACGTCTTTGGCATTAGATTGAATAAAACGCCGTCTCTGCTCCACATCGTCACCCATCAAAATGGAGCATACCTCATCGGCCATTGCAGCCTGCTCTACCGTAATCTGCAACAATGATCTCTTGGTCGGATCCATGGTAGTCTCTTTCAATTCTCCAAAATCCATTTCACCCAATCCCTTCAGCCGTTGAAACTCTGCTTTATGCCCAGGGTGTCCTGCCATAAATCTATCTTTGGCAGCATCATCCAGAAAATAAACCCTCTTCTTACCTACCATCGTGGAATACAATGGCGGCTGAGCGGCATATACGTGCCCAGCTTCCACCATCTCCTTCATCTGACGGAAGAAGAAGGTGAGCAGGAGCGTCCTTATATGCGATCCATCCACATCGGCATCGGCCAAAATAATGACCTTATTGTAGCGTATCTTCGATACATCAAAGTCGTCGGACACCCCGGCACCGATAGCCGATACCAACGCCTGTATCTCGGTGTTCTTCAATATCTTGTCTACTCTCGCCTTCTCTACATTGAGGATCTTGCCACGAATGGGCAGTATCGCCTGCGTACTGGGATCCCTGGCATCCTTGGCTGACCCACCTGCGGAGTTACCTTCGACTATGAATATCTCCGTCTCACGAGCATCGCGTGATGAGCAATCTACCAGTTTACCAGGTAGGCCAGCGCCGTCCAGCGCAGATTTTCTCCTGGTAAGTTCCCTCGCCTGGCGAGCAGCCACCCTTGCTCTTGATGCCAGCACCGCCTTCTGGCATATTTGGTTGCCCTCACGTGGATTCTCCTCGATCCACTCAGCCAGCTTCTCATTGGTGGATCTCTCGACCAATGAACGTATGGATACATTGCCCAACTTGGCCTTTGTCTGCCCCTCAAACTGTGGATCTCTGAGCTTTACCGAGACTATGGCGGTCAATCCCTCCCTGATATCCTCACCGGTAAGATTGTCATCCTTATCCTTGAGTATGCCTCTTGAGCGCGCATACTTGTTGATTACGTTTGTAAGCGCTTTTTTGAAACCCTCTTCATGCATACCACCCTCTACGGTAGATATGCCATTTGCAAACGAATATATTGACTCGTGATAGCCGGTATTCCATTGGAGTGCTGTCTCGACCTCTTGATCCTCCTCGGCTCCCATAAGAGTACAGACCTTTTTGAATAGCGGCTCTTTCGAGGCATTGAGATGCTTGACAAAATCAACGACACCTCCGTTGTACTTGTAGGTTACCGACTGCTCTCTCCCAGTCCTGGTGTCTTTGTAGACTATCTCCAGCCCTTTATTCAAAAAGGCCATTACCTGTAATCTTTCGAGAATCGTCTGCGACCTGAACTCCACATCATCAAATATCGTTCCATCAGGCCAGAAAGTAACTGCCGTCCCCGTTCTCCCCCTTGGCGCGGCACCACTCTGGTGAAGAGGCTGGGTGATCTGCCCGCCGTCTTTGAACTCAGCCATATAATGCTTGCCGTCACGATCTACTTCAAGTACCAGTCGCGTCGAAAGGGCATTGACCACCGATACGCCTACCCCATGCAACCCACCCGATACCTTGTAGCCCGAACCACCAAATTTCCCGCCGGCATGCAGTGTAGTTAATACGAGTTCGGCAGCAGACTTGTCCGGATATTGGGGATGAGGACCGGTCGGAATCCCTCTTCCGTTGTCCAACACCTTACAGCCACCATCTTCCAGAATCGTCACCTCAATCCTGGTACAGAAGCCAGCCATGGCCTCATCCACGGCGTTGTCCACCACCTCCCATACAAGATGATGAAGTCCAGTGGACCCAGTGGATCCTATATACATGCCAGGTCTGGTCCTTACGGGATCAAGCCCCTCCAGTACCGTAATGTCACCGGCTTCGTATGAGCCGTTTGGGGTGATACCGCTCTCTACGTCTACCACTATGAGTTGCTCCGGAATGCCGTATGCACCTCGCCAATCACATTTAGACTACAACCTGCCAATCCGTTTAATCTTGGAATCACTAACGCACCTTTCTGTCTCGTGCTACTTTTTACCTCGTAATATCATGCGCGACACAATCGCAAGTTGACCGCCTGAACAACCTGGGTCATCACATCTCCCCCCTAATTATAGCAGAGGTGGGTACCCCGTTGGGTGACCTGTGGCGTAAGCCGGTCATGGTTTGTTGCCGTCAGTCAGGCGCTCCAGCCTGCCTCTCCTCCTCCGTCTTGCCCTGCTCGCTCGGATGAACGGCGCTCTGATCCAACCTGCCTATCTGCTGAGCCTCTCACGGGACAGGCCACTAATCAATGAAAATAAGATAGGGCGTTGACTATCTCTATAGTGGCAGCCGACTCATTCATGGTATAAAAGTGCAATCCCGGTACCCCGCCTGCAAGAAGCCTCCTGGCCAGATCTATTGCCACCTCTACACCTATCTTGCGGACATCATCAGGGTTACCGGCCACCCTTTCCACTCTTTCGGCCAAGTCTGAAGGCACCTCAGTGCCGGACAATTCGGCCATTTTATATACAGTGCGAACCTTGGTTATAGGCATTATCCCAGGTAAAACAGGCTTGTCGATGCCCCTCCCAGCAAGATCATCCACAAGTCGAAAATAGTGATCGGCATTGAAGAAGAACTGTGTTATGGCAAAATCGGATACCTTCATCTTCCTGGCCAGGTAATCACGATCGCTTTCTATGTCTGGTGAGAGCGGATGACCTTCAGGGTGAGCTGCAACAGCTACGCAGAAATCCCCGACCTCCTTGGCCAGTTCCACCAGATCTACGGCGTGTACAAGCTCCCCCTGCTCAAGAGGAGTGGTAGAATCCAAGGGAGGATCACCCATAAGTGCCAGTACGTTGTTGATACCCTCATCTCTATAACGCACGAGTATGTCGACCAACTCACTCCGTGAGTGCGCAGCACAGACCAGGTGAGCCATAGGTGTAATCAAGCCTTCACGGGCGATTCTAACCACTAGATCATGAGTACGTTCCCTGGTGGACCCACCGGCTCCATAAGTGATTGAGGTAAAGGTCGGATGCAGAGGATAGAGCTCAGTCAGGACGTTTTCCAGGCGCTCTTGGGCATCGCGGCTACGGGGAGGCCACAGCTCCACCGACAAACTAGTTCCCTGCCTAAGAAGTTCAGATATCTTGGTCAAGGTCGCTCACCGCATGACATGTCTAGGTGTCTGGTGT
>JAMCPC010000108.1:9855-31379 GCA_023379725.1 Actinomycetota bacterium
GCTGCATTGCAACCCGGCCGTTTCAATGCAGCCAGCAGAGCCAATGGCCTACCGATAGTAATACCCCTACCCACTATGACCACATGCCTGCCATCCAGATTTATCCCGTTTGCCGCCAGTAACTCCAGGATGCCTGCCGGAGTGCATGGTAATACCCTGGGCTTACCCATGACCAGCATCCCCAGGTTCACAGGATGGAGACCGTCGACATCCTTTGCCGGGTTGACCGCCAGCAGTGCCTCCTCCTCATTGAGGCCTTTCGGCAACGGCAGCTGAATGAGGTAAGCATGGACTCTGGGATCGGAATTGAAACGGTCGATGACCGCCATAAGCTGCTCTTGTGTGGTATCAGCCGGAAGATGTTCGTGTATCGATTCTATCCCGACCTCCGCGCAATCTTCATGCTTCATCGCCACATAGCGCGACGAAGGTGGATCGTCTCCTACCAGGATAGTGCCGAGCCCCGGTACGATACCGTTCCTACGCAAGCTGGCCACCTCAGTAGCTATCTCGTCACGAATCTGCTGCGCCAGCACCTCACCATTCAATATCTTGGCAGTCATCTGCTCAGTTTATACCGTTTTGCTCGTGCTCCAGTAATTACTTCCGGACAACAAAACTGCCTGCTCCTCAGTGGCGGAAGTGGCGCTCGCCAGTAAACACCATGGCAATGCCGTATTCGTTCGCTGCATCGATTACCGACTTATCATTGACCGAGCCTCCAGGCTGCACAACTACCTTGATCCCCGCCCTGGCAAGTACATCCAGGCCATCCCTGAAAGGGAAAAATGCATCACTGGCAGCTACACCTCCATTAGATCGATCTCCTGCCTTGGTGACAGCAATCTCTGCCGCTTCTACCCTGCTCTGCTGCCCAGCACCGACACCGACTGCCTGCTCGTTATTTACCACCACGATAGCATTTGAGGTGGTACGAGCACATACCAACCAAGCCATCATCACATCGTTCATACTGCCCTCTGGCAATAGTGCCTCGCTGACCACCTCGAAGTGACTGGCATCCATCGAAACTATATCGTTGTCCTGCACCAGAAAGCTGTCTCCAAGACTCCTCACCGATAGCAGAGGCCGGTGAGGTGGCGATGCTTCAAGAAGCCTGGTAGCCTTACGCCTGGCTACAAGCATCTCTATGGCTTGGGGATCGTAAGATGGGGCGATAATCACATCCGCTTGAGGCCCCTCTACCATAGCTTCCGCCACTTCGATGCCGCAATGATCCGATATGGCAACCACTCCACCGAATGCCGACACCGGATCACATTCCAGTGCCAGTCTGTAAGCATCGGCCATCGTACTACCCAGAGCCGCACCACAGGGATTGGCATGCTTGACGATAACCGCGCCGAACTCAGAATTCCCACCCTTCTCAAAGCCTGGTTGCTCCTGTGTACGGTTAGCTTTCAACTCGTAAGCCAACCACCACGCTGATTCTGTATCAAACAAATTGATATAGGAGAGTCCCCTACCCGCGTGCTGTACCATCGAATCCAGCCAATCCACCTGGCCGCGTACACGATACCGTGCACCTCGCTGGTGCGGATTCTCGCCGTATTTCAGACTGTCCGCAAGCTCCAGGTCCAGATCCAGCACAGGTGGGAGCGATGTGGCCTCGTTCGCTGTAGTCTCTACTGCTGCAGCCCCAACTGTGGCTCCTACCGTGGTAACTCCACCTGGCTTAGCCCCTACCGTGGTAACTCCTGCTGCGGCAGCCCCGCTCGCAACGGTATCTCCACCTGCTGCATCCTCGCTACTCAGCCCGCCATTATCTATCCACGATACGATCGCAGTATCATAGACAGCTGTATGAGCGAAAGCCTCACGCGCCAACCGTCTGCGAGTCTCTGTGGAAAGTTCACCAAGCGTCTTTAGCTCGTCCAGCACTGATGCGTAATCATCGGGATTAACGATCACCCCGACATGTGCAAAGTTCTTCGCCGCAGCTCTCACCATAGTAGGCCCCCCAACGTCAATCATCTCTATAGACGGCTGACTCTTGAAGGGATACAGGTTACATACCACGAGATCTATGGGCTCTATGTCCTGTTCGGCCAGATCGGTCATGTGAGAGGGATTGTCCCTGTCAGCGAGTATGCCAGCGTGTATAGCGGGATGAAGGGTCTTTACTCTTCCGGACAGGAGAGACCCGAAGCCAGTCAGGGAAGCAACTTCGATGTGATCTATACCCGCGTCACTGAGTACTTTGGACGTACCCCCACTTGCCAGGATCTCCCAACCCAATACTGCCAACTCACGGGAGAACTCTACCAGCCCATCCTTGTCATATACAGATATAAGTGCCCGCATTACAAAGAGTGTACTATGTCGACCATGATCTCACCGGCTTCGGTCGGGTTCTTAGCCACCCGCACACCGGCTGCATTCAATGCGTCCATCTTCCCCTGCGCCGTACCGGAATTGCCGGAGACGATGGCACCGGCATGCCCCATCCTCCTTCCGGGAGGTGCCGTCTGGCCGGCTATATAGGCCACCACCGGCTTTGTCATAGATGCTGAAATAAACTCTGCCGCACTCTCTTCTGCCGACCCCCCTATCTCTCCTATCATCATGACAGCACGCGTCTCCAGATCCTGCTCAAACGCAGCCAGGCAATCTACGAAGCTGGTACCGGGAACCGGATCACCGCCAATACCGACACAGGTAGTCTGACCGACTTTCTGCTGAGAGAGCTCATGAAGTGCCTGGTATGTAAGTGTTCCCGAACGACTGACCACTCCAACCGGCCCCCCAGGAAGAGCTATATTACCGGGAGTGATACCTATATTACATTTTCCCGGTGAGATTATCCCTGGGCAATTAGGACCTATAAGCCTGGTGGTGGGGAAATCTCTTTTCAATATGTTTACCGCACGAGCCTCATCCTGAGCAGGTATGCCTTCAGTGATGCAGACCACCAGCGATATACCGGCACCGGCAGCCTCCAATATGGCTTCCGCTGCACCACGAGGTGGCACTACTACGAACGAAGCTACCGCTCCGGTCGCCTCTACCGCCTCTTTCACCGAATCGTAGACGGGTATACCATCGACATCAGTTCCACCCTTACCGGGGGTGACACCGGCTACGACTTTCGTACCATAGTCACGGTTACGAAGTCCATGAAATCTTCCCTGGCTACCGGTCAGTCCCTGTACGATTACGGTAGTGTTCTCATCTACAAATATACTCAATTCATATCTCCTTGGTTACCGCCATTACTATCCTTGGTTACCGCCATTACTATCCTTGGTCGCCGCCATTACTATCCTTGGTCGCCGCCATGGCCACCGCTCTGGATGCCGCATCAAGCATCGTCTTCTCTACCAGTAGTCGATCCGATATATGGCCTGCCAATATCTCTCTTCCCTCCTCGGCGTTAGTACCGTCCAGCCTCAATACGATGGAGGACTTCAGGTCCACCCCCGCCAGGGCCTGTACTATGCCCTTTGCCACCTCATCACATCTCGTAATACCGCCAAATATATTTACGAGAATAGACTTTACGTTTGAATCAGAATTGATGAGATCCAGCGCAGAGGTCATCAACGCAGCGTCCGCACCGCCTCCGATATCCAAGAAGTTGGCGGCGGAGCCTCCAACCTGGCTCACTACGTCAAGGGTACTCATTGCCAGCCCTGCACCATTTGCTATTATACCCACATCACCGTCAAGCCCCACATAGTTCAGTCCACGCTGCTTGGCGCTCTTCTCCCTTTCATCGGTAGTGTCCGTCGCTGCAAACTCTTCCCATTCGGGATGCCGGAACATGGCATTGTCATCCAGGGTAACTTTCGCATCAAGTGCATGCACCTTGCCGCCGGTAGTGAGTACCAGCGGGTTTATCTCGACCAGATCGCAATCACCTTCTACAAAACATCTGTACAAGTCGACCAGCAGCTTTGCCGTCTCGCCACGAACCTCTGCATCTATGCCAGCCTTGGTGACTGCATCCATCGCCTGTGACAGCGAATATCCCTCAGAGGGATCTACATGGACCTTGACTAGTGCCTCTGGGTCTGTCCGCGCCACCTCTTCTATCTCTACCCCACCTTTTACAGAGAGCATAAGCAAATGCAACTGGGCTGCTCTATCCAGAGTGAAGCTCGCGTACCACTCCTTAGCTATATCTGTAGCGTGTTCCACCCAAAGCCTCTCGACAGTATGTCCCTTGATGTCCATACCCAGAATGTTGCCAGCGTGTTGCCTGACCTCTTCGGGCGTAGATGCCAGCTTCACCCCGCCAGCCTTGCCCCTTCCTCCTACCTTTACCTGCGCTTTTACGACAACTGGATAACTTACCGAATCAGCAATCCTGACTGCCTCATCGACGCTTACCGCTACGCCTCCTTTTGACACCGGAATGTCATAGCGTTCAAAATACTGCTTACCCTGGTACTCAAAGAGATCCACTACTACTCCTTACCTTCTCAGCCTGTCCATGTTCTACCCCATACATACTTACAGGAGAGCACCTGACTATGCAAACTCATATGCAGTTCCGTAACGTCCTCACCGCTAAATAGGTTACAGGCATGGCACTGGAACAGACACGGCGAAGCACGCTCCTGGGAACTTTAGGAGACTTTAGGGGTGTCCTCTGACAAAGGCGTCATCTGATCGGCTGCAACCTATGGTTATTTGCGAGACAGGGCATTGGTGGTTTCTTCGCGTGCATCCAGTGCACTTTCCAGCCAGGATGCTACCCCCTGAAGGGTCGCTCCGGGAGTAAATACCTGTGCAACACCCATCTCTGCTAACTGCTGTATATCTGATTCAGGTATAATGCCACCTACCATCACCACGACGTCATCAAGCCCGCTGCTTGCAAGTCCGTTCAATACTTTGGGAACTATAGTCATGTGGGCACCTGACAGCAACGACAGTCCAAGTGCATCGGCATCTTCCTGCAAGACAGCTTGGACTACCTGATCAGGTGTCTGGTGCAAGCCCGTATAGATAACTTCAAAGCCTGAATCCCTCAGCGCCCTGGCAATCACCTTGGCTCCGCGATCATGCCCATCAAGGCCCGGTTTTGCTATAACGACTCTGTATGGTCGTATCATTAACTACCCGCCTCTACCATTATGCTTGCAACCACCATAGTCATACCCGTACCTGCCATAAAAATCATCGTACTCATTCTACCACAATCGACTACAACAGCAACCCGACATCCACTCGCCGTAACAACCATCCATTGATTGGCAACCCCATGATCAGAGGTCTCTGACCAACTCGTCGGGAATCTCAGAGATAAACCTGCTTGGGATAGAGCTGGTGTAGGCACCCCAAAGCATCCTCTCCCAGGCATGAGTCAGATACAGCCACCTCTTCGATCTGGTGATACCGACGTAACAAAGCCGCCTCTCCTCCTCCAATTGGACAGGATCATCGATAGATCTCATATGCGGGAATACTCCATCATCCATTCCCACCATAAACACCACTTCAAACTCGAGACCCTTGGCTATATGTATCGTCATAAGTGATACCTTACCTTCGATACCATAGAGATCATCGGCATCCGAGACCAACGCTACCGTCTCAAGCATGTCTTGCAGCTCTCCAAAGCGTCCTGCCATCGAAACCAGCTCTGCTATATTCTCCATGCGTGACTGTGCCTCGTGGGCTTCAAGTGCTTTTATGCTTTCACGATAACCTGTTCGCTCAAGGGCGGTAGAGAGCAACTGAGCCGGCCCTGCTCCATCGTCATTCATTTTCGCCAGATCGGATATGATGAATGCCAGTTCTGCCAATGCCTCACTGGCCTTCTTTGGGGCTCCGGCTTCGGTGGCATGCAAGAAACTATCCACTAAGTTGATTCTGTTGGCTTTTGCATATTCGACCATCTTGGCCAGAGTCGCCTCCCCTACGCCCCTCTTGGGAGAATTGATGATCCTCCTGGCGGACAGATCGTCGGCAGGGTTGGCTACCACCATGAGGTAGGCGATTAGATCCTTCACCTCTCTGCGATCGTAGAAGCGGGTACTCCCGATTACCTTATACGGTATGCCCTCCATGACAAGTGCTTCCTCCAAAGCACGGCTTTGCGCGTTTGTCCGGTAAAAGACTGCCATATCGCTATAGAACAGTGCTTCCTGGTCAGCAAGCCGCTTGACCTCCCTGCTTACAAATCGGGCTTCATCGTTCTCGTCGTTAGCGCGATACCGGAAAATCGGTGGACCCGTATCGGAACTTGTCCAAAGGTTCTTTGGGATACGAGAGCGATTATTCGATATCACTGCGTTTGCCGTATCCAGTATATTCCTGGTGGAACGGTAATTTTGTTCGAGAGCAATGACCCTGACGTCAGGAAATGCCTTCTCGAACTCCAATATATTGCGTACGTCGGCACCTCGAAACATGTATATCGACTGATCCGCGTCCCCGACAACGCATACATTGCGATGTACCTCACCGAGCATAAGCACAAGCCTGTTCTGCACCTGGTTGGTATCCTGGTACTCATCCACCAGGATATGTTGGAATCTATCACGATACATATCCAGAACGTCCGGGCAGGCTTCAAACAGATTCACCGTAACCATGAGCAGGTCATCAAAGTCCATAGCAGAAAACTGCTTCAAGCGTTGCTGGTACTGGGAATACACCTCAGATACCGTTCTCTCGAAGGGACCACTGGCACGATCACGGTAGGATTCAAAATCCACCATCTCAGACTTGGCTGCTCCAATCTCTCTCATGAGAGCCTGGGGACGAATTTTCTTTGGGTCTACGTTGAGTTCCTTCTCAATTTGCTCGATAAGGCGACGGGAGTCCTGGGTATCGTATATAGTAAATGATTTGCTGTATCCAAATCTCTCCGCATTGGTACGCAATATCCGCACGCAAGCCGAGTGGAAAGTAGACATCCACATATACCTCACCTCGTCACCAAGCATATCTATAAGCCTGCTGCGCATCTCATCAGCCGCTTTATTGGTAAAAGTAATTGCCAATACAGACGATGCCCGCGCTTCTCCCTCAAGGACAAGATGGGCAATGCGACTGGTAAGGACTCTGGTCTTCCCCGATCCTGCACCAGCAATTACAAGCAGGGGACTCCCCTTGTGCAACACCGCCTCACGCTGAGCAGAATTTAGACCATCCAGTAGCTCTTCTTCTGTAATCACCTCGTATTACTCCGAGATATATCACTATGAGATAGACTACTCCAAGACAGGTTGCTCCGCAGCGCACCACTAAGCAATCCGACACTCAGCAATCCGGTCACAGGGCATGCACCACTCAGCAATGCACAGACCCGTAATAAAACACTCCTCCATAATAGAGTACTCTGAGATACGCCACCACCCAGCAGCAGGCTATCCACCTGCTACTCCCATTCTATCGTACCAGGTGGTTTTGAAGTAACGTCCAGCACCACTCTGTTCACCCCAGCCACCTCGCCAATCAACCTCGCAGATACCCTTTCCACAAGGTCGTATGGTAGCCTGGCCCAATCTGCCGTCATCGCATCATCAGAGGTAACTGCTCTTATGACGATAGGATAGGCATAGGTACGCTGGTCGCCCATAACGCCGACAGTACGTACCGCCGGCAGTACAGCAAAACTCTGCCATAGATCCCTATAGAGGCCGGCCTTCCTGATCTCTTGATCCAGTACCGCATCGGCTGCACGTAATATCTCTATACGATCCCTAGTTACCTCACCTATTACTCTGACGGCCAGCCCTGGCCCTGGAAACGGTTGCCGCCACAGTATCTCGTCGGGTAGTCCCAACTCTGCACCTATCGCTCTCACCTCGTCCTTGAAGAGCATCCTAAGCGGTTCCACCAGCTCAAACAACATGCTTTCAGGTAGACCACCTACATTGTGGTGCGACTTGATGACCGATGCACCTCCACCGTTGATACCTCCTGATTCAATCACATCCGGATAGAGCGTGCCCTGCACCAGAAATCGAGGTTTCCCGACCGAATCAGCCACTTCTTCAAATATCCTTATGAATGTCTCACCGATGACCTTTCGCTTTTCCTCGGGGTCGGTCAATCCCGCCAGTTTGTCGTAAAATATATCTGCTGCATCGTAGCGGACGAAGTTCATTCCCAGCTTGCCGGAGAACAACTGCTCCACCTGGTCACCCTCGTTCATCCTGAGTAACCCAGTATCGACAAACACACATACCAGCCTCTCTCCCACGGCTCTGCCGACCAGAGCGGCAGCTACCGCCGAATCCACCCCTCCCGACAACGCACATAAAACCCTCTCCTCCCCGGTCTGCACAAGAACATCCTCTGCTGACTGCTCGATAATGTTTGTATGGGTCCAGGTAGGCGATGCACCACAGACGTCAAAGATGAACGCCTCTATGAGAGCGCTGCCTCCCATGGTATGGGACACCTCCGGGTGAAACTGCACACCATAAATACCTCTCTCCACATCCTCGAACGCTGCAACTGCTCCGTTCGTACTCCAGGCACACTGGGTAGACTTGGGT
Organism: Actinomycetota bacterium; assembly: GCA_023379725.1. Lineage (GTDB taxonomy): Bacteria > Actinomycetota > Acidimicrobiia > Acidimicrobiales > JAMCPL01 > JAMCPL01. Next base: position 18,336 of record JAMCPC010000108.1, read on the forward strand.
GGCGTGTCGACAATGGCATCAGAATGACTCATCCATACATCCGGAGGAGAATATCCCGCTTCGGTGATCATCGAAGCTGTCAACCTACCTCCAGTACCCGATATGTCCAGCAATGTGCGTCCGTACTCACCTCTGGAGGTACGCTCCACCCTGCCACCGAGATCTCTTGCGATCAACTGCGCACCGTAGCATATACCCAAAATAGGTATGCCCAGATCGTATATGCCTTCATCCATGCCAGGAGCCCAATCGGCATAGACAGACTGAGGGCCTCCCGAAAGAATTATCCCCTTCGGTTTTTTCTCTAGTACCTCATGAGCAGATATAGTGTGAGGAACGATCTCCGAAAAGACTCTTGCTTCACGTACACGTCGTGCTATGAGTTGCGCGTACTGTGCCCCAAAATCTATTACAAGTATATTTGAACCGCCTGCCTGAAATGGACCGATCAATTCCCCATTCCCACATGCTGAGCTATCTGCATTGCCTTACCCTCAGTCTGTAGGGCTGGAGCAACCATGACCTCTGCCTTTTGAAACTCCTTCACCGTTGCATATCCGCATGTAGCCATAGACGTCCTCAGAGCTCCAAAGAGATTCATCCTCCCATCATTCTCATGAGCAGGGCCTAGAAGTATCTGTTCAAGAGTACCTTTTACTCCGGTCCTTACCCTTGTCCCTCTCGGCAGTGTCGGGTGAAAGGTAGCCATACCCCAATGAAAACCAGGACAAGGTGCCTCTACTGCGGAGGTAAGGGGGGAGCCAAGCATGACAGCATCGGCACCGCAAGCTATAGCCTTAGCTATATCACCGCCCTTTGACATACCGCCGTCAGCGATGACATGTACATACACTCCCGTCTCATCCAGATGGCGCATTCTGGCTCCGGCTACATCCGCTATGGCAGTTGCCTGGGGGACACCTATGCCCAAAACTGCCCTGCTGGTACAGGCATTACCAGGACCTACTCCGACCAACACCCCAACTGCCCCTGTACGCATAAGATGCAACGCAGCTTGATACGATGCACATCCACCGACTATTACAGGTATCTCCAGTTCACGAATGAATCGCTTCAAGTTTAGCGGCTCCGCATTGTGCGATACGTGTTCAGCCGATACTACGGTTCCCTGTATAACAAGCAAGTCCAGCTCACCAGCGAGTATGTATGGAGAGAACTCCTCTGTCCGCTGCGGAGTCACAGAGGCACATGACCACACACCACCCGACTTTATCTCGCGTATACGCTCTGTAATCAGATCCAGCTTGACCGGCTCAGAGTACATCTCCTGCATGCGTGCAGTAGCCTTGTCGTCAGGCAGGGTAGATATCTCTTCGAATAACGGCAGGGGATCCTCGTAGCGAGTCCATAATCCCTCAAGATTGAGAACTCCCAGACCTCCCAGCCTGCCTATCTCGATAGCCGTCTTGGGACTGATAACACCATCCATGCCAGCTCCCATCATCGGTAGGCTGCAGTTGAAGGCATCGATCTCCCAGGATATGTCTACATCTTCCGGATCGCGGGTTCGTCTTGTAGGCACAATAGCTATATCATCGAATCCGTACGCCCTGCGACCAGACTTATAAATCCCTATCTCTACCTCAGCCATAATATCCTCCTAACCGTGAGCCTTCCCCGCATGCCTGCGAAGGCATGGAGTCGTTTGTTTATTGGCATCTTCCCCATGGCTAAGGCCAGGGGCTTGCGCTTGTTGTTTCGTCATATACTTATGATAGCGCGTTCAGCTGTCTCCAAGTAACTATCATCGAATAGCCTGAATAGTCACCCAACTGCCTTGGCAAAGCGGCATGCTTGGTGAAACAGCATGCTTGGCAAAGCGGCATGTTCCCGATAAATAGCAAAAATAGTCCTGCCCAACGTGACACTACGTAGGTTTCAACCGTAAACGGTTTGCGAATCAGCGTCTCTCCATGTCGTTTCGAGAGAGACACCAGTCACCAAGAATAGTAAGAAGCTGCATAACGATCCTGGCTGTAGCTCCCCACACGACCTCACCTGCAACATAAAAGAAGTATACGCTTATGCCCGGATCATCCTCTTTCAGCTTCCAGAGCTCCTCATGGAAAACCCCATCATCTAAGAGTGCACCAAGACCTATATCAAATAGCCGCGCCACCTCAGCACTGTTCGCCGCTACCTCAGGTCTGGCAGGAAGAGCAGCGACCACCGGAGCAATGGCAGAGCCAGAAGAATAGGTATGCAATGTGGGTAGTACTCCTATAATCTCCACTTCGTCTGTGCATAAGCCTATCTCCTCTCTGGCTTCACGAAGAGCTGCCTGCACGGTATCCTCTCCCCTCTCGATCCCCCCGCCAGGAAAACATACCTCACCAGCATGGTGGCGAAGCTCGGTAGATCTTCTGGTAAGGATAGTGCGGACTTCTCCATCCTCTTCGTAGAGAGCCAATAGCACAGCACTGGTAGGCGCGCGGTCGGCACGTTCAGTGCGGTCGGCACGGTCGGCACGGTCGGCACGGTCGGCTGAAGGAGTACCGGATGATTCATTGTGCATATCGTAGGAGCCGCGAGCACCGTTGACACACTCATCAGATAAATGACCAACTGACTCATTGTATGAATCATGAACAGCCATACCAGCATCATAGTGACCATGAGAATAGCGGCTCAGTGATTCCCTTATATCGCTGATAGTCGCCGCTCGCAATGCCTGCCGTACCTCCGGCATGTCCCAAGGAGGACCTACCCCAGGTGATACGAATAGTGGACGAGGAGGATCATCCACGGCAGGTTACCGGCTTCTGCACATCTTTCTCCAGCAGCACGCACGAATAGAATGCGAGGTGGATCATCCTACTCGGATATCCGCCCCACATCATATTACACTATGGCTAGTGGTCTGTCTCGTAAATAACCATGGGTTCCCGCCAGCCAGATTACGCCCCTGGCGGCGTTCTCATCCTCAACGTAGTGGAGTGCCTGCCCGACGACGACAACGCAGTCATGCGAAATCCGGGGGGCGGTGCGCAACAGTCCGGTGGACTGTTGCGAGAAAGACCGGCGAAGCACGTCAGCTTTATGCCTATCCGCTGAGCCTCTTACGGGACAGACCACTGGATAGCTACAGCCGACGCTACTTCCGAATGTGTGCGGGGAACGTGATTGCGATTCGTTCACGCAACTCCTGGAACAGGAGCGGCATCTTTGGACTCGGGCTTATCCGCTACCAGCACCTCTGTAGTCAGCAGCAGACTAGCCACCGAAGCTGCATTTTGCAGGGCAGAACGAGTAACCTTTGCCGGGTCTATGATCCCGGATTTCATAAGGTCATCTATCACGCCTGTAGCCGCATTCAGACCCATGGTCCCGGATTCGTCACTCACTCGCTGAGCCATTACCGCACCTTCAAGTCCTGCATTGGCCGCTATCCATTGAAGTGGCTTCGACAGGCTGTCTGCAACGATAGAAGCACCGGTGGACTCATCGCCATCAAGGTCCGAAATGACCTCACGCACGCTCGCAACAGCACGCACCAGGGCAGTACCACCTCCGGCCACTACGCCTTCCTCTATAGCAGCACGGGTAGCAGATAGTGCATCCTCAATACGATGCTTTTTCTCCTTAAGCTCCACTTCGGTAGCTGCTCCTACCCTCACAACGGCTACACCGCCAGATAGCTTGGCAAGACGCTCCTGCAACTTCTCCCTGTCCCAATCGGAATCCGTCTCCTCTATCTCTCTCTTTATCTGAGCTATGCGGCCTTTTATGTCATCATCGCTTCCAGCACCATCCACTATCGTAGTGTCATCCTTGGTGACGACCACTCGCCTAGCCTTACCGAGGAGGTCGAGGGTAACCCCATCAAGCCTGAGCCCTATCTCCTCTGAGATCACCTGGCCACCGGTGAGTATGGCAATATCCTGAAGCATCGCCTTACGGCGTTCTCCAAACCCAGGAGCCTTTACCGCCACAGAAGTGAATATACCCCTCACTCTGTTCACCACCAGGGTAGCCAGTGATTCACCCTCTACGTCCTCTGCTATGATGAGCAACGGCTTGCCGGACTGCATTACCTTCTCCAGTACAGGGAGGAGATCGTGCATGGAACTTATCTTTGAGTTTACTATCAGTACATACGCATCCTCCAGCACCGACTCCTGACGCTCAGCATCGGTAACAAAATGAGGTGACAGGTATCCTTTATCAAACTGCATTCCCTCGGTAAAGTCAAGCTCCATTCCAAAGGTATTGGATTCCTCTATAGTCACCGTACCGTCCTTGCCGACTCTATCTATAGCATCTGCAAGTACTTCCCCGATAGCCTGGTCGGCAGCTGAAATAGAGGCAACCTGAGCTATTTCATCCTTTGAAGATATCTCCTTGGCCTGCTTGCTGATCGATTCGACTACCGCAGCAACGGCCTTGTCTATTCCCCGTTTGAGCGCAATCGGATTGGCACCTGCCGTCACATTGCGCAATCCCTCATGAATGAGCGCCTGTGCAAGTACTGTAGCTGTGGTGGTTCCGTCACCTGCAACATCGTTTGTCTTGATAGCCACCTCCTTTACAAGCTGCGCTCCCATATTCTCAAAGGGGTCTTCCAGCTCGACCTCCCTTGCTATCGTCACGCCGTCATTGGTAATAGTGGGTGCTCCCCACTTTTTATCTATGACGACATTGCGGCCTTTGGGGCCAAGGGTGACCCTGACGACATTGGCCAGCTTGTCCACCCCAGCTTCCAGTCCTCTTCTGGCCTGTGCATCGTAATTTAGTATTTTTGGCATTGTTCAATATCCTCTCATTGACTGCTTTGAGCTGCTATACCTGTAGCCAGGCTACTTTGTGACAATCGCCAATACGTCACGGCTGGACAGAATCAGAAGATCCTCTCCATCGACTGTAATCTCCGTACCACCATACTTGGAGTACACTACTGTATCTCCAACCGATACACCCAATGGTATTATCTCACCGCTCTGCTCTGACCGGCGCCCCGGACCTGCAGCTATTACCTCGCCCTGCTGTGGCTTTTCCTTGGCGGTATCCGGTATTACCAGACCAGATGCTGTGGTCTCCTCTGACTCTCCTGGACGAACAACGATCCTGTCGTCGAGTGGTTGAAGTTTCATATCTGTTTAGCCTCCTGTATGCTAATTATCTTTACCTTTTATCTTTACCTTTTCCAATACTGCGTTTTCTCGCCCGTAAGGGCTGTGCTCAAGGTAAGGAATATTCCAATCAATCAGTATACACATATCCTGCGTACGACTGTTACGATTAGCACTCTTACCTATCGAGTGCTAATTATAGCGCGATCTCACTGCGCAGTCAATCACAAAAATTCAATGCTTGATCCAATCTCTTCGGCATCCTTGGCCGCCCCGACTTTTTGCACATAGCCCAGCGTACAATCCAACAGTCGGGAGCTTGGGAGTTTGCACTCTGACCTCAGTGACATACTCCTCACCATCAGGACGAAACTTGTGAAAAGATCTCGCAATCAAGCCAGTATCGGCATCGGCATTGACGGGTCAATCGACATGCTCAGGCTGGACGGCCCTATATGCTCCAGTTGCCAGCTACCGGCTGCCGCAATCATGGCAGCGTTATCAGTACACATTCCTTTTGATGGCAGATAACAGGGTATGCCGATAGCATCGCATTGCTCTGTCAATCTCTCTCTCAGATGGCTGTTGGCTGCTACCCCTCCCGCCAGACACACACTCGAGGCACCATGAATAGCAACCGCTCTCATCGCTTTTACACAGAGCACGTCTACCATCGCCTTTTGGAATGCCGCGGCAATGTCTTCAGTCCCAATTTCCGGGTGAGCCTGTACTGCCCTGACTACAGCCGTTTTCAACCCGCTGAAAGAAAAGTCCAATCCCTTTTCTATCATCGGTCTAGGCAGCTCTATAGAGTCCGGGTCGCCGCCCCGTGAGGCATTTTCGATGGCCGGGCCACCCGGGTAACTCAAGCCTATGTAACGAGCCACTTTGTCGAAGGCTTCACCAGCAGCATCGTCGACGGTACGTCCAAGCAACCGGTAATTCCCCGGAGTATCCATAGACATAAGCAGGGTATGTCCTCCCGATACCAGCAGTACCGCTACCGGAAACTTTATATCCGGATGATCGAGTAACGCCGCAAACAGATGACCTTCCAAGTGGTTCACCCCGACAAATGGAACTCCCCAGGACAGTGAGAGTGCCTTACCCACACTAGCTCCCACAAGCAGGGCTCCGGCCAGACCCGGCCCGACGGTAGCTGCAACAACATCGGGGACCGCCATATCTGCGGCTATTCTTTTGACTCCACTGGCAGTTGCTCCCTTGACTCCACTGGCAGTTGCTCCTGCTCTGAGTGCCTGATCTATCACCGGGATTAGCAGCTCAAGATGCGCTCTGCTGGCTATCTCAGGTACAACACCACCATAGACAGAGTGAAGATCCACCTGGCTGGAGACGACCGATGAGAGTATCTCCCCGCTTCCCGTGACCACAGCCGCTGCCGTTTCATCACACGATGTCTCTATGCCGAGCACAATCATCCTACGACCATTTGCTTCCATCTATCATTTGCCAGGCAGCCTACTTAACCTGCTCTCAATCAACGCCAATCGGTTAGCGTATTCGGGATCTCTTATTGAATTGTCCCACATTATTATGGCATCCTCATGGGTCTCCTCGTAATATCCCCTTCGCACCCCAACAGGAACAAACCCAAACCTTCTGTATAGAGCCTGAGCAGCTTCGTTCGAAACTCTTACCTCCAAAGTAAGGTTGTTTACTCCACGATCTATCGCTTCCTTGACCATATCCATCAGCAATGCCGTGCCTATTCCCTGCCTATGATGATTCACATCTACGGTCAAAGTATTAATATGTGCCTCCTCTGAATCTATTACCATAAGCCCTCCGTATCCGACCAGCAAATGACCGTGCATTGCAACGATATAGTACCTGCTGTTCGTCTGTAACAACTCGGAGACAAAACTGGCGGCAGGCCATGGCGCGACATAGTTGTCCCTCTCTATCGCCAGCACGGCACGCAAATGCCTTCTCCGCATTGCAGCTATAGTGAAGTTGGAAGATGCCTTAATTACCATCTATCTCTCAGCTGCCTGTATGTCTTATACTCATGCTCTACCAGTGTATTAGCCTATGAGACAACCTGTGTGGTCATCTGTGTATCCGGCTGTATATCCGGCTGTATATCCGGCCTACCAGTATCTCTACGCTTCCAGTTCACAACTGCATCAGGCTCTCTTGCATACTGAGGAATCAATTTGTCGTAATCTTCATACTGCCCCATCATGAATCTTTTCAGTCCCAAGGAGGCGACTACGCCAGCAGACGGCGTAGCCAGCATCGGAGCGCCCAATGTCACTCCATATGCTTGAAGCGGAATGAACTCTTCAGAATAATCCAACACACCGCTACCAGCTATAAAAATCTTTGTTTGCGCACCATCCGATTGAGTTGCCGCAATAAGAGAGTCGACTAGTTCCCTTGGTGAAGACAGTCTCGGATCACCTGCCGCCACCAGGTGGACAATACCAGATGTTCCATCGACCACATAAGTATTCCAGAACAATTGGCCCCTCTTCACGTCCACAACGGGCACCACAATCCAATCGTGCAAGGGCCAATCGTGCAAGGGGCTCGGCGAATAAACATCTCGTGCTTGTCGTCCTTCTGACTTCGCATCGCAATCGGTAGCCATGACCTTGTGGCGTGAGCCGGTCATGGTTCGTTGTCGGGCAGGCACTCCAGCCTGCATCTCCTCCTCCTTGCCCCGCTCGCCTGAATGAGCGACTCCCTGATCCAAGCTGCCTATCCGCTGAGCCTCTAAATACCCTGGACGAACGGCACGTAGCACCCCCTCAGCCAACACCTCCAGACTGCCAAGCGCAACTGCCTTTATGCCCAGTGCATAACAGAGTGACTTTGCTGTAGCCACCCCGACCCGCAAACCGGTAAAAAGACCAGGACCTACGTCTACAGCAATACCATCGATACTAGATATATCTATATTCACTACCCGCAAGAGCGCCTCAATACCTGGTGTAACGGTTTCTATATGTCTTCTGGAATACCCTACGACCATCTCAGCCAGTAGCCCATTTTCATCTACCAGCGATATACTGCTACTGTCGGCAGACGTCTCTATGCCAAGTACAATCAATTTATATCTCCCACTGCGACAATGCACCTGCGACTGTCGCAATCCTATCCTGCCAGCCTGCGCTATTGGAGCTGAACACTATGGTTCTTTCACTGTATTCGGCATCAGGCAATATAGTCACATCCAGATGATCGGGTCTTAGCACAGCAAGACCCTCACCGCCCCATTCTACAAACACTACAGCCCCAGAGTCCATCTCCTCGTCCAATGCAAGGTCCAACAGCTCCGCTGGAGATTGCATCCTGTATAAATCTACATGTACGAGCATCCCCCTATTGCCTTTACTGGTATCTCCTGTGCCGTGTCTGTAATAGTGTGCCAGTGCAAATGTAGGACTTGTCACATCCTGAGCGTAACCCATTGCCCTGGCTATTCCCTGCACAAACGTAGTCTTCCCAGCTCCCAGAGGGCCATCCAGTAATACCATGTCTCCTGATTCCAGTAACGGTGCTACAGCAGCTGCCAACTGCGCCGTCTCTTCGGCAGAGTGCGTAACATACCTCCTGGACAATCCAGCATCATCCGCGACGCTCTCACCTGGAGTTCCTGAACAATCAGCACGACGCAGTACGCTGCCATTTTCACCATAGCTTAATTCCATAGCTTGCAATCTCTTTTTAAGCACTTTTCCATCTTCATATAACCATACCGTTTTTCAAGATATCTAGTGTAGTGTCCCGCAAATAGCGTGACGTTATCCGGCAAGTCAGGGGCGTCATCCAGTGGTCTGTCCCGCAAATAGCGTGACGTTATCCGGCAAGTCAGGGGCGTCATCTGGCAAGGCCGAAGACGAAGGCGTAGCCGGTAGCTACGTTGAGGATGAGAACGCCGCCAGGGGCGTCATCTGGCTGGCGGGAACCCATGGTTATTTGCGGGACACTACACTAGCTGAGCTATCCAGTCGCATAGTATGTAGAACTGCTCTGCAACCAAAGCACCGCCCTGCAACTAAAGTCGCAGGTGATCCGTTCCACACCCTGTTTTGATAGTATGTATTCCATGAAAGATCACCGTACATCAAAGAGACTGGCACTGCTTGGAAGTGGTGCAGCTATTGCCATAAGTTGGGCTATACAGCATAATAAGGTGTCATGCGCCAGGAACCTGCCTGCAAGCAACCGCCCGATCATGCCGGATGACGTAACACACCACACCATCAGCACAGATGATGGAGCCAAGATTCATGTTGTAGAAAGAGGAAAGGGACGACCTATAGTACTTCTCCATGGTGTAACTCTCAGTGCGGACATATGGGCTCTGCAGATGCGCGAACTCTCTGAAGACTTCCGCGTAATAGCTCTGGATCAGCGCGGCCATGGACTCTCTGTACCCGGGACAGAGAGATTCGGTAAGGAAACCTATGAGATCAAAAATAAAGAAAGCAGCATCGGAAGTCCGGTCACGTACAGGATGGCCATGGATCTGAAAAGTGTCCTCGAAGGGCTGGATCTGCGAGATGTCATTCTCGTGGGGCACTCAATGGGAGGAATGGTGGCCATGGAATACTCGGTAAACCTTGCCTCAAATACTCCAGACGAGAGAGTTTCAGCTCTTGCCCTTACCTCTACTGCTGCCGATCAACTGGTGAGAATACCAGGCATTGAGGGTGCTAGCGAACCACTGATGGTAGGAGTGGACAGCCTACTCAAGACTGCATCACGGCGTAAGGATCACTTTATCCCCAAGGGTGACCTGAGCTACTGGACCACTAGGCTGGCTTTTGGAAAATCTCCTGACCCAGCCCATGTATGTCTGACTGAAGACATAATCAGAGCTGTTGCGCCCGCATGGGTAACGGAGATACTCTCCTCTCTTGTAAAGTTCAATATTTCAAGTCAACTGCACACTATCAAAATGCCCACCTCGGTATTGGTTGGTTCATCTGATGTACTGACACCTCCCTGGTATGCTCGTCGCATAGCTGCACGTATTACCAATTCAGAGCTATACGTAATACCTGGATGTGGCCATATGAGTATGCTGGAACGTCCAGCCGACCTGGCTAAAATGTTGCAAGCGCTCGCCAAGAGGTCGCCGTCGTATACGTTGTGATCGTAGTATGATTATTAGCCATAAAGTACCCCACAAGCCATTGGCTCCAGCCATGGACAAGGATACCAGCATAGCCAGATGGTTCAATGAATGCCCTTGATTCGATAAAAGAGCAGGCTATGGTATGCACGGCCTGCCAGCTAGCCAATCACAGGACAAACGTTGTATTCGGAGTGGGCAACCCCAATGCTGATCTTATGTTTGTCGGAGAAGGACCAGGTAGGGAAGAAGACTTGGCAGGAGAGCCATTCGTAGGTAGGTCAGGAAAATTACTCGACCAACTCATGCAGCAGGAACTGGGCGTAGACAGATCGCAATGCTATATAGGCAATGTAGTAAAGTGCAGGCCACCAAATAACCGTGACCCGCTGGAAGAAGAGATCGTTGCCTGCCGACCATTTCTTGAAGGACAGATAAGGGAGATAGATCCCCTGGTAATTATCACGCTCGGCAACTTTGCTACCCGCCTTCTGCTTGGAACGACAGACGGTATAAAAAAAGTACGTGGCAGGTCGTACGCGAGAGTAAAGCCTGGTATCAGTACAACCAGTAGAAAATTCACTTCCCGGACAGAGACATTGGTACACGATAAAGATGACAGCAGTCAGGAGGTAAAAATAGCTGGCGAAGAGGATGGCATGTACTACCTGGTACCTACCTATCATCCGGCGGCAGCACTCAGAGGCGGCGCTACTGTCGTTGCCGAGATGAGGGCGGACTTTTCCAGGGCTAAGCTCTTCTTGAAATAATCACTCCATCAGTGAATCCTAGCTCGTACGGCAAAGCATTGACAATAAGAACGACAACTAACCAAGGAGGATAGTTATGAACAATCCAGGTGGTAGCCAAAAGTTCAATATAAATTGAACACAAGATATTGTATCGTAGTAAGGTTCTTTCCCACGCTCCCAACCCCTGACCAGCGCGTCCTTATGACCAACATGCCCTTACTCTATGTGTGCGGAGATTCCCAAGAATCGTGCGTTTGACGCCAGACACTTAGGTAACATTTTCAACAACTATTTCATCCATCCCTCCAGCAAGGTAATCAGCAAGGATTACAGCAATGTGCCAGGAGGATAATACCTGTGTAGTCATAAATGTTTGTGTCCGCTGGTATGGGCGAGCATTACAGGCTACGGCTTAGCGATATCTCGACATCTCTGCGACATGGCAGCCTGTTTCGGTATAGCGCTAAGAGGTACAACGATAGAAAATGCAATACAAAAAGGAGAAAGTATATGACAAACAACACTACATTGGTCGGGAACCTTACCCGTGATCCCGAGATACGCTATACACGAGATGGCCAGGCAGCTGCCAACTTTGGGCTAGCGGTTACAAGGAGATGGAAGTCACGAACCAGTGATGAATGGGAAGAAGCAACTTCGTTCTTCGATATAGTTTGTTGGCGGGAACTGGCTGAGAACATAGCATTGAGCTTTTCAAAGGGTATGCGTGTCATAGTGACCGGCAGGATGGAGCAACGCACATGGGAGAATGATGAAGGTGATAGGAGATACAAGGTCGAAGTAATTGCAGACGAGGTAGGCCCTTCGCTAAGGTTCGCCACCGCAGAGGTGTTGCGTATAGACAGGCTGGAGCAAACAGGTCAGGAAGCTGATGATACGATAGAAGACGATATATCCTCATCTAGTACAACTGTATTACATAATGATATGCCTGCAAGCTCCGGTGAAGGAGAGGATAAGACCTTTGGATCCACGAAAGGAGCGGCGAGAAAGCCCAGAAAGTCATCCAATGCAATGTCGAGCGATGACGATTCCAGGGAGTTGGAAGGTATATCGAAATGAACTATGCTGCAACGACTGCGCTACTGGCTGATGTGTATGCAGATGGTATACATGCGTCATGTGTTCACAAGATGCCTGCGATGCGTAACGATTGCGAGACGGATGTGCATACTGAGCACGATTCATTGCCGGATGGTGTAACCAGAGTACGCTTTGCCAGCATGGTATTGCTGGATAAGCAGGAGGCATTTGAAGCCTGTTCGATAATAGCATCGGCTAGGGACAGGCTGGCAACAATTGGCTGCATGCATGAAGTAGAGGCACTGGCAAACTTATTCACCATTTTGGAAAGCAGACTACTTGCCATATGACAAGGAGCCTGAGCAGCTGAAGCAGTGAGCAGGTTCCAATAGCCAAGTAGCATAAGTTCGGCTGAGTAGAGCTGGCGAGATCACATTGGGTACAGGGGTGCATGGGGTGCGCCTGGACTCGCCAGCTGGACCAGCTGAGCCAATTGCTGGCATTGCAGGAGGGTATGGATTAATGGATATGGTATATTAGGAGTGTGGATGTCGTGTATCAAATAATAGGGCTATTCGTAGCAGTAATAGTGCTTTTACTTGCTGGATGGGGTGCCGTAACTTCTCTCAAGGGAGAGCTGAAGGCTGACATCGACAGAGTGAGAGATGAGCTCAAGGATGAAATCAAGGAAGTCAAGAATGAGATCAAGGAAGTCGATGCCAAGGTCGGCAGGGTAGATACCAAGATCGACAGAGTGAGAGATGAGCTCAAGGATGAAATCAAGGAAGTCAAGAATGAGATCAAGGAAGTCGATGCCAAGGTCGGCAGGGTAGATACCAAGATCGACAGAGTGAGAGATGAGCTCAAGGATGAAATCAAGGAAGTCAAGAATGAGATCAAGGAAGTCGATGCCAAGGTCGGCAGGGTAGATACCAAGATCGACAGAGTGAGAGATGAGCTCAAGGATGAAATCAAGGAAGTCAAGAATGAGATCAAGGAAGTCGATGCCAAGGTCGGCAGGGTCAATGATAGGATAGACAGCGTATCC
>JAMCPC010000109.1 GCA_023379725.1 Actinomycetota bacterium
TCGAACCTGCGACGCACGGTTTAGGAAACCGACGCTCTATCCTCTGAGCTACGGGGGCCAAGTTGCGCATGAATTTGCGTCTTCCTAGAGCATATCTCCCTAAAACTCAAGTTTACCACTGTAAAATACCTCACCCTTACGAACGGAAATATTTTCGCTTGAAATTGAGTAAAATATCCAGTGGTAAGTGGCAGCAAGCTGACGGGGAAATAGCCAATTTTTCCTTGTCACGGCGTACCCGCTACGGCGGTCTCTGGGTTGCTGATTACGATACGGCTTGTGGACTTCAGTTTCTGGCCAAAGCAATCATAGCGAATCCACTAAGATTCCACCAACACCTCTTGAGAGGGCGGTAGCGTTACACTTCTACTGCCAAAATTAGACAATGTAACTGCTATATTCGTTGCACCAGCATACCCAACGGGAGAAGCTGCTACCGAAGCAGGCATAATGGCCTCTACCTTCTGCAGCACCCCGGACTTACTTATCCATACCCTCTCTGTAAAAAGATGCGCCGATGCTCCAAAATACGTAGACTCCGTTGCGAGAATACGCCGTGTTGTAGCCGGCAGAGCATCTGGCGTACTACTGCCAGAGACTGTACTGACAACCGCAAGGTGCAAATCGGTATTGAACGAATACTCATAGGCAGCTGTATTGCCTACTGGAAAACTGCCTACCTCTTTGACAGAGCCAGTCACACCAAAAATAGAGCCTATGACAAACATCGGATTGTATGCCATATATGAGAGGTAAGTGCTGTTTGGCGTTGATACCCCAGCTGGAGGGACATACTTAATCCAGCGATAGGGGGAACCCTGTGGCGACTGTCCAAACGAGGTACTACCAGACTTAGATGCACCACCACCACCAGCACCACCGCTAGATGATGGCAGGGGTCCAGTAGCGCTGTTCGCCACCAGGACAGCGGAACCTGTAAATGCCATGAATTCACCCAACTGCCCTGCCTGAAGATAAGCATCGGCTAGATTGAAATTAACTGCACCTGATGCTATGTCATCTGCACCTACGATGGTAGAGCCACCGGATAACTTTACCTGTAAGTCGGAGCCACGCTCACGTAAGGTACGTGATACCACAGATGTAATGAACTTCCGTGTAGCAGGACCTGGAGGCTTTATCACCCCAGGACCAGAGCTGCACGCATCTAGCAGCGATGCTGCCAGTACGACCAGCACAACGACTACCATGAAATGTACAGACCTGCCGATCCTGCTCATGAAAGTCCTACCAATACGACCTGTATACGTATCGATACAAGAGATACAACTGATGAACTCCAAGCAGTTTTCTTAATATGCCCAGCCACAACCACTATATTAGTGGCCTCTCCCGCCGTACACGAATCAGCAACTGAATGGCTGGACGTTATACAAGTGGGTCACAGGCTGAAGACACAGAGGTGGGCGCTCCACTTGAGTGAGCCAGGATGCTTGGTCCCCATAGATTGTATGTCTTACCAATCCACTGCGTGCCACCAAATAGATGGGCATTGCCGGCCAACCCAAAGCCGGCCTGTACTCCACCACAGACCGCCCACCAGGGAGCGGCACCAGTCGAGGACCATCCGACCGCGCCGACCTGTGCCATTGGGCCGGCTTGGACATCAGGACCTGCAAGATCGTATACCAGAAAGTCGATCTGTCCCCACAGATTAGCCTGGACGTTCACGCCCGCCTGGGCAGTAACTCCTACTCCTCCGGGTGCGAAACAGGCAACATTATCTGCCGTAGCACACTTGAATGTGGTACTTGCACCCCATGCCCCATTCTGCAACCCAGCATTGAAGCCCATAATGGCAGATTCACTGAGCGGGTTGGAGTTGGCAGCGGAGACAGTCGCACCGACACCGACATTGGCAGAGGTGGTCGCATACAGTTGGAGTGCAGGAACGATCTCGACTGGAATCGGCCCAGCCATAATAGTAAAAGAAGCCAAGGGCTGCGAGAGCAACGGGAAGGTGTTGCTGTAGCTGACCGGCCCGGTGATGTTCACCACAAAGTTGGCCGACTCACCCAATGAACCACCGACTGTAAACTTGTTGACCGATACCCCGTTAAGCCCAACACATGCCTGAGCAGATGGTGCCAGATTCACCGTAGATGCATTCAAGTCAAAGCTGGGGCCTATGGTGACACCATTCTTACTGTATACCGGGAACGTATGACTGGCATTAAGATTGTGCAGAGTAATTACCCCAGGACTCCATTGGAAACAACCCGGAGGTGCTGACGGGCCTACGTATGCATAGGCAGAGCCACAAAAGATGATAGTAGTAAAGCATGATGGACTTGTTCCAGCTGAATTGGTGACTGTCACCTGTACCTTACCGCCATTGCCATTCATGATTGCAGGCTCTGACGGTACCACGACAGAAATAGACGTGTTTGACAGTACCTTGATGTTCGTGGTCGTAGACCCCCCAAAGGATACCTGCGTAGCCCCATCAAAATTATTGCCAGAAATAGTTACTGTGTTTCCCCCATTGGTAGATCCGCTGTTTGGCGATATAGAACTCACCGTGGGTGCAGACGAACTACCTCCCAATCCGATACCCAAAGTAGAGCACGCACTGGCAACCAGAGCAACTGATGCCAAGACTATCGCCGCCTTACCTACATGTATAGCCCCACCTGGATGAAGCGTCCTAAATACTTGTCCTTGCCACAGTTTGCGCATTACTGCCTCCCTTGCTCATCACATAACCAACCAATCAGAGTGTTGACACATCTATCAGTATCAATTATACGAAATAATTTGTAAATGTCAAGCCCTACTGACAGGTAATATTGATGATATGTACAATTCTTTTTGTTGTATTACAGCATAATAACTCTAATCGCGCGCACACTGTGTGCATAACCACTATCTGCGCATATTCTTCGCGTGTTAAGAGCTGCCGTTACAACCCCCGTACTAATAAACATTGGTGTTGTGTCTTTAAACATTGGCGTTGTGTCCTATGGAGTGGACGAACCTTACCAAACTGGATTATCGTTATATGCGTTGCAAGTTGGTGGTTATGTCTACGTTGCAGGTTGGTAGTTGCAGGCTGTAGGTTGCAGGTTGGTAGTTGGTGGTTATGTCTATGTTGCAGGTTACAGATCATGCCTATGACTATGTCTGCAACGGAATGATCTAACGGAATGCTCTGCGACGGCCTACAATGATCTCATAGTGCCACTGAGAAGCCAGAAATGCTGGACTATGACCGGTTAAGGATAAGGAGGTCTGATGAAGATGGAAGGTAACTTGGACAGAGCATGGGTGGGAGATGCCTGCTCTCTCGTCGATGCCTACAGAAAAAAGGAACTCTCTCCTGTCGAGGCTGTACAGGCAAGCATCCACGCACTGGAGCATTCGGATCTTAATGCCGCTTCATACATAGATACAGAGAGGGCATTAGAACAAGCAACCAGAGCCGATATATTACTTCCGTTTGGAGGAGTACCCTTCGGAGTAAAAGAACTTGATCATGTAGCAGGATGGCCATATACCGAGGCGTCGTTGGTATTCAAAGACAATACGACTACCTGGTCATCCACTTACGTCGATCGGATTGCCGATGCTGGAGGGATACTGACGGCACAGACTACAGCAAGTGAGTTTGGCGCAGTCAACTATACCAGCACCCCCATACACGGCACCACACGAAATCCGTGGAACACAGATACTACTCCCGGAGGCTCATCAGGTGGTGCTGCTGCTGCGGTAGCAGGAGGTCTGTTGCCTATATCTACCGGGGGCGACGGAGGAGGATCAATCAGGATTCCGGCTGGATTCACAGGACTGGTAGGGCTTAAGACGACCTACGGCAGAATACCCAAAGGCCCCCAGTGTGGGCAGTTCCCCATGACGGTAACTCTGGGATGCCTGACAAGATCTGTAAGAGATACTGCTCGCTTTTTGGATGTATGCAATGGATACGATTCACATGACAACCTCAGCTTGCCCAAAGTAGAGGGATACGAATCTGGACTTGGCAGCCATGATCTCGCCGGGCTGACAGCAGCCATCTCGGTCGACCTGGGTTGCGCCATAGTAGCTTCATCGACTGCCGCTTTAGTCGAGAATGCGGCTGAATTGCTTATAAAGGAAGCGGGGCTCAAAAGGGTGGATGTTGCTGTCACGCTGCCCCCTCTGGGCATGGAATGGGCAATGTCCAACCTTGTCACTTTGATGGCAGAATTGGCTGACTTCTATCCCGAATGCGAACACGACCTCATTCCTGAACTCCAATTCGGTATGAACATAGCCTACAACCACTACGATCTAAAGACTGCCGCTGCAGCAGAGACCAGCAGGGTAGTACTCTCGGAAACCATGGCAGAGCTATTTGACCAGGCAGATCTCATTTTCTCTGCCACCAATCCCGATACGGCATTTGCAGCGACCGGACCCGTGCCTACCGCCATCGAAGGCAGGGATCTCATATCGGAGCTGGGCTTTGAAGGTGCTCTAGCCAATAACGGGGCATTGACCATACCCGCCAACATGGAAGGTAACCCGGCCATTTCCATACCTGCCGGATTCCACAATGGCTTGCCCGTAGGCCTGCAGGTAATGGCTCGACATCACAGAGAGGATGTTCTTCTGGATATAGCTCTTCTCGCTGAGCGTATCATGCCCTGGCCGCTCACCGCACCATATCTCGATCGATAGCCATACTCAGGCTCTCGTAATTGTATCATAGCAGGTGGTAAACTACCGTATACAAGAACTGCCTGGCCAGGCGGCATCCTGCGCAATGCATCGCCGGGAAGCAATCGCCGGTAAGTACTGGAGTGAGTACGACCACTGTAACCATGCCTGTCATAAGTGTTGCTCGTCGACAACACATCAGCCTCTCCTACCAATTGACCTGCGTGCTCCAGAGTAGCAACATCGGATATCCCTGAACAGAACAACTTTGCACGATGATTATTGATCACACTTGCCGCCCTTACAGCGTAACGGGCATTCAGCTGCGCCAGATCCTGCCAGATGGTGACAAGCTGTACTCCATGGCCAGCAGCTGTAGATGCCAGTTCGTCGAGGTCAGCTAAGGGTGCTACGTTGGCAGCTTCGTCTATGACAACAAGTAGAGATGGATTGAGAGGATGGCCTCCGGCAAGCGCAACCTCGTATGCCGCCCGGACAATATTGGTCACCACGGCTGCCATCAACGTCCGGCAGCGACGCTGATCATGTGCGGGTGCACATAGATACAACGTATCCCTACTGGATATAAATGTTCGTGGATCAGGTATCCCCTTGTAGTGCCCTATTCTCTCTGATTGGGCTACATCAGGATCGTAAAATACCTCCAGGATAGTCTCGGCTGTAGTATATATGGAGCTGCGTTGGCGTTCCTCTCTCTTCCAGGTAGCTTCTGCCGCATCGCAGGCCTCTTGCACCCCAGCCGAATCGAGAATATCGGCCACTTCACCTACCTCCTGACGATCCAACCATCGTATGACATCAGCCATCGTACGATCAGTCCTGGCGGCAGCAAAAAGCAATGGAGCGATCAGTTTCATCGCTGTCAAATGCCAGAAATCTGCGTCATTCATACCGGTCATCGCACTCTTGGATGTATCGGTCAGCATCCGCGCCATCTTCCTGGCCCCCTGCCAATCTCGGCAGTTCACCAGAGGTGACCACCCACAGATACTGCCGACCCACTCGCTGCCTGAAAGCCCACTGGACAGCGTTGGATCATATATCCATACATCACCCTGCCGGGAACGCTCGGCGAGTGTATTCATCGCTACATCTGATTTGACTGAAGCTACCAGTACCGGACCTTGCCAATCAAGTACTGCGGGAATGGCCAACCTGGTTGTCTTTCCGCTCTGGGTAGGACCTACTACCATAAGCGAATGCCCGCACTCCGCTGCAAGTAATTTATTGCTCGAAATACCTCTGATCTCGCCAAGCACAATCCTTCCCGGCATCGGCGACTTTACTACCAGGTGGCGTATATCTTGAAGCCGTGCCCATCGAGCAGGCGACGTGGAATAGCCTCCAGGAGCAGTACGAAGAAATCGAAATAGCATGTTCCAATCCCCTCCAAATGGTGAACTTTTCCTATTATATCGTGCCATTCCAGGAAAAGTATCGAGAGAATGGCCACTGCTGACTCTCCCATTACGCTCTCTGGATGACACGCCTGACCCGCTATAGTATGGTCGAGCTACTATTGCCAATATAAAAATAATGACACCAAGTGCCACTATCAGATACATCTCATTATGCCCCTATGTCCATAGGCTGATCGGTCTGGATAAACTGCGGGCTAGCCGGGAAAGAGGTGCCGTACTGCCTGACGCCTACACCCATACGTTGATCCGTCTGGATAAACTGCTGCTCGGTAGTGGATACCAGGTGACGTACCAGGAATGAGCGTTGACCGACTTTCCATAGCGCTATACCTCTGCCAAGTTTCCTTATGATCTCCTCCTCCACCGGCGTCATTCCCATTAACTCCCCAGCAAGTGCAACCTCGCCCGGCGGCTGCGTATAGATTACCCTCGTCTCGGAATCCGAAAGGAGCCCCTTCGCAAGCTCTATCTGCTCAGCCCCAGCTGAGCCTACTGCCGCCAAATCCGATGCGCGATGCACCACCGCAATATTCGACACCCCCTTTGCTCTGGCCAGTTTCCACGATGATTGCAACCACCTTGCTGCGGCAGGATTTTTCAGCACCGCCCATGCCTCATCCACCACCAGGATAATCTGTGAACTACCTGGTGCCGCCAGACTCAGTTTGTCGACTATGCCCTGCAGCCAGGCCATCGCACAAGACATCAGAATCCCCAACGCATCAGAGCCATATATAGCCGACATGTCCAGCACTACCAACGGTGCATCCAACGATACGCCACCAGTCGTAGGGGCATCAAACATGCCAAACATATCTCCAGTAACCAAGCGCCTAAGTTCAAGTGCTACCTGCCTACCATCCTCCGCCAACTCCGTAACGGTAGTACGCAGCATGGTGGCACTTGCATAGCTGGGCGACAGAAGCGCTTCTACCACATGAGGGATGACAGGCTGCTTATGCCTGCTCTCTACGTCACGAATAGCCATCTCTATAGACGTCATCTCGCTTGGAAGCAGTGTATGCTGTAGCGATGCAGATACAATCGCAGCCAGTAATTCTACGCGCCTTGCGGTAACCGTTCCGCTCCTGTCATTTTCACCGACATAGGGATCCTCCAGCGGGTTCAGTCTTATGGAACCTCCCGGACGTAAATAAATAGGCCGTATACCGAAACAGGCCGCCAACTCACCGTATTCCCCCTTTGGATCTATAACCCAGCATCTCCTTCCAAATATCCCCTGCCGCCACAGGTAGGTCTTTACAAGAGAGCTTTTCCCCTTTCCGAGTTGCCCCATTACAACCATATTTGGGTTGCTGATGACTCCCTGATCGTATAGTTCAAATGGGTCGAAGCAGAACGGACCTCCCAGTAGATCCTGCCCAATTACGACTCCCCGTGCCTTGAGCCCGGATTCGCATAAGAACGGATATGCTCCAGAAAGTTGCTTAGTGGTCGCCACATGACACGGAGTAATAGGCATCTAATCCAGCCCCTCTCCAAGTGGAAGAGTATAGGAAAGGGCATCCAATTGCCGTCCATATAATTTCCTGCAATCAATACCGGCCTGACCAGCAGCTTGTTCAAAACGATGCCTGGCATCACTAAGCTCATCCGCCGATCCGGCAGATACTCTTGCATAGCCACAAAACCGGAACTGGGCATGTCCTTCCCCCAACTCCTGCTCCCTTTGAAGCAGTGCTTGATGCTCTCTCCTCTGCTTGTCCGTATGGAGAAAACCACCCTTTCTCCGCAATTCCTGGTCAGCCAGGTAGGTCGTCCTGGCCTGTGCAACTTGGCGCATAGCTTTTAACGGTGCCACCGGCTCCATCACCACGGAGAAGTTAAAGTACGCTCCGGCTTGAAGAAGTACCGGGGACAGGAAGTCAGACGGTACCGCTATCCTGGGCCACTGCGACACCCAATAGGAGGTATGCCATCCAGACTCTGCATGGATGCAGTCCCAGTGCTCCTCTACTGCAGCTGGCCATGGCCATGTCCCACATTGAACTCCTGCCTGCCTGCCAGTGACAGAACCATAATTGTGCATGCCATCATCGCCATACTCCCAGCCAGTATGTATACATCTACGATATGACTCCGGATCGAATATCGCTCCCGCCTCTTCGCCGGCATCCAGTAGCTTGCGCTTGAAAGCGGCCACCTCTCTCAGTAATTCGGTACATATTTTCTCTTCATTGGATCGCGCTGAACTGCCGTGGCGTTTGTTTCGAAGGAACTCAAAATGGCCTCCTCCCTGTCCCCTCCATGATGAGCCTGCCCGCATAGTCAACGCAATGTATATCTGATAACGGCGAGCCTGCGAGGCAATTCCTCCAAGTAGCTCCTCATAGGATTCATATCCTTTAATCCCTGCGTCGAGAGTCCTCCTCGACTCGTAATAACGCCTGGTATCCAGGCTGGCCCCCGAGAGAGAACGCACTACCCACTGGACTCTATAGACTGGTGAACCCTCTCGCGCCAGAGAGGCAAGTGCAAAAGCCCACGATTGAACCTTCTGTTGCTGCGTTTCGGGGTCATCAAGCAAAAACCCATGTGGCATAAGGCTGAAGGCAGTAGTATAGGTAGAGCGTAGCTGATCATACACTATACCGATACTTTGATCCCCGCCGCCAAAGTCACTCGATGCACTTACAGCCAACCCAGGCGTACTTCCAGTTCCGCCAGAACGTACATCTAATATCCTATAGCGATCTAATGGATAGTTGCTGGACAGAAGACCTCCCACACGAGAACCTACACTGTAATGAACAGGGTACTTTGAGGAATCCACCATCGAATCGTTGCCATCAATGGTAATCAGGTTTCCACGTCCGGGAACAGCGGAAAGCCTCCTGCCGTTGCATTGCACACACATCACGAGATATCTAATGACGGAGGGAAGCCACTCTTCAGCTGCCAGACCATAAATGGGCACTGCCGCTATTGCTATAGAGAGACACGCTGCACCAAGAGCAATAAGTAGACCGGCAACATTGGGGTATACGCGTAGTATCACCATGCCAATCAATAGACCTGATGCTACAGATGCAAGCTGGCCACCTCGCCATCCAGCTATAAAGCCCCTTCGCTCCGGAGGACTGAATACATGGGTCAAGCGCCTCTGTTCCTGTCCCTGGGCAGTCTTACTCATGCACGACACCTCCATCCGGTACTCCTGACGGTACTCCTGATAGCACTCCTGACGGTGCTCCCGATGACACTCCTGACGAGATGCGATCATGCTCCCTGACTCTCGACAATGCGATAGCCGGAATGTCTCCTTCCGGAGTTCCCTGAGATCTAAGATTCATTATCGTATCTTTTACCATGCCTGCCGGTATGCCCCTCTCCTCTGCCTCTTCAAAAACTGGTATAAGCCCTCCAATTCCCTCCCCTGTACCTCCACTGCCGGTACCTCCACTGCCACCGCCCACACCGCCTATTCCTGCGCTCCCTGCCCCCATCCCTCCACCACTACTAATAAAAGGAACCTTGTCCATAGGAGACTGAGAGGAACCTTGAGCGCCGGCCAGAGCAACTGTGCCCGCACCCGCACCCGCACCCGCACTTCCACCTCCCGTGACCGCCAACCCGGCAACGAACTTGCCGGCTCTGATCGGTGCCGCGGCAGTATGCGTGATACGCCCTCTCGCTCCCTCCAGATAGTTGGCAGCACTACCCTCGATGGCGGGAATTAACTTGAAAAGGCTGAAAGGTGCAAACACCGCCAGAATCAGTAAAGCTATGCCCGTGATTCCGGCAGCGTAGGAAGAGCCACCACCTACGGAGCTGCCGACTGCCGATACTCCAAGTACCAAGATGGCCACCACCACTAGTTTTGAGAGGATCAGGGCCGCAACCGTCTCTGCAAGTCGCCTGCACCAACGCGACAGGGCAGGCCATGTAAATGCCGCAAGCACCAGAGGGAAAAAGAGCGTAGCCACCGTAATTGCAGCTGCCCTGACGACAAGTTCCATCCACAGGATAAATCCACATATCGTTACGACTATTGCAAAGATGAACACTACAAACGAAGGCGCCTGGAACGCCGAACCTACACTGAAGACGGTAATGGCTGAATTAAGTAAATGCTTTGTGGTGGATCCGCTGCTTTTTAGCAAAGCGTTGGACAGGGCATCGGTAACAGAGAGCCCCAGATGCACCAGTTGCACCGCCACAAACATCATTAGGATCGCCAGCGGCAGGTGCACCAGAAAGCCCCGCAACAGCAATGCCGGGCTCTGCCTGATCACTGCATGTATCGCACCAATACAGAACATCGGCAGGACAACCATTACGGCAAGATACACCATAGTACTGTAATCTCCTCCAAACCAGGAAGAGGTCACCTCCGGGGAAGTGGTGTACGACATAAACTTACCAAGTTCGTGCAGTATCCACACCGAACCGCTGCTTGCCCAAGATGCCAGCGCACCAAATCCGGCGCTGATGCCCATGCCCATAAGGCTACTCAGAGGGTTAATCATTACCGGCCACCATCACTGCTCGAATCCATAAGAACTGCATACGACGATACGTTCAATGCACCTTGCCGCCCAACTGAAAAAAGAAGTTGACTATTCCAGGCGCAGCACCAATAAGTAGAGCAGCCAGCCCTGAGACAAGCACCGTTCGCTTTCCTACAAATGACTGCTGATAGTTCTGAGAGTGGGATCCCAGTGCCCATGCCGCCGCACCGACCACAAGCCCTACCAGAGCAGCTATCAGTGCCCATGCCCCTATGCCGTTTGTGATGCCCTGGATGACCGAGCCCCCAGGCAGTCCAGACATGGTCGGCTGCATACTAACTGTTCCAACAATCCATCCTGCAAACATCCATTAAACCTCCTTTATCTACTTCCACTATTTTTCATGATATTACATTATATACTATTATATTACACGCAGTGCAGAATGCAAGTGCTTACGGAAAAAATTTAATGATCGCCCCGATCGCCCATGAAAGTGCTGCCCAAAGCATATACAACACTTTCACCGGAAAGCCTGCCATGCTATAAACTATGGGTTACAGTATGAAGTCGTATAATTTGTCTGGCATCGTGCACGGCAGTGTTGGAGGCACCATGCATATAGTCAATTTTGTACGCTCTATACATACCTCCCTGTTCTCTGTCCAGCTGGGCCTGATCCTAAAAACACACACAGCCATTATCGTAAGTGTGATAGCCGCAGTTGCGATTGCCGGTATAATTCTGGCAGCATTTTTAGGACGCAAAGCAGGGCGTCGTTCGCTCGAAGAGCGTCTATCTGCCCTGGCTGTCAGGCTTGGAGTAGATCTGACGGGGGAACCGGGAGAAAGCGGTATAGAGCCGGTGCTACACCATTTGGAGCAGGTAACTGGACAAGCCGCCGAAGTGGTATCAGAGTCGTCTGAAGAGTCCATCAGATTCAGGAAAGTATTGGACTCTCTTGACCAGGGAGTATTGATCTGTGACGTGAACGGCCAGGTGGTATTCCGCAACAACCTGGCCATGTCTCTCATGGGGGGTAGACATGGAGATGCCATCATAGCCCAGGGAGTAGTGAATCTCCTACAATCCGCCTGGGAAAAGGGCAGCGAAGAACGAACAATAGACCTTTACGGCCCACCAAAAAGATCGCTTATCCTGAGGGCACAAGTTATAGATGATGGCCGTAAGAGTCTAGGGGTAATCGCAATCATAGAAGATGTAACCGAAAGGCATCGGATTGATGAAATACGGAGAGATTTCGTCACTAACGTCTCCCATGAATTGAAAACGCCGATCAGTGCCCTTGGGCTCCTGGCTGAAACCCTCGTAGACGAAGAGGATGCAACGGTTGCCAAACGACTTGCATCACGAATACAAAAAGAGGCATTCAGGGTCAGTAGGATCATAGACGACCTTCTCGATCTGTCTCGCATAGAGGCCGAAGAGTCGCCCCAACGTGAGCCGGTTGAAATCGGTTTTATCGTTGCTGATGCGGTAGAAAGGTTACGCAGCACAGCAGAGCAAAAGGGAATAACCGTAGACCAGGTAGAAGAGGAAGGGATTGCAGTGCTTGGGGACCGCCGCCAGTTGGCTTCAGCGGTATACAACCTGTTAGAGAACGCAATAAAATTCTCCGATGCAGGCAGTCACGTTGCCGTAGCAGTACGCATCTCTCCTGACAACCCATCCGAGGTAGAGATTCACGTCACCGATCACGGTATCGGAATACCCGCAAAGGATCTTGAACGTATCTTTGAACGATTTTATCGGGTA
This sequence comes from Actinomycetota bacterium, assembly GCA_023379725.1. Lineage (GTDB taxonomy): Bacteria > Actinomycetota > Acidimicrobiia > Acidimicrobiales > JAMCPL01 > JAMCPL01. Next base: position 12,353 of record JAMCPC010000109.1, read on the forward strand.
GATATATCCCGTAGCCACAAAGCGGGAGGTACTGGGTTGGGCCTATCTATCGTACGGCATGCCATATCAAATCACGGTGGACGAATAGAAGTCGACTCCAGGGAGGGACAGGGATCGACTTTCAAAATAGTTCTCCCCATACTATACGGTAACAAGGCAGTAGACGATACTCCTGCCGCTACTACTCCTGCTGGTACTACTCCTGCCGGTCATCCCATTGCCGCTACTACTCCTGCCGGTACAATCAGTGCTCCTTCTGCTGCAACCAGCACTCCTGCCGGCCATTCCAATTATCCCAGACCAACTCCTCAGCCCGAGTACCGAACCCCAACTACTCAGCCAAATGACCCAACCCCAACTGCAGCGAGCGATATCGCCAACGGCAATGTTTCTCAGGACATACCTTACCCCGCCGCAAGCCCATTGCCTCAGCCCGAACAACTTGACCCACAGCAGGAGCCACAAGATTTACAGGACATACGGCAGGACATACAGCAAGATTCACAGAAGTCCCGTGAGCAGCACTCACAGGAGCCACTCCATATGCATCATGAGCCGGAACAGTACAGACAAGATACC
>JAMCPC010000110.1 GCA_023379725.1 Actinomycetota bacterium
TAGTAGCAGCAACGCCAACCCGGCCAGGATTATCCTCCCTTCCCCCCTTTACCCTTGTGCAGCTACGCCTGGGAGGAGTTGATTGGCCGAATGATCCTATGGCAGCAGCACTCATGTTCAGAACATCACTGAAGTTACCTACATGGTCGATAAGGGGGACATTGGGGCGTTGGAGGATGAGAGCTGAGATTACTATTCCCGATAAAGAATCTATAGCGGTTCCCTATAAAGATCCTGATGGCTCATCGGCTACGTGTACAAACTGTGAACTTTCAGATGCAAGTATATTATTGGAGAGAAGGACAAGTCTTTTTGGGTGGGAGACTTATCATCAATGGATGCTCCAAGGTACTGCCCATGCAGAGATAGGGACAAGGCCATGATGTGGTCGATCGTGAGGCGGAACAGACTGCTGGGTAATGCCAATATTAATGCAGGAGTGATGTCTTGACTGATCCGCGAACACAAGCCCGGCCGTTTAGGCAGACGAGGATGTCAAAGGCATAGGTTGGAAGGATAAAATTACCATACAAAAGGTAGGTAGATAATGGGTAGCTTACTAGATACACAGACATTGGAGATATTGGCCAGGGAGGACTCCTCTGAGGATACTGTTGCCTCTGCCGTCAAAATAGCGCGCAATGCTTACGAGTACTGGAAAGAGGTACCTGGCACAGAGCGCTCAAAGCTGTTGCGTGCAATTCGCTCGCAACTCCTACGAAATATGGATGAAATCGTGGATACGATGATTGAAGAGACCGGTAAGGTGGTCACTGAAGCAGTCGTAAGTGAAGTGGTGGTGAGTTGTGAGGTACTTAGTTACTATGCATCGCATGCCGCTTCAATACTGAAAACTAGATCTGTATATCCAGGTCTGCTGATTAACAAGCGAGGGTACAAACGATATGAGCCACTCGGGGTCATAGGGGTAATCAGCCCTTGGAATTATCCACTGGTGCTGGCGTTGGGGCCTGTGGCAACCGCACTGGCGGCAGGAAATGCAGTAATACTCAAGCCGTCTGAGTACACTCCCAAGACGGGGATATTGATAGGGGGCTTGGTAGCAAAAGCTGGTGCACCTGAAGGGCTGGTACAGGTGATTACCGGGCATGGTCCTACGGGTGAGGCGTTGGTGCGTTCTGGTGTGGACAAGATAGCCTTTACTGGATCAGTCAGGAGTGGCAAAGCCGTAATGCGTGCTGCGTCGGACAGCCTTACTCCAGTCGTGCTGGAGCTGGGAGGAAAGGATCCTTTTATCGTATGCAAAGATGCCAATCTGGATAGGGCTGCACGTGCTTGTGTCTGGGGAGCCTTTACCAACTGCGGGCAGACGTGCATGGCAACCGAGCGTGTATATGTAGTAAAGGAGGTATACGATGAATTCGTCGACAAAGTCATCTCACTTACCGCCAAGTTGCATCAGGGGACTGCTCCAAGTGACGACGTAGGAGCCGTAATCCATAAGGGGCAGCTCGACATTATTGACAATCACTTGGCCGATGCCATAGAACGCGGTGCCAAAGTGGTATGTGGTGGCGGTCATGTAGATGTGGGAGGAAGGCCATCAATGGAGCCTACCGTACTTCTTGAGGTGGATCATTCTATGGCGGTCATGAGAGAGGAGACCTTCGGTCCGCTGTTGCCCATAATGAAGGTAGAGAATGAAGATGAAGCATTGAGATTGGCAAATGACAGTCAATACGGGCTGAATGCTTCAATTTTTGCAAAGGATCGCCGTGTAATTGACAAACTGGTAGCTGGACTGCGCTCCGGGAATGTATGTGTCAATGACGTAATGATCTCATACGGTATACCGTCACTTCCTTTTGGAGGTATAGGAGATTCTGGTTTTGGTAGATCTCATGGCCCCGAAGGACTTAGAGAGATGGCTCATCTAAAGTCGGTGGCAGAGGATCGTTTTGGATTTTCCAGAGAACCCTCATGGCTACCCGTACCATCATGGCTTGCCAAAGCTGTAAAAATAGGGTTAGACTTGCTCTACAGGCCTGGACACGACAGGACAGGTAGTGCAGCTGAGAATACCGGGAATGGTACCCAGACATGTGTGTATATAAATAGTAAGGAGGTAGAGATAGGATGAGTTTTTTAGCGGATCCACCAATGCTGGTAGCTTCAGGAGTGGCAATAGATTCTGTTATATCGGATGAAGATACGGCTAAGAAATTGGAGCTGGGAGTTCTACTTGTATTTTTGGTAGTATCCATATCTCTCTATTTCAATTTGGGATGGGTTAGGAAGTTCTGGGAATTCTTCGGAGAAAAGAGCGGTCGAGATTTTATGTTCAATTCCGGGGTACTGCCACTGAGCGACGAAAAAATGCCGTCATCGAAGCATGTTATGTCGGTGGTATTATTTGCTACCTATCCATTGTGGCTACGGCTTGGAAGAAAAATAGGTGCCAGGATGCGGACGAACAGGCTGAGTATTCGCGGGAGCTGATTAGCTGGAAAATCGGTGACCAGCGTGAGTCAGAGCCTGGATGCAATATATCCGTGGTAAGGAGTTGCGTTGCACCATGTGCAACCTTTCGATCGCACTACAGGTCCTGGCACACGTTGTCGGCTGTCGCTCTGAACGACCGCGGGACGGTAAATCATGGAAGGGAGCTTCTCTGGGTGACAGATTGACTGATTGGTCAGTCATTAAATTGAACTGCTGATACGAATCTGCTAAACTGGGCTACATGTCTACTGCCATAGTTCCAGCGCGTAAACGGCCCGCCAGGGTGGTAAAACGTGCAGTCAGTGAGGAAGAAAAAGAGGGACGCAGAAACGATATTCTCGCAGCGGCAAAAGAAGTATTTGCAAAGAGTGGATACCAGGCTACTACTATTGCAGATATTGCCAAAGTTGCCAAGTTGTCATACGGCTCTATTTACTGGTACTTCGACTCGAAGGAGGCGTTGTTCCATGCTCTTATGGAAAACGAAGAGCAGCAGTTGCGCGATCATGTGACCAACGCTATAACACAGGCCTCTACAGGTCATTCCGAACTTGCACCTCTGCAGGCAGCCGTTAAGACAACCCTGGAATTCTTTGAATCAGACAGAGCTGTAGTGAAGCTGCTTTTCAGGGATTCCTATGCCCTGGGAGATCGTTTCGAGAAGCATCTTTTTTACATCTACGAAGGGTTTATAAGTGACATTGAGGTCATGGTCAAAGAAGCCCAGAAAAATGGCAAGATAATCGAGGCGCCTCCGCGCATGGTTGCATTTTGCGTTGTATCTCTGGTTGGTCAGGTAGCACACAGAAGACTCGTAACTGATGATGGGTTAGCGGCAGACGTAGTGGCCGATTTTGTGGTTTCTTTCGTATTAAATGGATTGCTCCCCCGTTAAAGATTTATCATGAGAGGTTAGGTTAGGTAGAGATGGTATTTGACAGTGAACGGTTACCAGTCATAGTAGCTTATGCTCAGGCTACTGAGAAAGAAGAGCTGGTTGGAGCGGCGGAGCTGATGAATCGGGCTACTGCATCTGCATTGGATGGAACCGGTCCGCTGGCCAATCGTATTGACAGGGTGTCGGTGGTGGGGATAATGTCGAAAATTTCGCCGTCACCAGCAACTGATCTGGCAGAGAGGTTTCACATATCACCGCAACACACTGAGATCACTCAGGTAGGTGGAAATTTTCCTCAATGGTTGATTAGCCGTGCGGCAGATGAGATAGCATCGGGGAATGCCAGAGCGGTTATGATTGCCGGAGCCGAGGCGCAACATACCCAGAAGATGCGGCGAAAGTTGCGTGAACAGGGCATAGAACCTCCTCCATCTACGGTAGTTCCCGGCACAGCTGGTGCAGGTAGCACTACGACCGATCCAGGTGGCATGGCTTCTGATGATACTGATGTGTCGGCTCGTAACAGCGTTCCTGATAACGTAGTTGGTGATCCAAGAGCCGGGGTATCCTCCAACGAGCTGGCTGCCGGGCTGATTGCTCCGGTACATATTTATCCGATGTTCGAAAGTGTACTTGCTAGTAGGGCACAAAGGACATACCAAGAGCAACGTGAATTTATTGCAGGATTTCTATCTTCCTTCAGCGAGGTTGCGGCCAAGCACCCATTCGCCTGGTTTCCTCAAGTACGTTCCCCGCAGGAGCTGTACACTATTACACCACAAAACCGTCTGATAGCAGAGCCGTATCCAAAGCTTATGTCGGCCTTTATAGATGTGAACCAAGCTGCTTGTGTGATAGTGACATCATTGGCGGTAGCTCGTGAGTGCGGTCTAGCTGAATCAGCTATCTATTGTTGGTCGGGTGCGGACGTAAACGATGTATGGTACCCATCTTCCAGGCCCGATCCCGGAGTGTCACAGGGTATCCGAGAGGCTGGACGTGCCGCACTTGACGCTGCAAATGTTTCAATAGATGATATATCTTTATTTGACCTGTATTCCTGTTTCCCTTGTGCAGTAGAGTTGGCCTGTAATGCATTGGGGATTGGTCTTGATGATTCAAGAGGACTTACGGTTACCGGCGGTCTGCCGTACTTTGGGGGGCCTGGCAACAACTATACCCTCCATGCTATAGCTACTATGGCAGATAGGCTTAAAGAATCGGGTGGCGTTGGGCTTGTATCAGGTTTGGGTTGGTATGCAACCAAGCACTCGATAGGAATATACAGTGATTCGCCACCGGTGAATGGCTGGGTAAGAGGTGATGTCGCGGATGCTCAGGCTAGAATAGATGCCGGTGAGATTGCAGTCGTAGAAGGTGTCGATACGGAAGAGGTCGGTACGGTAGTTGCATCCACTATTATAGTCGATGCAGCGGGTAACCCAGAATCCGCGCCAGTGGTAGTAACTCTTGGCAGTGGCCAGCGTGTAGTTGGTACTATCTCATTGGATGAATTAGCGGGATTGAGTGGCGTAAATCTCGTTGGTAAGGAAGTAGCTGTACAGGGAACGCCGCCTGTATGCCATTTAATATAATACACTTGATAGGAGGTAACGACTGGTGCCGGTAGTAGAACGAGATCGTAAGGGTCATGTAGAGATACTTATGATCAACCGACCTGAAGCAAGAAATGCCGTCAATGGCGAGGTGACAGCAGGCCTGTCGGAGGCATTCGACGAGATTGCCGACTCCGATGATGCCTGGGTGGTCATTCTTACTGGTGCAGGAGATAAGTCATTTTCAGCAGGAATGGATCTCAAGGCCTTTGCAGCCGGGGAAGGGGCTGCTATCGTGGGAGCCAAGGGAGGCTTTGCCGGTATAGTTCAGAGAGACTTTCCCAAGCCGATTATAGCAGCCGTAAATGGCTCAGCACTTGGAGGTGGCTGCGAAATAGCGTTAGCCTGTGATCTGGTCGTGGCCGCTGAGCATGCCACTTTCGGCATACCGGAAGTGAAACGTGGACTGATAGCTGGTGCGGGTGGACTCATTAGACTTCAGCGAAGAATTCCTTTGGCATTTGCTCTGGAGCTGTCGATGACTGGAGAACCTGTAACTGCGTCCAGGGCCAGAGAGCTTGGTTTGGTGAATAGGGTAGTACCGGCAGATCGTCTAATGGATGAGGCTATAGGGCTTGCAAATGCTATTGCGGAAAATGCACCACTGGCGGTACGGTGGTCAAAGAAGGTAGTCAGAGAGTCACTTTATATGACAGAAGAAGAAGGCTGGAAGCTGAACAGTGAAGCAGTAGGGGTTGTGTTCACCTCGGCAGATGCCATAGAAGGCCCCACTGCATTTGCAGAGAAGCGTAAGCCGAATTGGCAGGGGAAATAACCAGTCGGTACGGAAGAACGATTACGTACGGGAAAGTACCGATATCACTGAGTCCGCAGGATCTGCAATAATGGTGTATAATATGTATCGAATAGCTTGAAGGTTCAAGCAAAGGAGGTCAAGTATGCACGGAATACTAATTGCTGATATATTTGGTCCTGATATAATCGTAGTACTCTTACTTGCGGTATTGCTATTATTCGGAGGCAGTCAGTTGCCAAAGCTTGCCAGATCTCTTGGTTCCGCTTCACATGAGTTCAAAAAGGCAGTAGAAGAAGGAAGCAAGGGCAACGAAGCTGAGCAGGACAAAACGGATACAGCTGGAAATAAATCCACAGAATAGACGCTACGTCTTACTCTAATATTATATTATTAGGCGACTGGCGGTTTTTGCTGGATTGTGTACATAAGCGGTAATACGCGAGCGTTTGACCTGCACCATGGCAGATTAAGCTA
>JAMCPC010000111.1:0-9881 GCA_023379725.1 Actinomycetota bacterium
TATCATGTGTTGGCAGGCATTACGACACATCCCACCAGATTTATATCGCAGCACTCAATCAACTTGGATTTTGTGAGCGGTGTTGTAGGTGCTATTTTCCTGATTCTAGCGTTTATCGTGATGATACGCCGCGTTCCTCGGCCACCTATGGAGGTACTGGCATGGGTTGCAGGTATCGGGTTGATTACCCTGTGGTCAATTCGCACCCCGCCAAACGCTCGTATATTGATCGTTACATTCCCGGCTATCATAGTATGGGCGCAGTATCTGAAGGGAAGGTCTCTTTCGATATTTCTGTCAAGCGAGATAGTCCTGCTCATCATTATGAGCGCGCTGACGTTTCATGGGCATATACTCTCTCCCTAGTGGTCTGTACCTCAAATAACCATGGGTTCCCGCCAGCTGGATGATGCCCCTGACTAGCTGGATAACGTCACGCTATTTAGAGGCTCAGCGGATAGGCATCTCGGGCTTGTCGCCCCCCATACTTCGCATGACAATCGGTAGCCATGACCTGTGGCGTAAGCCGGTTATGGTTTGTCGTCGTCGGGCAGGCACTCCAGCCTGTCTCTCCTTCTCCGCCTTGCCCTACTCGCCCGGATGAACGGCTCTCTGATCTAACCTGCCTATTCGCTGAGCCTCTTACAGGACAGACCACTGGTTGGATGCGAAGAAGTGGTGGAGTGATATATGCTTGTTTCTGTAACCTTTTGAGCGAAAGGATGGATTATGCGAGCTGTAATTCTTGACCGTACCGGACCTGTCGAAGATTCTGTCTTGAGGCTTGGAGAAGTCGATAAACCCGTAGCCGGTCCAGGTGAGGTGGTAATGAAGGTGTCGACTTGTGGCGTATGCCACTCGAACCTCCATATGATAGAGGGCGACTGGGTAGATGGTGGAGTCCCCGCCTTTTTACCGATTATCCCTGGTCATGAAGTAGTTGGAGTGATTGATTCACTCGGACCAGGAGTGGATTGGCTACATCTGGGTCAGAGAGTTGGTGTTCAGCCGTTATGGAGGACTTGCGGGCATTGTGAATACTGTCTGTCGGGAGAGGAGCAGCGTTGTCAAGACAAAGATATCACAGGTGAGACTGTCCATGGTGGCTATGCAGAGTATATGTTGGCCAAAGCACTGCATTGTTATCCAGTGCCAGATGAGATAGGCGATGTCGAGGCTGCACCGCTTTTTTGTCCAGGTATTACTGCTTACTCTGCTGTTTTCAGAGCTTCTCTGTCTCCTGGTAAGCGTGTTGCGGTCTTTGGGATAGGTGGTGTCGGTCATATGGTACTGGAGTTTGCTGTCCTGACTGGTGCAGAGGTAATAGCAGTTACTAGAAGTGTCGTACACGGGAATGTTGCCAGTACTCTCGGCGTCAATCAGGTAATCAATGCAGCCGAGGTAGATGCCGTAGATGCAATCAAAACGATGGGGGGAGTAGACGCGAGTATCGTCTTTGCCCCCGCAGATGAGGTGGTTCGTCAAGCCATAGATGCTACCAGACCAGGAGGAACGGTGGTAGTGGGTGTGCAGGTCGACCTGGGGAGATTCCTCTTTGCTGACGAGAAGAAGATAGTAGGGTCAGTAATAGGCCCGCGGCATAGAATGAATGATGTGTTGAAATTGGCTGCCCAGGGGAGAGTAAAGCCGGTCTGTGACGTATTTTCTTTGGAAGAGGCGCCAGAGGTCCTGAGCAAGCTAAAGCACGGTGAAATACGCGCCAGAGCAGTCTTGAAGATTTAGGTTAGGCTGCTCGGTATGCCTCGGTAATAGCCGGGATAGAGGCAAGAGATTCCAGCGCTCGTTTTTCAAGTGCTCTTACTCGCCGGACACCCATGCTCAGTTCACTGGCGCATCTTTGAAGTGATGCAGGTTTGCCGCCATCCAAGGCATAGCGTAGAACGATGACATCCCTTTCAGGCTCGGGTAGCTTTTCTATTGCATCTCTTATCTCATCAAAAAGAATGTCCACTTCTACCGAGTTCTCAAAATCACTTGTATACTGATCCTTGAGTAACTCTCCAATCGTCGTACCGGTATCATCACCGGTAGGCTGATCTATACTTGCAACGACACGAGCCAGATTGCTTAGTTTCTTGACATTTTCTACGCTTGTGCCTGTTTCGGAAGCTATTAATTCGTCAGAAGGTCGTTCCTGTCCATTCGATGTTATATTCCAGGATGCCATGTCTATTTTATGGGCATGTTCAGCTACTTCCATGGGTAGCCTTATAGCGTTTGACTGGCTTTGTATGACGCGCTGTAGCGATTGCCTGATCCACCAGCTGGCATATGTAGAGAATCTAAAGCCTTTATGGAAGTCAAACTTCTCGACTGCGCGCATAAGGCCAAAAGTGCCTTCTTGCACGAGATCGGCCAGTTCTACGCCGCGATTTTGGTAACGCCGTGCCCAGTGAATTACCAGTCTTAAGTTGGCTTCTACCATGCGGTTCTTCGCATCCTGATCACCAGCGGCAATTTTGCGTACCAAGTCATCTTGCTCTTCAAGTGAAGCCATTGGGTATTTATCAAGACTGCTCAGAAAGGTGTGCATTGAATCGCCCGTTCCTAATTGTTGCTTATTCATGATGGATACTATCTCCTCTACTAAATACTGTTTCTTTCAATATCGTTCTTATATACTTCTTTCTATTTATTACAACGCGCGAAGCATTATAATAATTCCCATAACGGGTATAAATATTATCTGCAAGGATAATATTATTAATGGCGGTGCGCGTGTACAATTAAACCTGAACATGATTGGAGCGCGAAATAATAGTGAGAGTCCCAAGCAAATGAAACGGACAGCAGGTAACAGAAAGATGAGCGATAGACGGCTTCGTCTGGAGCACAGAAGGCATCCAGGTAATATCTTAATGGCGGGCTTGAAGATCTCCTCTGAAGAGGTGTTAGGAATAGATTTATTTCGTAAGAGCATGGTACGCACGAGGATAGCCGGAAGTAATTATGACGTTTACGGTCAGGACGATCACAGAGGGCAGTTGTCAGCTCCTACCGAAGCGGAGTTGGGTATTCCAGAGCATACCGTGGAACGACCGGCAGGAGGTAAAATACGCCAGCCAAGCGACAGGTTGCAGGTCTTATCTCTTATGCGACATGGCACACCATACGTAGGAGACTCTACGTTTCCTGACATTATCACTGTTTCTGGCGAGATTGAGTCATATGGCGTGTTGGCACGCCGGCGTGGAAGGAAGCTACTTGAAGAGATATCCATACCCTTGACCCGTGCCTTGTTTGGTTTTGCCGGATGGTCTATACCGTACTGGGATTTCACTGGGGATTACCCTTCGGTGATTTTACTGAAAAGGCCATCCTATATTATGTTGTTTCTACGCGACGATGGGACATCTTGGGCACGCTTGACGACCTCTGATGTGGATATGATGATGCCGGTATCGGATAAGAGTGTAAAGGCTTATTTGAAAGAGAGACCGGATGGAACCATCGAGGGTAAGGATGTAGAGCTTATTACAGGGAAGAGGCCGTATTACCTGCTTACTACGTTACAGCCGCCATATAATGGGAATTGCTATAAAACGATCTCGGCAGTTATTGCAACTTGATCAGATGCGCCGCTAGGAGTGTTATCTGATCGGCGGGGATCCATGATTATCTAGAGACTCAGCGGATAGGCATCTCGGGCGCACCGCCCCCCGGATTTCGCATGATTGCGTTGTCGTCGTCGGACAGGCACTCCAGCCTGCCCCTCCTTCTCCGCCTTCCCCTGCTCGCCCGGATGAACGACTCCCTGATCCAACCTGCCTATCCGCTGAGCCTCTTACGGGACAGACCACTAAGTATTGCTTATACTTTTGTTGTGCGTGAGCTGTTGTGTGTAAGCGTACGGGTTAGCTTTCCAGAGGCAAGATCCTCTGCCATTGCCCATCCACACACGATAATCCTATCTCCCTTATACGGGTCAATACCATCAAAAAGGGGTGCAGATTCTTTGATTACATTATCATCAGTTGCAACAGTTAGATTAGCAGCGCTAAGCATCATATCCTCACTGGCTTCCAATCTGAATGTATGTTCATCGACACATCCGTCAACATTGAATCGCTTAGCGATCCTTCTTACCCATGCCCTCTCTTCACCTGTTGGTTTGTATCGCAATCGAGGTACTACGTCGTGCAACTTGTTGAACAACGTATATGCCGATGGGTTCATCAACATTGCGCACATTAACACATCTTCATCAGGGAAGGCCAGAACAGACTTTCTGAATTGCTCAGCAAGAAGAACATTGGTTGCCTTAATTGCTTTTCCGGTTCCGTCGGCATCTGCAAGTCCCATTATTATAGCCGGAGTGCCACCTATGCGTTCCAAGCTGAAGAATGAGTATGCTCTTAGCTTCTTTCCTTCAAAGACGGTTGTATTGAGTATCCATTCGTCTCGTTGCTTGGACAGAAACCCCACGTCGAACATCCCCGACTTGGCTACAGACAACTGTGCCATTGCTTCGAACTCGGAATCACTAAGTAATGAACAATCTTTTGTGTTAGCTTCAAACCCCATGTTGCTCTGTACTTAACTATAGCACATGGAGAGAGGGGATGTAAAAGCAACAGGGGGGGGTCATAGTTGCCTTGCTGTGTTTGCAGCTATAGTATCGTAACTGCTCCATTGAATGATTCCATAAGCTCGCCCAATAGCCCGGTTCTTGAATCTACGGAGCAGTATGCGGGAAGTAGGAATGACTTATCTTCCACATGTAGTACCACGCGTTCTGTGCCTGGATACTCCTTCAATATTTTTTTGAATCTGGTCACTCCGTTACGATCGAGCAACTGACCGGGAATGCCCAGGTGCAGGTTGGTGTTGTCGGCATTGAGGTGAGGATTCGTCATCTCCAGTGCAATCAACTTTAACTCGTCGTCACGTGTGTCTACCCTGCCTTTTACCAGAAGCACCATGTCATCTGTTATGCCTTCTCCAAGTGTATCCAGCGCTTTCGAAAATGCCGTAACCTCTATAGATGAGGTTGTATCATCCAGAACGAAGGTCACCATAGGATCTCCCTTCTTGGTCTTTCTGTGCTTGATGGCGGTGATGACTCCACATAGCGTGCATATAGTGCCTTCACTCAGAGAGTATCGAGTATCGTTCTCTTCCAGTAATTCTTGGTCGCTGGAGCTCTCTTTTCGCAACTCCAATATGCTCATATCGGCGAGCATTCGAGCCGCTTCTTTGAACCCATCCATTGGGTGTCCGCTGACATAAAGTCCGAGCATCTCTTTTTCCTTGGCCAACTTTCTTGAATGCTCCATCTCTTCTTTGGGTATCTCTATTGACCTGATGTCGTACAATAGGCTATCGTCTTCATCACTGTCCATCATGGAAAATATCGTGGATATACCAGCTTCTTCGTCCTTTCTCTGACTGGCGCACTTGTTGGCTATTGATTCTGCTACGTTCAGCAAGCCCTGCCGTGAATAACCAAACGAATCGAATGCACCGGCAGGTATTAGAGCTTGCAGTACACGCTGGCTAAGCACCATTGAGGGTACTCTCATGCAAAAGTCATAAAAATCCCTGAAATGCCCATTTAGCTCACGTTCTTCAATAATCTTTCTTGTAACTCCTGCTCCGACATTCCTAATTGCTGCAAGGCCAAAAAGTATGCAGTCGGTCCCATCACGTCGTGACGGAGTAAAATCCTCTTGTGATAGGTTTATATCTGGAACAAGTACATTTATGTTCATCGCTTTGCACTCGGAGAGCAATATAGCAGTTCTATCCTTGTCGTCTCCGACTGAAGTCAAGAGTGCGCTCATGTACTCTACAGGATAATGAACTTTGAGCCAGGCGTTCTGGTATGCTATGAGGGCATATCCGTAGGAATGGGATTTATTGAAGGCATAGTCGGCAAATGGTTCGATGATGTCAAATAGCTGAGTACCTATCTTTTCACCATATCCGTTTGCTATACATCCATGTATGAACTTGTCACGTTCTTTGGCAATCATTTCACGGTCTTTCTTGCCACACGCCTTACGCAGATTGTCAGCTTCTTCCAGGGAGTATCCTGCAAAGCGCTGAGCCACGCGCATGACGGATTCCTGGTAAATCATAAGTCCATAAGTATCGGCGAGTATTGGCTGCAGGTCGTCATGCAGGTATTCAATAGGCGATCTCCCGTTTTTCCTGTCTGCATAGTCACGGTGCATATTGGCAGCCATTGGTCCCGGCCTATACAGTGCTACCAAAGCTGCAATGTCATCGAAGCAGGTCGGTTGGAGGGACCTCATCAGGCTACGCATCTGGGTTCCTTCAAGTTGGAATATACCTATAGAGTTCCCCTTACATAGCATGTCGTATACTCCACTATCGTCAAGTGGTATATTGTCTATATCGATGCGTTCTTGTGTGGTGCGTTCTATGATATCCAGCGTGCGGCTGATGACTGACAGGTTGCGAAGTCCCAGGAAGTCCATTTTTAAGAGTCCCAGTTTTTCTACCCCATGCATTTCGTATTGAGTAACGAGAGGAACCTCGCTAATCTCCCTCCCGGATTCAGGTTTGCGTTGTACCGGTAGATACTCGGTCAATGGTTCTTTCGTAATTACTACCGCAGCAGCATGAATGCTGTCCTGGCGTCTAAGCCCCTCAAGCCCGCGTGCTACGTCCACTACTCGTTTGACATCCATGTCTTCGTTGTACATAGCTCGAAGTTCGCTGGCAGCAGCGTAACCTTCTTCATAACCGGGGGTCTTTTCGAAGCATGCACTTAGTGAGGTATCTCGTCCCATGACAAGAGGGGGCATTGCCTTTGCTATCTTATCTCCGAGCGCATATGGGTAACCGAGCACTCTCGCCGCATCTCTTACCGCTGCTCTTGCTTTTATGGTCGAGAATGTAATTATTTGAGCTACGTGGTCCTCACCATATTTGCTTGCGGCATAGGCAATCATTTCGCCACGATAGCGCTCATCGAAATCCATATCGATATCCGGCATCTGTTTCCTACCGGGGTTCAGGAATCGTTCGAACAGAAGATCGTATTTAATAGGATCAAGCTCGACGATACCCAGACAATACGCAACACAGCAACCGGCCGCAGATCCCCTTCCTGGACCTACTCTGATGTTTGATTGTTTGGCGTATCTCACCAAGTCTGCGACTATCAGGAAATAAGACGAGAACCCCATTTTGGATATCACTGACAGCTCGTAGTCTATACGTTCAGCGACGTTTTTCTCCAATGGCCATTTATATCTTTGTTTAGCACCTTCTAGGGTCAATTCTCTTAAATATTCGCCTGCATATGCCTGGTAGTCATTACTATTCTCAGTTACGTCTTTTTTGGTGGTGTCCGATAGAGTTGGTTCTCTTATCTGAATATGTTCGGGTATTGGGTATTCGGGGAGAGCGTCAAAGCCAAAATCTATTGTGACTTGTGAGCGCATAGCAATCTCCAGTGTATTGTCACAAGCCTCAGGAACATCCTTGAACAGAGATCTCATTTCTGTTGCTGTCTTCAGATAGTGCTCAGAACCTTCAAACTTAAATCGTACTGGGTCATTTACTGTCTTGGATGTCTGTACGCAAAGTAACGCGTCATGTGATGGTGCGTCTTCTTTATGTGTATAATGACTGTCATTGGTAGCTACGAGCGGTGCCCTCATTTTTTTGCTCAACTGGATGAGGTACGGTAAAATGCGCCGTTGGTCTGGTATTCCATGATCCTGTATCTCGATATAAAGGTGTTCCCTGCCAAAGATATCCTGCAACCTGCCGGTAAGCTGCTCAGCCAACTGCACATTGTCAGCCAGCAATGCTTGAGGAACTAACCCGCCTAGACATGCAGTGGTAATGTTTAGCCCTTCGTGGTACCTGTCCAGTATTTCCCAGTCGACTCTTGGGCGGTAATAATAGCCTCCATCTATCGATCCATATGACGATATTTTGATCAGATTCTTGTAACCCAGGGTGTTCTCTGCCAATAGGATGAGGTGGTAGTAGACCTTCGAACCTTTTTCAGATTCTCCCCCCATGTCATCCATTTTCCCACGCATGACAGGTCGTTCAAACCGTGAATCTGCTGCCATATAGGCTTCCATACCGATAATAGGGGTAATGCCCTTGTCTATACACGTGTTGTAAAAATCCAGTACTCCATACATATTGCCATGGTCAGTGATAGCCAGAGCAGGTTGCCCATCTTGCGCTACGGCATTGATTAACTCGTTCAAACGAGAGGCACCGTCCAGCATTGAGTATTCGGTATGGGTATGCAGGTGCACAAAACTCTGCGTATTGGACAATCCGGGCCTCCTAGTATCCTTTCAAGCGGTCTGTGTCATAATTACAGATAATTATAGACTGGTTCTTGTAAGACTACTGGTTTATTCGTAGAACGACTGGTTGTCGTAACATGTTGTAATCGTACTGGTGTCGGTGTCGACCGGTTTATAGGTAAGTGCCAGGTCGGTGCGATGGTACGTTCCCAGAGCCGGGAGGGAGTTCGTTACCGCGCATCTCCTCCAGTTGTGCCCTTGCCGCTATCTGCTGAGCCACCAGGCTGGCCTGAATGCCGTGGAAGAGTCCTTCCAGCCATCCTACCAACTGTGCCTGGGCTACTCTGAGCTCAGGCTCAGATGGTGCGGCTTCTCCAAACGTTAACGACAATCGACTGAGTTCCTGAGACAATTCCGGACTGAGGGCGGTTCTAAGTTCGTCTACCGAGGTCTGGTAAATTTCCTTCATTCTGACCCGGCTTGCTTCATCCAGGGGAGCTTGGCGTACTTCTTCAAGTAATTGCCTGACCATCATCCCTATTCTCATTACTTTCGCAGGCTGGTCTACTGTTTCCATATTTATACTGTCGTCAGCAGTTCCTCCGCTATCGAGTTCCTCGTTTGCCTGTGTACTTCCTGTCTGTGAATTACTTTCCAACTGGGATTGTGATGTCTGCATGTACTCTATAATATGTCAATCACTGCGCTTGTGCCAGGCTGTATGTGTGAGCTGATCCTCTGGCCTTAGGTCTAGTGGAGTATCCCGCAAATAACCATGGATTTTTGCTGGTCGCGTGAAACGGTTAGCCGTACTATACGAAGGTCGGCTAAGGTAAGACTATGGATATAAGACTGGATGGTAAAGCTGCTTTGGTCACAGGTGGTTCCAGGGGCATAGGGTTTGCTATAGCCTCTCGTCTGGCTGAGGCCGGTGCAGATATTATGATAGTGTCACGAAAAGCTGAAGTACTTGCAGATGCTGCTCAAAAATTATCTGGGTTTGGTACGAGAGTCGAATGGCGTGCCGCTCATGTAGCTGATGTTACTCAAGCATCTGCATGTGTCGAGGACGCGGTGGAGACATTCGGTCGGCTGGATATTTTGGTGAACAATGCCGCCACCAACCCGTATTTTGGCAACATAATGGACATAGACGAAAAGGGGGCAACGAAGACCGTTGAAGTAAACCAGCAGGCTGTTCTTACGTGGAGCAGGCTATCCTGGCATGCGTGGATGAAAGATAATGGTGGGTGCGTGCTTAATATGTCGTCCGTTGGCGGACTTGAGGTGGAACCTGCCATAGGCTGGTACAATGTCACCAAGGCAGCTATAGTGCATCTGACTAAGCAAATGGCTTACGAGATGTCACCTGGGGTGAGAGTGAATGCCTTGGCACCGGGACTGGTAAAGACTGATTTTGCGCGTATATTGTGGGATGGTCCTCACGGAGACAAGATTGCCGCTGGATTGCCTCTGAAGCGGTTGGGTGATCCTGATGATATTGCAAAATCTGCGTTGTTCCTGGTTTCAGATGCTGCTTCCTGGATAACCGGATCTGTCCTGGTGGTAGATGGTGGTGCCATGATAATGCCGGGCGGTGGAATAAACTAGTGT
>JAMCPC010000111.1:9948-24719 GCA_023379725.1 Actinomycetota bacterium
ATAGCGTGACGTTGCCAGCTCCCTGAGCCTCTAAGAACTATCATACCCCTCTAGCTTTCCTAGCCATGTCGGCAAGCGTGTAAGAGGCAAGGTGATCGTGCATATGTTTACCTACCTCCTGCCATACCGCCAGTAGCACGCACTGCCCTTCGTGCTCGCAGGCACCATCTTCGTGAGGATTGCCAAAGTCACCGGCTGCAATAGGGCCATCTACTGCACTTACTATTTGGGCAAGCGTGATATCGTCAGGCTTACGTCCAAGCACGTAGCCTCCACCTATGCCTCTCTTGGATCGGACAAGTCCCGCTCCCTTGAGGGAGAGTAATATCTGTTCAAGATAGGGCTGGGGAAGTCCTGTTCTCTCTGCAATATCCTTTACAGAGGTAGGACCGTTGTCATTCTCGTGCAAGGCAAGAGATAGCAATGCTCTGCTGGCGTAATCTCCTCTGGTGGATACTCTCACACTAAAATATTACCTCAAAGTTGCAAAGCCCCGGTTCCTTTTTGCATATACGAGTTATGTCACTGGCAATCCCCGTCCGTGAGGGCGGGAGGTTCACTGGTTGCCATACAGTCAGTGCTATCATATGCAGGTGAACCTATGATGTCTATATTGGAAGAGCCTATGATGCCCAGCTACGAAGGAGCATGCCTGTCAAATGTAGTTCCCGAACTGGTAGGACTACTCAGTGGTCAGCATCATGACGTGGCATCTTTTGTACCTAAGTGCCTGAGTGAGGCAAACCAGATTGTATTATTGGTCATCGATGGTCTCGGTTGGCAACAGATTCAGAGGTATGAGTCACCTGCTACGCTTGGTGAGATGGAAGGGGGATGGATTACGACGGTTGCACCCAGTACAACTGCTGCTGCACTGACTTCTCTGGCGACTGGATTACCTCCATCCAAGCACGGCCTTGTCGGATACAGGGTTAAGATGCATACTCCCAGTGCATCGGATGATGTGATGAACGTTTTACGATGGAAGGGAGCACTTGCTGGCGATGTTCGCAGTACGATGAGCCCATCTGTTCTGCAACCGTATGCACCTTTCATGGCTATGGATGTTCCAGTACTTACAAGAGAAGGGTTTGGATATACTGGATTTACTGCTGCCCATCTTCGTGGATTACGGATTATTCCCTGGAAAGTGCCGTCATCAATTCCCCTGGGTATTCAGAGCTTACTAGATTCGGGAGAGCGACTGATATATGCATATTACGATGGAGTAGATAAGGTTGCGCATTCTTACGGTATTGGTGAACATTACCTATCTGAGCTCGAATATGTAGATTATCTGATCGCTTCTATTATGGATACATTGCCTTCAGGTGCCGCTTTGGTGATTACTGCAGATCATGGCCAGGTACATATGGATGGTCCTGCTATGGAACTCGATACCACGCTTTTGGAGATGATCGAGTTGATATCAGGTGAAGGTAGGTTTAGATGGTTGCATGGTAGAGATGGAGCGATTAGAGAACTCTACGATACTGCGGAGTATCTTTATGGCGATGTGGCGTGGATCATCACCAGGGATCAAATGCTGGATGAGGGTTGGCTGGGGCCAGGTATCAATAATGATATAGCTGCAAGGTTGGGAGATGTAGCCTTGGTGGCAAGGGAGCCGGTCGCTTTTATGGATCCGGCAGATGTAGGGGAGAGTAGGTTGAAGGGTAGGCATGGTTCGCTGACGCGTGAGGAGATGATGGTTCCCTTTGTCACTTACCTGAGTGAGTGAGTACATTGGTTTGCGTATCTTCCATGTGTGCTGTTATCTCTTCCAGTAGGGAGATGACTGCCTTTGTGGAAGCCGAAGGTATGCTTCGTAGGCGCCAAGCCAATCCAACTACTCGTGGTGCTATGCCCTCTACTGTAATCAGCCTTATTTTATCTTTGAGATGAGCCGGTACTGCACTGATAGGTAGCAGCGCCAGGCCATTGCCGTCAAATGCCAGTGAGGCTATTAGCCTAATACCGTCCAATTCCGCAGCCGGCTTGAGCGTAATATTGAAGTTTGCAGCAGCCTCCTCAAGTTCTCTCCGGAAGGTGGTACCTGGTGCTGGCAGGAGCAGGTCGAGATTGTCCAGCTCTGACATTGGTATGGCATCCGCTTCTGGGAACGGATCATTATCACGTGGAACTACAAGCGCAATTTTTTCGGTGAACAGCGGAGAAGACGTTAACTCTTGCGAAGCAGCAGGTAGCGTCATTACTCCAATGTCAAGACGCCCAGTTGCAAGTAATTGGTTCAAAGTAGTGCTCGTACCGTCATGAACGATCAATCGTATAGAGGGGTTTGTCTTTTGAAGGCGGGTATAAAGCTGTGGTGTCATCCATCTGGCGGTAGTGCCTATAATGCCCAACCGTACTGTACCTGCCAGGGTGGCATTGAGCGATCTCAGGTCATCCCATACTGCTGATATCTCACTTATAGCACGGTATGCTCGAGATACTACAGCTTCACCTTCAGGTGTCAGGCGCATGGTCGATCTATCTATGAGTACGGCATTGAGTTCGTTTTCCAGCCTGGCTACATGTGCCGATACATTGGACTGCACTGTACCTAGTAACTCTGCTGCTTGTGAAAACGACCCCTTTTCGTGTACGGCCAGAATGGCTCTTAATTGCTTTATGTCCATCATATAAAATGATAGCAGATATCATAGATAACTGCTTGACAGATAGCGCGAGATGGTACATAATAGAGTATATTAAATAGTAGGAAATGGATATCCCCCTCTCCATTTCCTAGCTAAAGATGGAGAAGTCGAGCGCCCCCCCTTGGCTTCTCCATCGCCATTTTTAAGCTGATTATATCTGCGGCTACTGTGGTTATTCTCTATTCCAGTTTATAGTTAAAACAGTTAACTACGCGGTGCATACTATGATACTATGGATGATGGCCTATAGACTTGGTCGATGAAGCGTGAATTGATTTAGGATACAGCAGGTGACAGAGAGAACATCCAGAGTCGGTGAGAAAGCTAAAGCAGATACAGCAGCGGAAGCAGCTGAACGGCAAGAGAGCGTAACCTCTGTCCGTAAGGGGGAGGAGGTTTACACGGTCAGGGCTGGCTACAGAGACGATCTGACCGGATCTGGTCAGGTGAAGGATCTGACTACTCCAGCCGAATCGGCGGATCGGGCATCCATTGAGGCTGTAGACATCTTTTTGTTGATAGTCCACTTGGCACGGGAGTTGCGGTGTTACGCCTCGCAGATACCAGATGATGTCAGAGACATGGTGAAAGGTGCGGGGCTTGCTCCCAGACACATACATGCTCTCATACAGGTAGGCGCAGCAGGCCAGCTAAGCGTCAGTCAGCTCGCTGATCGCCTGGGAGTAGCGCTTACTACTGCCAGCCTGCTGGCTTCACAACTGGCAGCTGTCGGTCTGGTGGAGCGTAAGGAGGATCCAGATGACCATAGGCGAACGTTGATTAAGGTTCCCGAGCGTTTTGGTGGTTATACGTCCGTGATGTTCAATGCCATGCTTGCCCCAATAGATCGCACTATTGCCTCCACTGATGCCGCGGAGCGTCTGGCAGCCAAATCTTTCTTGACTAGACTGGCTGAGTCGTTCTCCGAGCACGATAGTGAAACGTGAGACATTCCTTTCGATAACATTCCTTTCGATAAAAGGTGATATTTGATATCATATAGGAAATAATGCAATAATAGGAGGATGAGCAGTAATCACGATGTGAGCGACCATATCTCCGAGTACTCTCCTGGTCTATCCGATATGGCATCCGATGGTCTACCTGATGAGCTATCCGATGCGGCATCCGATAGGGCGTCCGAATTACTCGGCAACCAGGCAGGAGAAGGAGAAAACAATAATATCGTGTTACATAGGGATGGATCTATAGCCGAACTGATAATCGATCGCCCATCTATGCACAATTCGCTCACGCCGAAGATGATTGAAACGATAGTCGATGCGATCAACTCCTGTGAGAGCGACTCGTCGAGTGTTTCAGTAATCATTATTTCGGGAAGTGGTGAAAGATCATTCTGCACCGGATATGATGTAGGCGAATTGGTGAGCGGCGGCAGTGAAAACGCTGGGGTGGAGCGAGAGCGCGTCGATGTGCTTACTGAAAAGATACGATCTTCATCACTACCGTTTGTAGCTGCAGTTAACGGTGATGCCATAGGAGCCGGTTGTGATCTTGCTTTAGCATGTGATTTGAGGGTATGCCATGATGGAGTGAGGTTTGGCATGCCTCCGGTAAGGCTTGGCGTGCTTTCAGGATGGGGTGGTGTCCAGCGTATGATGCAGATTGCTGGTAGAGGTAATGCATCTGAGTTGCTTTTATTGGGGAGACCGATCAGTGCCATGAGAGCCTATGAAATGGGGCTTGTAAACTTTATAGCGCCGCAGTCGGCAGTGATGGAAGAGGCGAGACGTCTGGCAGGTATCATTGCTGCGAATGCTCCGCTTTCAGTAAGTGGTACCAAACGTATTATGAACATACTGTCGCAGGATAGTATTTCAGAGGCCGGCAAAGAAGAGATACGGGATATACACAGTAGGGTATGGAAGAGTGATGACGCAGCAGAGGGACCCCTGGCATTTCGCGAGAAGCGTAAACCGGTATTCAAGGGAAGGTGACGGAAGGCAATTGATGGACGGTAGGCAGGGAGAATGATCATTGTACCTTGAACTTAATACAGACATAACAGATGAGCAGAGAGCTATCAGAGAGGTCACTCACCAGTTTGCAAGGGATCGGCTTCGTCCGGTGTCGATGCAGTTGGATGCAATGGAGGCAGATGAGGTAATTGCAGGAGATTCTCCGTTGTGGGATATCTTTGCCGAGTGGTATTCTCAGGGGAATCACCTTATTTTTATATCTGAGAATGAAGGTGGAATGGGTGCGGGTCCGGTAGAGAAGTATCTTGTCTATGAAGAGCTTGGCTGGGGCGCAGTAGATTTAGGTATTAGTCTGGCAGTTTCCGCTTTTCCATTTACCTATGCTGCCCGCTATGGTACCTTGCTGAATCGCCCTTCGCTGCACGAAGAGATACTTGCACCTTTTCTGGAGGACAGGGAAGGAAAGGTAAGAGGCTGCTGGGCAATTACCGAGCCAGCACATGGTTCAGATACACTTGGACCGGGATTTGAATCTTTTCGTCAGAGGGATGCGGCTGGGAGTTGCCGGGCAGTAAAGGATGGTGGAGATTGGATTATCAATGGTCAGAAGTCCTCATGGGTCTCCAACGGGACTATAGCTACACATGCATGCCTGTTTTGTACGATTGACCCGGATAAGGGTATGGCAGGAGGTGGTGTCGCCCTAGTGCCACTTGATCTACCGGGTGTAAGCAGAGGTAAGCCATGGCAGAAGATAGGTCAGAGAGGTCTACCCCAGGGAGAGATATTCTTTGATGATGTCCGTATTCCTGAGAGGTACATGATTGTCGAAGGGGATCGCTATGAAGCTACAGTGGAGGCGACCATTGCAGGCGCTAACGCTGGCATGGGAGCACTCTTTACCGGGGTAGCGCGTGCTGCACTTGAAGAGGCAATTGCCTACAGTCGCGAGAGGGTTCAGGGAGGTAGAGTAATTTCGGAGCATCAGCTCGTACAGCATATTCTCTTTGAGATGTTCAGCAGGGTAGAGAGCGCCAGGCAACTCTCCAGGGCAGCTATGGCGTACAACGATACCCCAAACCCTCCATCAGTAGAACATTCAATTGCCTCCAAAGTGGTGTGTACGAGGACGGCATTTGAAGTATCTAGTGATGCGATACAGGTGTTCGGAGCAACTGGCCTTACCAGGGGCATGCCTATAGAAAAGTTTTTACGTGATGCCAGGATGTCTCTTATTGAAGACGGCGTAAATGAGCTGCTTGGATTGGTTGCAGGTAATCATCTTTCTCAGGTTTACGAGCTTTCTTGATGGTTTGGGCCAACTCTGTATTTACGTCTTTAATGAGGGAACGCCAGATGGCTCACCCTGAAGCTGTGTGGTTACTGTATGGTGATGAAAAATACACTTGGCAGGAGTCGTGGAACAATGTGGAGAGAGTTGCCAATGGTCTGATTGATGTCGGTGTAATGCCCGGTGACAGGGTAGGCATTATGATGTCTAACCGTCCTGAGTTTCTGTGGGTACATATAGGACTTTCCTTTATAGGTGCATCCAGTGTTCCTGTAAATACAGCTCAACGTGGCCAGACACTCAAGCATATTCTTACTGATTCCTCTGTTACAGCAGTAGTGGCAGATGGTGAAGCGATCCCACCACTGCGTGATGTGCTTGTCGACATTCCGAGCATTCGCGTGCTGATAGGAGATGCACCTGTCGGTGATCTAAATATATCGCACAATATCGCAGGGATCACACTTGATAGTTTGCTTGCCCATAGCCCGGGTGAGCCGGATATAGATATCGGCAGTATTACGGGTGCAATACAGCCATCCGGTAATGCTTCAAATGCTTCATCTAAGGCCGTTGCTGGGATACTCTATACTTCGGGTACTACCGGACCGCCCAAGGGGGTAACGCCAAAGAGGGCGGATGCAAAGGGGTTTAGGCGGGTATTAAGTTCTCTTCAAGTGCATCCCGGTGAAGTAATCTATACTGCTCTTCCTCTCTTCCATGGAAATGCCCTGGGTGTGTCTATGCTTGGTTCAATTATGCTGGATGCTTCGCTTGCGTTGAGTAAACGATTCAGCGCGTCGCGCCTGTTCGATGAGTGTCGTAGATACAACGCTGTCGAATTCAATACCCTTGGAGGTATGGTGTCGATGCTCTGTAAACAGCCTCCCCGGCCGGATGATTCAGACAATCCCGTGAGGACTGTACTATCTGCAGGATGTCCGGTCGAGTATTGGGATTATTTTCAAAAAAGATTCAACGTCAAGGTAGTCGAGTGGTTTGGTATGGTGGATGCTCCGGGGTATCTTCTGAACGATGAAGGGAGGATCGGATCTATGGGTAAGCCTGCCGGTGATGTGCTATTCAAGGTCGTAGATGATAACGGTGTAGAACTTTCTCCGGGAGAGGTAGGTGAACTTGTCCTGCACCATCCTTTGGGTCGTATGTCTGAATATCACAATTTGCCTGATGCTACTGATGACGCGTATCGAGATGGGTGGTTTCATACAGGAGATCTTGCAGAGACTGGTACTGATGGATATTTTTACTACCGGGGAAGGAAGAAAGAATCCATGAGAAGAAGAGGAGAAAACATATCTGCATGGGAGGTTGAGTCTGTGCTAAATAGGCATCCCGCAATTGTAGAGTGCGCGGCTCATGCCGTTCCGTCAGAGTTGGGCGAAGATGAGGTCAAAGTAGTGGTGGTACTAAAGAAGGGTGAGCACCTCGATCCATCTGAGCTACTTCAATATTGTGAAGGTAAGATGGCTTACTATGCAATTCCAAGATATGTAGAGTATGTAGATGAAATAGAAAAGACTCCTACTCAACGTATTCGTTACGAGGAACTAAAAAAGAGGGGCATTACCAGTTCTACTTGGGATCGTGAAAAAGTCGGCCACCAGGTACATAAAAATGCATAAAAAGATGATGCATAAAGATGTGTGATTCAGTAAAGATCGTGTTAGATCCTGATCCTTTAATGGGATGATAAAAATTTTAATTGAACATAGTGAACCTATAAGGAGGCCATGATTGTCAAGTACCCATATTAGACCGTTGCCCAGCCTGGATGAGCTGGATACCGGGCCGTTTTGGGCGGCCACATCCGGGCATGAATTGCGTTACCAGAGATGTATTGAATGTGTTCAGGTGGTCTTTTATCCGCGCAAACACTGTACTAATTGTGGTAGCAGTATGCTTGAATGGCATGTTTCAGCTGGGGAGGGTGTGATATACAGTTTTACCGTGATACGTCGTAATGGTCATCCCTATTTCTCGAGTATCGTTCCTTATGTAGTTGCCCTGGTGGACATGGATGAGGGATTTCGCATGATGACCAATATCGTACAGACAGCTCCTGAGAATGTCCGGATAGGGCAGAGGGTCAGGGTCTTCTGGGAGGATTATGATACGGTGTCGCTACCGATGTTCGTGCAGTTGGATGCCGTAGATAATTCAACCAACTCTGAGTCAGCCGAAGGTTCTATTGGCATGAAGGAGGCTATGGCGTGACAGTTCATAAGGATGCAGCCATTGTAGGTATATACGAGTATCCGTACAGGGTGATAGACGGAAAGAGCCCGTGGGAGATAAAGGCAGAGTGTGCCAGACTTGCCCTTGAAGATGCAGGGTTAGGCTGGCAGGATGTAGATGCACTCTATGATGCAGCTGAAAATGGTATGGGTGCTGGCTTTACAGCTGCAGAGTATTTTGGGTTGCATCCGAAGGTGATGGATACGACTGCTGTTGGTGGAAGTTCTTTTGAGTTCCATGCTGCTCATGCTAGAAGGGCTATTCGCGAGGGTAAGGCAAATGTAGCCCTATTGACCTATGGATCGACATCAAGGAGTCAGTCCAATGCCATAGGGACAGGAGGTAGGGTATCGGAGCGTATATCAAATCCGGTGAACAATATGGAAAATCCATGGGGGCTTGTTCTGGTGGGCAACTATGCTATGGCTGCTCGCCGTCATATGTATCAGTATGGTACAACGCCTGAACAATTGGCAGATATAGCTGTTACCACCAGGTACCATGCGACTCGTAATCCCGATGCGGTCAGGGGCCTTGCAGATCTGGGTATCCATCGCACAGGTGAATTGTCAGTAGATGACGTGCTCGCTTCAAAGATGGTAGCAGATCCTCTCCATGTGTTGGATTGTTGCCTGATCTCTGATGGAGGAGGGGCAGTTGTCATTGCAGGGTCCGGGGTGGTTCCATCCACGCGTAGATGCCCAGCATGGATTGCTGGAACAGGTGAGGCTATTGGTTACAGGGAGAATGGAAGTGACTTGACGGTGACTGCCGCTACGGTGTCAGGTACTCAGGCATTTCGCGAAGCTTCTATACGACCTGATGATATAGATGTGGCTATGATATACGACTCGTTTACTATCACAGTACTTATGACATTGGAGGACCTGGGGTTTTGCAAGAAGGGAGAGGGTGGGGCTTATGTTGCTAATGGGTATTTGCGGTATGATAATTTGGGTGGGCCGGCGCTTAATACAGATGGCGGTGGCCTGTCGTCCAATCATCCTGGTATGCGAGGAATATTTTTGTTGATTGAAGCGGTTCGCCAGATAAGAGGGGAGTCCACATCTCAGGTCGACAACCCTGCCTATTGCTTGGCACATGGTAATGGGGGATGGTTGACCAGCCGCCATGCAAGCGGTACGGTCATTCTTGCACGCTGATTAGGCCATGACGTTTTCCCCATGGCTCAAGCTAGGGGTTTGTAGAGTGTGCTCAATCAATTCATGTTGTCGCTTGGCGGCAGTCCATGCAAGCGGTACGGTCATTCTTGCACGCTGATTGTGACTGCAAGTAAGTGTAGTATGATGACGCTGTGGCTGGTAATTATATACTTCCAGATGAGGTGAGAGAAGAGGTAGTAGCTCTCAGTGCTGCCAATCGACACGACAGCGATAGATTGCTTGGACTGCTTGCTGACGCAGCTCAGTTGTACAACAGGGGTAGGTTCAGGGATTCATTGGCACTTTCCAGGAAGGTTTTGAATGCGTTGCCGGAATCTTCCGCAGCAAGAGAACTGACCGGGCTGTGTTACTATGCTTTGGGAAAATGGCGAGAGGCCGTTACGCAGTTGCAGAGAGTGGTAGATACAACGGTAGACCCTGCTCAGATTCCTACGCTGATGGATGCTTATAGGGCACTACGAGATTATGATCGAGTCTCATCTCTTTTTCGGAAGTTGCGTACATCATCTCCTCCCGCTGACGTCATGGCTGAAGGTCGTATAGTCTTTGCTGAGTCTCTGGCTGATCAGGGTATGGTAGCTGAGGGGATAAGTCTTTTGGAGGAGGCAGGAATTCGCAAGAAGATCCGGAATCCACAGAGGCGCCATTATAGACAGTGGTACGCCCTCGGTGATCTCTATGAGAAGGCGGGGAACATAGCTTCAGCAAGGCGGATGTTTCAGGTCGTAGCTGAGCATGATGGAGGCGAGACCGATGCCCGTGATAGGTTGTCGTTTATAGGTAGAAATGACCAAAGTCGGAAACAGTCGGCAGCTCACCAGCGGCACTAATGGCCATTTGCCTGTCTTCTGACCTCAAGTCGTAGAGGCTGTGTCAGATCTACTTGCATAGCGTATAGAACGCGTTAATTTAACGGTGGCACGCGCTAATAACGCGTTAAAGTACTTCCATTTTTCTGTTCGACCATGTATAACTTTAGATATGACGTGGCAAGGAGTGTTGCAGATATTTGTACTCATGGGCATAGCCGCCATACTGGCTCGTGTGGTAGGTGGTTACATGTTCCTTGTACTGGCAAGGCCGAGTGATGTCAGGTCGTTGCGTACGGAATCATCTGGTAGCGCCTCTACCTATGCTAGTACCTCCTCCTCTGTTGGTGCTTCTTCCGGAGGCAGCTTGGCGACAAGGACGCTGGAGGTTACTGGCACCATACCCCGTCTGGATCTATGGATTGGGGCGATTAAGTCAGTTCTGGATAGGATAATAGAGCCGGTAGAGCGAGCGATATATCGTGTATGTGGTATAGATCCTGACCAGGAGATGCGCTGGACGACTTATGCATTTGCATTGCTGGCTGTGAACCTGGTGGGATTTGCCATCCTCTTCATTTTACTCGGGCTCCAGCAGTGGCTTCCTCTCAATCCTGCGCACCTGCCCAAGATACCCTTCTGGGTAAGCCTGAATACGGCCATCAGCTTCACTACAAACACCAACTGGCAGGCGTATGCGGGGGAGGCTACTCTCAGCTACCTCAGCCAGGCATGGCTGGTGGTACAGCAGTTCCTTTCGCCTATTACAGGAATCTGCCTCTTTCTTGCTGTGGCAAGAGGTTTTTCCAGGCACAGTACTAAGACGCTCGGTAACTTCTGGCGTGATTTCGTGAGGACGTTGCTGTGGATAGCAATCCCAGGGGCGATTATCGGCACAATTGTACTCATCATTCTTGGATCTCCACAGAATCTACACGCCTACACGCATGTCACTACCATCCAGGGAGTGCACCAGACCATTGCGCAGGGTCCGGTTGCCTCTATGACCTCAATCATGCAGCTTGGCAATAATGGTGGTGGCTTCTTTAACATGAACGCTGGCCAACCATTTGCAGGCCCCAATATGGCATCTCTTCTTTTCCAGCTCATACTCGGCTTTGCTGTTCCCTCTGGATGCATATATCTCTTTGGCAGGATGGTAGCTGATGTGCGCCAGGCATGGGCAATCTTTGCTGCAATGGCAATACTCTTTGTGGTCGGTGCCTTGATAGTGTATGGTTTCGAAGCAGCAGGAAATCCAATTATCAGTGCCCTGCATCTTGCCGGACATGCCAACTGGACAGGGAAGGAGGCCAGGTTTGGGGTAGGATCGAGCTCTCTCTTCGAGAACTCCACCACTGCTATCTCTTGGGGCTCTACGGCGGCGGCCAATGATTCGCTTACTCCGATTGCCGGCTTGGTGCTTCTCTTCAATATGAAATCCGGTGAGGTGATCTTTGGATCATGGGGGGCAGGTATGATCGGTATGCTCGCCTATGCCGTACTAGCTGTATTTCTGGCCGGCCTTATGGTTGGCCGTACTCCTGAATATCTTGGTAAGAAGATTGAATCGTTTGAGGTAAAGATGTCTGTGTTGGCAATGGTCGTACCCAGCTTCGTCATCTTGATATTGGCCGCCCTCTCTGTTGTGCTCAGTGCTGGACTCTCTGGCATATTAAATCCAGGTCCCCATGGGCTGTCTGAGGTATTGTATGCCTTCGCATCGGGAGTCGGGAACAACGGATCTGCATTTGGAGGGCTGAATGCCGCATCTCCCTGGTACGCGGCAACTGTCGGGATAGCTATGCTACTTGGACGTTATGCGATGTATATTCCGTTGATAGCTATGGGAGGTTCTCTGGCGGCTAAGCAGCGCATTCCAGCCAGTGCCGGTACGTTTCCTACCCATACGCCGTTATTTATTGGCCTGCTTATAGGAACTGTTTTCATAGTGGGTGCGCTGGTCTTTTTCCCAGCGTTGGCCCTCGGTCCTATAGCTGAACAGATTGCAATGCACGCAGGGAGGTTGTTCTGATGCAACAGTCGTTCTGGACAAGGGAGTCGATTACTCAGGGAACCAAGCAGGCATTCGTCAAACTAGATCCTCGTTCTCTCATGCATAATCCGGTAATGTTTGCTGTCGAAGTGGGAGCTGCACTTACTACGATAGACTCTGTCAGGTATATGGTGGATGGTAATGGGACATCGTTGGCATTTGTAGGTCAGATCACCATATGGCTCTGGCTTACCGTCATTTTTGCAACCTTTGCCGAAGCTATGGCGGAGGGTAGAGGAGCGGCCCATGCCGAGTTCTTGCGCCAGACCAGGACAGAAACCACCGCCAGATTGGTAGCTGCTGACGGTTCGGTAGAGGTCATACCTGCAAGCGATCTGAAGAAGGGGGATGTTGTACTGGTTGCTGCAGAAGAGATAATTCCAGGCGACGGTGAGGTGAAAGAAGGTATTGCCGCGGTGGATGAATCAGCGATTACAGGTGAGTCAGCGCCTGTAATTCGTGAGTCGGGAGGTGACAGGAGCGCTGTTACGGGTGGCACAAAGGTGATATCAGACGAGTTGCGTATAGAGATCACTGCTGGTAGAGGTGAGTCGTTTCTCGATAAGATGATAGAGCTGATAGAATCTGCCAAGCGATACAAGACACCCAACGAGATTGCATTGGCACTTCTTCTTGCCGGACTCACTCTGATTTTCCTGGTTGTCGTCATTACGCTGGCCCCCTTGTCCTCCTATGCAAAGTCGCCTGTAGGCATTACGGTATTGATAGCGTTGCTGGTTGCCCTCGCTCCGACTACTATCGGGGGCCTCCTATCTGCCATAGGTATATCTGGTATGAATAGGCTTTTCGAGCGTAATGTGCTTGCACTCTCTGGAAGAGCGGTGGAAGCAGCAGGTGATGCCAACGTGATCATGCTGGATAAGACTGGCACCCTTACCATAGGTAACCGTGAGGCAACTGAGTTTATACCTACTACAGGGGTATCCGAGCGCAGCCTTGCTGAGGCTGCCCAGCTGTCATCGTTGGCCGATGAGACCCCTGAGGGGAGATCTATAGTGGTGTTGGCCAAGGAAAAGTACGATTTGAGAGCAGTTGACCTACCTGAACATGAGGTGGAGTTCGTCCCGTTCAGTGCAGAGACAAGAATGAGCGGTGTAAATTATATGGGACGGGAAATCAGAAAGGGTGCAGTAGATTCAGTCTGTAGCTGGACAGGTTGCCAGACCGATCCGGCGCTGGGCGCGGCAATAGAGCGCATTGCCAGATCTGGTGGTACTCCTCTACTCGTATCTGAGGGGAAGAGGATTCTGGGTGCAATCCATTTGAAGGACGTTGTCAAGGAGGGCATACAGGAGAAGCTTGCAGCTCTAAGGGCTGCCGGTATCAGAACTGTCATGATTACCGGTGATAATCCGGTGACCGCCGAAGCCATTGCGAAGGAGGTCGGAGTGGATGACTTCCTCTCAGAGGCTACTCCGGAAAAGAAAATGGAGTATGTTCGCCAGATGAAGTCTGAAGGATATATGGTTGCAATGGTGGGGGACGGCACCAACGATGCTCCTGCACTTGCAAATGCCGATGTAGCGGTCGCAATGAATACAGGCACTATGGCTGCCCGTGAGGCAGGTAACATGATCGATTTGGATTCAAACCCCACGAAACTCATTGAGATAGTAGAGGTTGGAAAGCAGATCCTTATTACCAGGGGATCTTTGACCACCTTCTCGATTACCAATGATATTGCAAAGTACTTTGCTATTATTCCTGCAATGTTCGTAGCGCTTTATGTATCCGGACACAAGGTAGTCAGCTTGGGGGCTCTGAATATCATGCGCTTGACATCGCCCCAGACGGCCATTCTCTCTGCGATTATATTCAATGCGTTGATAATTCCGATACTGATACCCCTGGCTCTCAAGGGAGTGAGGTACAGGCCATCGTCGGCGGCAACGCTTTTACGCAGGAACCTGCTGATCTATGGTCTCGGTGGCCTGATCGCTCCATTCATAGGTATCAAGCTTATAGATATGATAGTCACCGCGTTGCATCTGGTCTCGACGGTGCATTGAGCCTCTTACAAAGGGTATGGATATTTGTATTTGCGAGGAAGAAGATTTTGGGCAGTCAAAGTGTGTGACTCATATGACTGGAAGGAGAGATAGCCGATGAATATAAGAATGCTGTGGACAAGCATCAAGCTGGTATTGCTTTCCTGTCTGTTTTTGGGGTTGGTATATACGCTGGGGATGACTGGTATCGCTGAGGCTGTATTCCCTGGTCAGGTCAACGGTAGCTTGGTGCATTACGATGGTAGGGTGGTGGGTTCAAAGCTGATCGGTGAGCAGTTCACCTCTGCAGGCTTTTTCCAAGGTAGGCCCAGTGCCACTACGCCTCCATACAACGCGGCAGATTCCAGTGCATCCAATCTGGGGCCGACCAACAAATTACTTATTGAGCACATCAAAGCTCGGGTGCAGGCATTCTTGAAAGAAAATCCTGGTATCAGAGAAAGCCAGATACCAATCAGTCTTGTGGAAAGCTCGGATAGCGGGCTGGATCCTGATATCACGCCTGCATCGGCTTATGTGCAGATTCCCAGAATCGCTGCTGC
>JAMCPC010000111.1:25287-31698 GCA_023379725.1 Actinomycetota bacterium
TTCCAGACAAACTCTGATTCCAGACAAACTCTGAATCAGTGAATAACTACAGGCTTCCGCCAGCCAGATGGTACATTCTCTGGTCGTGTTGTTCCTTTCTTTACCCTTGGGATCTCCTCGTTCCTGGGATATTACCGACTTCCCAATCAGTAGGTAGTGCTACGTCAGTAGGTAGTGCTACGCTATGACTGACCCACCAGCGGTGCTGATGAGCGTGCTATAGCATCCTCGTCAGTTCCCAGATAGGCCGCAATTACGTCAGGATTGTTCAGCACTTCAGAGGGGCGTCCTTCAGTGATGACCGTACCGAGATGGAGGCAGGCCAGTCTGTCGGCTATCGAAGATACGAGAGGTACGTCGTGTTCTATAATGACAAATGTTGCTCCTGTCTGGTCTCTAAGTGATACCAGCAACTCGCCCAGTGCTTCACTTTCTCTCTGTGCTATCCCAGATGACGGCTCATCCAGTAGCAGGAGGTCTGGCTGGTGAGCCATTATGCATGTCAGCTCTACTACTCTACGTGTTCCTATGGACAACTCAGAGACGAAACTATTACGCCATTTACCCAGGTTGAACTCTTCAATCAGCTGCTCGACTCGCATTTTTACGGCGAGTTCAGACTCTGAAGCCGATACGGTGTTCAAGCCACTCAGTAGCGGGTCTTTCACCTCCGTCAAACGCTCAAGTGCAACTGCGATTGCTTCAGAGACAGTCATGGAGGGGAATATTCGAGCATCCTGAAATACCCTTCCGAGCCCTTTTGCTGCTCTCTTGTGCGCAGGGTCTCCGGTTACGTCGTGACCATCCATGAAGATATGGCCGCTATCGGGTCTGTTGTACCCACAGCATATATCGAAGAGGGTAGTCTTTCCGGAGCCGTTTACTCCTATGAGTCCAACTATCTCACCCTTTGCTACAGACAGATTGACTCCGTCCAGCACCGAGATACCCCCGTAATGTCTGTAGACATCCCTGACCTCCATGGCAGGCATTGTGTCACCTACCTGGTTTGCTACAGGCTCAATTTGTTGTAGGTCGGCAGATGGAGATGATGACATTGACAGATTGGAAAGCGATCTTCCAAGCAGTATGTCTGCAACCTCAGCCTTACGGCTATCCTGTTTGTTGTCGGCATGATCACCGGATTGCCTGAGTGATTTGCTGGCTGCACGTAAGAATACAGACCTTAGAAGATCAGGTTGTTCAGCCAGACTTGGTGTGTTGCCGGAGAATTGAACCCTACCTCTCTCCAGGAATATTGCGCGCTTTGCTATTGCGGTGGCGACGTTAATTGATTGTTCGACCACTACAATGGTCATTCCTTCATCTGCCAGCTTGCGTATAGCGTCAAGCAGGACACCTACTACAGCAGGGGCAAGCCCGAGTGACAGCTCATCTATCAGTATGATCTTTGGTCTACATAATAGTGACTGAGCAATAGCCAGCATTTGCTGCTCACCACCTGATAGGAGGCCAGCTCGCACGGACAGGCGGTTACGTAGGGCGGGGAATAGGTCAAGTACTTTTTCCCTATCCAATTCCAGTTGATCATTGCCGTGTCTTCTGTATATCCACCCACCCATTTGGAGGTTCTCTTCGACTGTCAGAGATGGGAATACGCCCTGCCCACCTGGTACTGTTACCAGCCCTTGACGCACTCTCTCAATTGGAGACCGGTTGGATATATCCTGCCCATAGAGGCTGACCACACCACTGTCTGCAGGGAGCAACCCAGATACGACCTTTAGAACGGTTGATTTACCTGCTCCGTTGGTACCCAGTAGGGCAAGAATCTCCCCTGTATTCACCTGCATACTGATTCCGCTCAGCACCTTCACCCTTCCGTACGAAGCGTCTACTCCCATGCAGGTGATAGCTTGAGTAGGACTCTCCTGCGCTGTGATATTGGTCGATGAGATCTGCTGTTCATCTGTGGATGAATGGTCAGAGGTTGTGGAACTACCGACAGTTCCGGACGTAGCTGCCTTGTCTGCCGGTAGCTGAGTGTGCGCCGCTTCCCGCTGGGCTTCGTCGAGTGCTTCGAGTGCTTCCAGCCTCATGGCGGCCTTTGATGTGGGTGATTCGACCGGTAGGTCGTTGACGGGAGCCGATCCAGATAATGGAGCTGAGTCGACCAGAGAGATGTCCTGGCGTCTTCTGGTGACGATACCCAGCAGCACATCACGTAGGCGATAGACCATGTACCCAAAACCTTCTGGGATGATGGCCAGGACTATGAGTATCCCAGCTCCGGTAGCCAGTAGCTGCCAGGCACTGGATAGATAGGTGCTTACGAATTGTACATATACTGCTCCAAGTACTGCTCCTGTTATGCTACCCAGCCCACCCAGTACGACCATAGTAAAGACGACAAGACTCTCTTCTGCGGGGAATCCTGCGCTACCTATACCCTGTAGAGATATTACGTACAGGCCACCCGCGATGCCAGCAAGCGCTCCGGAGATGGCGAAGATAAGTATACGGTTCTTTATAGTGCTGACGGAAAAGGAACTGGCAGCATTGGCGTTGTCACGTGTAGCCATAGATGCCCGACCCGTGCGGCTTCGTCTCAGGTTGTAGACGAATATAATGCTGCCGACCAGTACAGCCAAGCAGAGCTCGTAAAACGCGAGAGAGGAGGTGAGCGGTATCCGGCCAAATAAGACTGGACGCGGCACGTCGTTTGGATTCAGTAATGGGAACTGGCTGGAATTGAGTAACCAGGTAGATACCGGTACTGCAAATGCCAGAGTAGCGACAGCCAGGAATAGTCCCGGCAGTCGGAGTGCGGGCAGTCCTATTACCAGTGCGGCTATGGCACCCGTAAGAGCAGATGCCGCCAGGGCGAGCCACATGTCGGCATGTGCATGGACCAGCAACGCGCCGGTTATGGCTGATCCGACGCCTACAAAAGCAAACTGCCCCAGACTTACCTGCCCAGACCATCCAGTAAGCATGACGAGAGATACTGCGATTATTGCAAATATGACGATATTTGCAATTAACACAAGCTGGCTCTCAGACATTGCTATCGGTATGAATATAGCCGCTGCCAACAGGAGTGTCAGCAGAATACCTTTGGATATGCGTACTACCGGCAACCTGGCAATTACTGGGGGTATTGGTTTTACCTCCCGTGTGGCGATATATTCTCCAAGCTCTCCACCTGTTATTCTGGTCTTTCGTCTCCTTGCAATAGGAGTATATGGCTGGACGAGGAGAGAGATAATCACCACTACGAACATGGCAAGGTCCACAAAGGGAGCCTTGGGGTACGACCAGAATGCGGCTTGTTGGAATATCCCAAGCACTATGGCAGCCACAAAGGTTACCGGTAAGCTCTCCATACCTCCCACTACCGCAGCAGCTAAAGGTATGAGTAGTGATGACGGTCCTGCCATGACACCCAGACTGGGGAAGGTAATTGGTGCAGCGAGGATAGCTCCTATCCCTGCTATCCCGGCAGCCAGCATCCATACCACCCTTGACAGCCTCCTTACCGGTATGCCAAGCAGTAATGCCCTATCTTGCGAGTCAGAGCTGGCTCTTATGGCAGTACCGGTTGGAGTCTTTTCCAGGAACCACCATAAGGCTATCAACACCAGAGGGACTGCAATAATTACCAACAGATCATTCGCGTTGAAATCTACAGGTCCTACATGCCATGGCTGGTGCCAGGGTA
The DNA here is from genome assembly GCA_023379725.1 of Actinomycetota bacterium. GTDB lineage: Bacteria > Actinomycetota > Acidimicrobiia > Acidimicrobiales > JAMCPL01 > JAMCPL01. The sequence continues at coordinate 28,970 of JAMCPC010000111.1, forward strand.
CACTGAAGCTGGTGATCGGAGAGATGTGGTGGAATGGATAGGGCATGATAATCGCTATGACCCCGAATAGCTGCTGTAGACCTATGGTGACAACGGTGAGGATGAGACGCGGTACCTTGGAAAATCGCCATGAGATCAGAGCATCCGTCACCAGCCCCGTCAAGATTGCTATGGCTATGCCCACCGGTAAAGCGATATAGAAGTTCCAGTGAAACGCTGTTACTGCGATGATCGCAGAAGAGGCGCCTATAGCACCCATCTCCGCTTGAGCGAAGTTGATTATCTTAGCGGTGCGGTATATGAGTACCAGACCCAATGCAGTGAGCGCATAGAGACTTCCCATGACGATGCCAAGCACTATGACTCCCCCGGGTAGGTGGCTGGGCAATGCGTTACTGGCTATAAAGTACCCACCGATTAATACGATAATCAGACCCAACAGCCATCCAGTGGTGTTATTTTTGAGTAGTCTAGTCAACATGCCGGATCCGGGTACATTTTTGACAGTTTGCTAGCATCTCAGTATTACCGCCCGAAGCACTGAAGCTGTTGATGTGCTGGCGGTAGGGCAAGCCCTGGAGCGATACCAGCCAACTCTGCAAATTGTTGACCGTTGTTGCAGGGTAACCATGCTCCCTTTTTGCCGGAAACAGGACTGGTGGCTGTAGGATCCCACCACACGATCCCATCGCTTGATACCGGAGCAAATACATCGTGGCCAAACTTCCAGTAGCCAAACATCCCACCAGGCAGAGACGAAGGGAGTCCGAAGAAGCCATTTTCAAAAGTCTGGGGTGTCAGGTCTGGTCCTGCTGCCTGCAAGCCGTCGAACAGCAGGAGCAGTGGCTCGTATACGGCCGCAAAGGTGGGTGAAGGCGTTACTCCGGGAAGAGCCATTTCAAATGCCTTGTATGCACCCTGCTGATTAAGTGGCGGTGTAGGAATACCTCCCCCCAGGGCATGTGCCCACTCCTTCTGATTCATAAGCCTGGCAAAAGCGTTACCAATGTCAAACCAGAACCATTCAGGGTAATAATTCATCGCACTGGCATCATTGGTAAGGAGGATGGGAGAGACCGGATCACAGGCGCACATGATTGTGGTTACGCCATCAGACTTCATCTTGTCCATTATGCTGGCTGCTTCCGATGCCAGGGTTGCTACGTCTATGGAGTAGGCAACTACTACCGGATGTACGTGGTAGACGGTCTCCAGTGCTTTGACAGCCTGCTCGGCACAGTATGTGTATTGGGGATTACTTGGATAGAGTATGCCGAATTTCCTTGTCTCTGTCTGCATTGATTTATTCCCTGCGTAAATGGCCGGCATGCCTGCCATTGCCCTTCCGATGAAGTTTGCGGCACCTGCCGACAGCTCACCACACGGAGCGGTTGGAGAGTATTCGTAGGGGGCATATTGTTTGAACCAGGATTGGCGCATCAGGGTGGCTCCTATGGCGATAATGTGCTCGTGAGCCAAGTACTGATCGTAGAGCTGGGTAGATGCCAGGATGGATACATCTGCAAATGCCCCCAGGCTCTTTGCAGTAGCGGCATCGGCCTCTGCTTGGGCAGCATCTTCTCCCATGTCTTCTTTCAGAAAATCTCCCTTACCGGTAAACGGTTTTAGTACCACCTTTCTGCCATAGAGTTCAAAGTACTTGTTGAAGACCTTGATGTATGCTTGCATGGCTTGTATTGTTCCAGCATTCGTTCCCACAACTGACGGTGCTACCAGGGAGTACAGCTCCTGTTCGCTTGGGCTGACAGCGTAGCGGTAAGTTATGGTGATTGTCTTTGATGTGACTCCTGGAGCTGTGGCACCTCCATTGCTACCGTGCCATGCTGGTATGCAGATAGGGGAGTAGTGTGACCAGGGTAGCTGTCGTACTCCGGGACCGCACTTTATGCCACCTACGGTAGTTCCTGGAGTACCCGGTGCAGCTGGGGGCGTGACATCCACCTTTGGCGTATTTACAGAGGTGGCCGTAGTGGATATGGTGCTGGGCATCGTTCCTATAATTGCGAAGAATGCTGCAGCCAGTACTGCAACAGGCAGGTATCGCTTGAGTACCCTTCCGGTAGTCGGTGCCTGCAGTATGAGTTTTTGCTGGGAGTTTGGCTTGTCCACTGGTATCAGCTTAGTTAGATGGTCACCTGCTTGACTTGGGTTGGCGGCGGTGGAGTGATGTTTACCGGTATGCCAAACTGGGTAATATCAAGCGTAATATTCATAGTGGCTCCCTTATTCCATACCAACCCTGAAGGTAAGTCGGATATGGAAAGTGATACCTGACGTAACCGATCGTTTGAGGTGCCAATCCATACCTGAGAGGTGGCGTTTGTCTCTTTTGGAGACGTAGACTTGAGAGCTTGGTATATTCCCTTTGCTGGGCCACCGTCGGCAATAGCAGTATTGAGATTGACGCTAGTGGTGTAGTGGGTAGTAGGGACGCCATTTATAGTCACCTGCCCGAGATCTGTTACCAGCATGGCCTTTGTATTGAACAGATTAAACAATCCTGAAGGATTGATTATACTACCACCCAGTTGACCCAGCTGAAGAAGGGTGCTCAGGGTAGAGAGTGGCACCTCTGCATATTGGCCTGTACTGGTTCCAAGAGTGTTTGCCAGTGTGGAAGGTGGAATGAAGTAGGCATTCCCATTGAGGATGGATAGGTGTAAGGGGCCGCCGATCAGTTGTGCAATCGTCTGTGGGGTAGTGATAGC
>JAMCPC010000112.1 GCA_023379725.1 Actinomycetota bacterium
GTAAGTCCTAATATAAGAGATGCAACTGGGGTGTTGTAAAAAAGCTTACGATTAAGGTGTGCGAGCTTTGTCAATAAGGATTGACATATTGACATGGTTTGCTTGATCATAGAAAGGGGCAGTTCTGTATGGTTGGTGGCATCTTTAGAGCACGAGAGCATAAAAGGAACGGTGGAGTGATACTTGGTGCCAGTAGAGATGCCCGATATCGTGTCGGCCACTCCGTCCAGGTAGCCAATTGGCCGAAGAGTAGTATCTCAGGTAGATTGGGGCTCCTTCTCGTTCCGGCATTACTCGGTACAGTCCTGGCTGCCTGTTCTACATCTCCTACATCATTGTCGGGATTTGCAAAAGCAACCCTTCCTCAAGCCATTGCAGCAGGTTACACTCCCCATCGGCCTGCAACCTGTCCTCCGCCTACTAAGGCCGAGACGACAGACTCGCCTACACCTGGACAGCCGGCCAGCCAGACCGGTACGATTCCATGGCCACCATTGCCGAATGGTACCTCCAGCCCGGGCGTAGCTGTGCAATTTGATCATGCTCCTGTTCAGTCGCCACCGTTAAGGCCATCTAATTGGGACAACGGTGGGGGCAGTTGGATGCTCTCAAGTGCCCGATCTACTGATAAACATATTGACCGGAATCCACAGGAGTTGTGTGGAGTGAAGGGTAATAGTGTGGATACGGCTTGGCAGGTGACCACCGGATCGCCAACTACCCTTATAGGCATAACCGATTCAGGTATTGAATGGTGTGACCCCGGCATTGTTGGAAAATTGTATATAAACCCGGCAGCATTACCTCCTCCTGAAAATTCAGCGGGCAAGACGAAGAGCCAGTTAGAGGCAGCTGGTGTCAAGTTTGCGGGTAATGATCCATATGATCTGGACAACTCAGGGGTCATTAATGTTTTCCAATATGCCAACGACCCCAGAGTGACCGCAGTAGCCAAGGACTATGGTGGATATTTTTGCGCAAATCATACTTACGACCAATACGGATATACGGGGATATCGCCAATGGATCTTATAAGGACATTTGGTACTCCTACTTTGCCAGGGGGAATCACAAATCCTTATTACTATGGCCACAGTGGACCTGCTGGTTTTACTGAAGCTATATCTGGGTGGAATTTCATCAATAACGACAACAATCCTTATGATGTAGTACATTACGATCATGGTACAGGAGAGGCATCAGATTCAGGAGCTGCGGCTAATACGATCTCACATGAAGTAGGGGGATGTCCGAATTGCATGATACTACCCGTTAGGGTAGGAGACTCGTTTATCGTCTCAGGTAATACGTTCGCTGAGGGAGTGCTCTTCGCGGTCGACTCGGGAGCAAGCATTATTCAAGAGGCATTGGGAGCAATAGATGCTACCAATACAGCCCGTCAGGCAATAGATTATGCTCAGGCGCACGGTGTTCCCGTAATAGGTTCCGCTGCGGACGAAGAATCTCAGCACCAGAACGAGCCATCTACATTGGCTCATGTCATTGTGGTGAACAGCATAACGAAGTCTGGATTGGGAGGGTCTATAACCAAGCTATCTCCCAATAGCTACCTGTATCTAAACGGATGTACCAACTACGGTGCAAATATAGCGGTATCGGTAGAGAGTCAGTCCTGCTCATCTGAGGCTACCGGTAAGGCATCAGGTATTACCGGTCTGATTGAATCCGCGGCAAGTGCTGCATTGGCAAGGCATAAGCTGGCTCCCTATCCAGATCTGACTACCGTAACAGGCAATCCTGTAGCTCTGTCGGCCAATGAGGTGAAGCAGATTGTGACGATGACTGCCAGCAGTATTAATTTTCAAACGGCAGCTCCTCCATATGGCCCAGCAAACAATTACAAAGTGGCATCGGCGCTGCCGATCACCACTACCAGGTATCCCACTCAGCCTGGGTTCAATATCTACACCGGCTATGGACGCATAAATGCAGCTCAGGCTGTGAAGTGGGTGAGCCAGGGATGGATACCACCACAGGCTGAAATTACTGGTATGCCGTGGTTTGGTCTTTATAGCCCTACAGGCAATGTAGCACTGCATGGAGTAATGGGAACTTCCAGATCATGTCCAGGTGAGAGACTGTCGTCATCACCATGTCCATGGAGCTACCAGATCCAGGTTGGTCTGGGTGCTCAGCCAGAGCCTTCTGCGTGGTACACGGTTAAAGAGGGCACAGGCAAGGGGGTGAAAAAAGGCTTACTTGCCAATATATCGTTGAGCAGGGTAGCCAAACTTTTTCCTGCTTCATTACGGCACGATGGCTTCAAGGGCGGTCCGACAAGTAGTAACGGTTCTGCTGATCCAAATAAATTTACATTTACTATCAGGGTGGTAGTGGAGGACAATGCAAAAATACCCTTGGTCGGCATGGCGCGGAGGGCAGAATATATTCATTCTACGCAGAGCCTTGTCTTTGGAAAGCCAGTACATTATAAGAGTTCTATTGACACATCGCCTACCTTGGCACCAATTGGACCCAACGGTGAGGACGTATTGCTAGTGGCTACTGCAGATGGCAATATCCACGCGCTGTTACCCAATGGCAAGGAATTACCTGGTTGGCCGGTATCTACGGGACTTGACAGTGGAGTGCATCTGCAGGAGGCTGCTTACAAATCAGGGGCAGTGTCGCCTCCTCATGGTGAATTCCTAGATATAGGTGGAGGTGTGGCAGTGGGGGATCTGTCAGATGCGGCTGCTCCCTGCCTCCATGGTGCCGATCCAAATGGAAGTTGCCTGGATGTGGTCGCTACCACCTGGAATGGGTATGTGTATGCCTGGGATGCCCAGGGAAAGCTACTTCCGCACTTTCCGGTGAAGACCAACCCTGTATTCTCTGCTCCTGGAGTGGCAAACCCGGACAATAGGGTCCAAAGGGGTATTTTTTCTGCAGCTGCTTTAGCTGATTTGCAGGGTAATGGACAGCTTGATATCGTTGCGTCCGGCATGGATAGGCACCTTTATGCCTGGCAGTCCAACGGTTCACCGGCTCCAGGCTTTCCGGTACTGGTGGTGAATCCTTCCAAGGTGGCCAGTGTAAATCCAGTGAACAATCAGGTTACGTTTACTGCATCTTCTGACGTTATGCAGGGGACCAAGCTGATGGATACACCGGCAGTGGGTAATCTTAATGGCGGATCCGGGCCGCCAGATTTGATTCTCGGTTCCAACGAGCAGTACAAGGGAACTCCAAATGCCAGCCTGGGATCATTGGCTGGAATACTGAAATTGGCAGGCGTGGCTTCCGATGGCGGTAACTCCATGGTCTATGCCGTTTATCCTGATGGTTCTCTCCATCCGGCTACTGCGGGTGCTCCAGATCCACCCGGATACCCCAACCCAGGAGCATTCCTGCCGGGCTGGCCAGTTGCTATCGCCGATTTGACACCGGGAGTACTTCCCGACGTAGGCGATGGAATTACCAGTAGCCCCGCCCTGGCATCTCCATCAGCACAATCCGGAGAGGCGTCGACAGGTACCGCACCAGGCAACTCCGGCACAGCTAGTGCTACAAGTGTGCCAGGAACTACAGGTACCCCTAGTGCCGCTGGTGCAGGGAGCAATACTTCAGCGAGCGCTCCGGCATCGTCACAAAATACTCCTCTGGATGTCGGCGTGATAGCTACCACCGGACCTGCATATCTTCTCAATCCGAATGGGTCGTTTGCCCTCGGTACCACCTCAGGATTGCCAAACGTTATGGGGTTTGCAGTACCTGGTAGCTCAGCAGCTCAGGGTGCTAGCATCCAGGCACTGCTGTCTTTGAGCCTTCCTGCTCTTGGAGCTCCTTCCTTTGCGCCGCTAAATGGTAAATCGGGTGGATTGGATATGATAGCTCCAGCGCTCAGTCTGGGTAGGGGGCTCGATGAGGCGTTACCCGCCAATCAGACTCCGCATGTCTCCCAGCTTGATGCGTGGAATACTGCTACAGGCCAAATGCTACACGGGTTTCCTTCTACGGTAAACGATATGGAGTTTTTCGATCAACCTATAGTCGCCAATCTGGCTTCTGGTCGAGGTGGACCTTATATTGTGGAAGGTTCCAGCCTATATGATATAAGAGCTGTAAACGGGAAAGGTCATTCTGCTCCTGGTTATCCTAAGTTTACTGGTGGGTGGGTAGTGAACAGTCCTACCTTTGGATCATTTGGCAGTCTTGGCTATAAAGTGCTTGCGGCAGGGACGAGGGAGGGATATCTGTTTGTCTGGAAGACTTCCACTGGTAGTTGCGCGAGTAATGGGCCATGGCCAATGGCTCACCATGACCTATGGAATACGAACAACCTCGATACTATAGGCACTCCTGCTCCACCTTCATCTAAATGCAAATCCAGCTGATCAGAAGATTCCATCTCGCTC
>JAMCPC010000113.1:0-10192 GCA_023379725.1 Actinomycetota bacterium
ACCTGAAGCTCTGCAGCCACCACTACGCCGGTAGTAGCACTGACTACAGTAGCTACCGGCACCTTCGATACTACGTGGTGTCCCAAGTCCTCCACCACCAGTCCAAAGGGAGGGATTACAATACCCTGGTATGCAGAGGGCGATAGCATACCCCCGGATCCGGGCGTAGAACCGCCACCAGAACCCTGCTTAGGTGTCGCTTTGGATGTCCCCGCTCCTGTACTGCCGCTCCCTGAAGAGCCACCTACAGAAGCAGCCGACATACCTGCATTCGACTCGCTTGTACCAAACGACAGATTAACTACAGAGGTGGTCGCTCCAGGATTGAGCAACTCCATATACAGCCTGTCACCACCAGCCGTAGAGCCGTCAGCAAAATACCATTGGTCTGCACCGTGGGCTGCACAGGGCGACACCGACCACCCTGTAAAGCCATCATCTATCTCACTCACGCCTACTCCACCGCCATTGACAACCACATAGGCGCCCAAAAATGGGCCGTTCAGTAGAGTAGAGGCGACGAACGATACCTTGCCACCCGCGGGTACAGTGACAGTTGTGAACCTTTCCAGTCCGGCATTGGAGACGACTCTAACTTGTGCCTGCACAGCAGATGGCCGCGACGATGTAATCAGGATGCTAGTCGGAGCAGGCCCGCCTGATCCTGATCCACCTGGACACGACCACTCCACCGACTGAGCACCACCGACAGCTGCAACAGGTGACGAGGCATTTTTGGCCAGGCTCGAAACAGCTGGTTGCGCAGAATTCAAGACCAATCCATCTACAAGCACCAGCCCGATCACAGTTACAATTACTATCAATGCAATAGCGATCCTCGGTCGCATAGCATTGCGCTTTAGAAGCGAGCTTTCACTCATTCCGCTGACATCCTCCCCCCACATTACGACTCTTCACTGGCGACCATCAGTCTTCTGCGGCGAAGGTAGACAACTGCCCAGACACACAGAGCCCAAAGTACTATTTGCACCACTGCCAGCATAGGCATATACCATGGAAACGCCTGCTTATGGTATCGCCCATACGGAGAAGAAGTATTTACGAACACTCGATATCCTTCAGAACCCACTATCTCCGAGAGATCATTTTGGAGACGCATACCGTTTACCACTCCAGGAACCCTTGCCTGAAGTGAGACCTCCTGTATGCCGGGAATAATCGGTGCAGGAGAAGAGAGCACAACTATATAACGTATATTATATCGTGATAGCATCTTGCCAAGAGTGGCAGTACCTCCGTTAACTGCCAGATTGACATCATAGCCGATACCGGATGCGGATCCACTGTATGCTCCAGACACTCCAGAGGTGGAGCTCGCCATATCCAACTCATCCGGCAACCAACCTCTCGCTACCGTATAGGACAATCCAGGCAAAATAGGTAAACCTCCTGTGGGAAGCACTGCCGGATTTCCCAGCCAGAGCGTACGCCAGTGGAGATTACCTGCATGCGAAGGAGCTGCACTACGATATCCATTGGCGGGAAGCCCCCACCGGCCACTACCAGAAAAGCCAACCACAGGAACGGCTGCTATCACCAACATCACTACGGGTAGCATGAGTGCAAATATCGATTTTATCTTTGCTCTACTGGAATTGAGATGGAACCACGCTACCAATACGTCCATAGAATAACCGATGGCGATACAGATCGCCACAGCCCCAAGAGCCAGCATGACCCCACTCGGTATCGCCACCGGGCCTGTCCACCCTCTGGTGGCCAACCAGGCAAGAATGACCGAAAAGAGTATCGTGAACCAAGCCGATGCAGTTCCTACCAGTTGCTTCCCGATAGATACAATGAATATCGCAACAAATGCCACAATTAAAAAGCCAAATGGGAGTAGCCCAGAATGGAGGTTCCCGCTTGCAAACTCCAGCAAGCCAAGGAACGTTCCACTTGTACCATTCGCACCAAACTTCACGATGCTGCTTGCCGACATACCTGACCTGGCAAGCAACACAACCGACCACGGAGCGAGCAGAGCAATGGCTCCTACGGTGGCAAGAACACTTACCATGCAGGCATTTACCAGCCATCTATCACGCCAATGCGCTTCCCGGGCAAAGAGATAACCACATGCCATCCCCAGTGCTGATACTACTGGAAACAAGAATGCACCCGGCACGAACATAGCAAATATCGCAGTAACTAGAGCTACTTTCAAGGCTTCTCGAACGTTCATCTTCAACCAAGAGACTAGCGACCTGCCCCATGAAGAACCATGGGTTCCCGCTGGCCAAATCACTCCCTTGGCATAGCCTGCTTCACCTCCTTTTGTTCTTGGAGTTTCGCCGGGCTCCCAAGCTCTGAACAAGTTCCCGACAGCAGCAAAAATAAATGGAGCTCCAGCAATTGCCACCAGGTCCCCCACCCTCCCAGAAGATATATCTCCATACGCCAGGGGAATAAACAAGTAGCTCAAAGATGCGACAGTCCTGGCAAGACGACTACCAAGCGGCCTTGTGGCTACCCATATACCCCAGACACCGATAGGCAGCAAGACAGCCAGGAATAGGTGCTGAGCTAAAGTGGATGACCCTCCGGTCAGAAACGACAGGATGCCCAGTACAAGAGAGGATGGCGATACCGAGACTGGTACAGTGAACCCGCTGACACTATGGCCGGTAAAGAAGGCAGTCAGCATAGCCGTCCATGACGGGAACGGCAAGAGCTCATCTACTACAGGTAGATGATGAAGGAGCAGGTTGCGAAAGCCCCATACGATAATAATTATGGCCGGAAGCCATGTAAAAAGGAACAGCTTTCTACGCCATAAAGCCCACCATGACTCGTTGGGGGATCCTCGCTCGACAGGTGGCCTGGCCAGATGCGCCCCGGAGATTCCATAGAGAGAAGCACGCCTCGCATAGGAAACAATGCGAGCAAAGCCTTTCAGCTGGTACCTGCCAATCTCTACATCGTCTGCTCTCCTTATGGCATGTATCCGCTCTCTCCTGCCGCGCAAATCAGAGATATGGGTAAATACCCACCGCCAGCTAAGCGATATCGCCTTTGCTCTGGTGTGCTGCCCACCAATCGACGAAAGTACAAATTCAGCGATACTGAGAAATACAAGCTGCGGTATGATGAGTAATAAATGGAAGAGATCATATGAAGATATAACAGTCTCAAGCTCGTGCCTGCGCCTAAGTACCTCAAGATCAATGTCGTCCACCTCAAATGGGCGCATACCGGCAGTCATGGCTTCCAGATGGCGTATCTTCGCTCTCGGGCACAAAACTACACGTCCTCCTGCAACTCTTATCCGCCAGGAAAAATCTATATCATCACCGGCTGCAGGTATGGACGGGTCCATACCACCAACTTCATCCATAAGATCCCTGCGAACAAGCATGCATCCTCCCGGTGCCGCAAACACCTCCACGGGGACATCGTGCTGGCCATGATCAATCTCATCTCTCTCGATTCTCTCCGTAGGCACGCCACAACGATCGACCATCATTCCCATGTGCAACAGAATATTCGGATGCTCCCATTGCACCATTTTGGGGGTAACTACACCGGCATTGGATCTGTAGCTCTCTTCTACCATCCTGCGTACTGCATCTGGCTCCAGTGCAATGTCGTCATGGCATATCAGCAGATACTGAGCGCCCTCCACATTGGATAGAGCTACATTGATTGCCGATCCAAAGCCATCATTGCTTTCTACTCTTATAACATATGCATCGGGAAGTATATTCGCCACTCTGGAAGCAACCGGCGTAGAGCTGGCTGAATCGACCACCAATGTAACCAATCCCGGATAGTCCTGCAACAGTAAAGAGCGAAGCTGCTCCTCAAACCAGTCTCCCGGATCGTGTGCCACTACTACCGCCACCACGGCCGGCAATAGCATAGTACTCGAGGTATCTGGGTCTACAGCACAGTCTGACGTCATGCCGTCTATCTGGCTAGTCTCGGTCATCATAGATCACCATACGGGCAGCACATTATCACAGTTTAAGCCAGCTGCCATCCTGAACTCCAAAATACACATACTTCAAATATCTCTAGTGGTCTGTCCCGTAAGAGGATCAGCGGATAGGCAGGTTGGATCAGAGAGCCGTTCATCCGGGCGAGCAGGGCGAGGAGGAGGATACTAATATGTCGTACTAATTAATAAGTAGATAAAAGTCGAGGTAGTAAGTTTTTTTGAAAAAGTGCTTGCAATTGTTTATCACGCACGTTATAATAGTTAGCAGAGTGGTTACAGTTAATGCATGGCTCAGCCCACTGTCAGTTTGGTGTATTACCAATCTAGCTGAGGTGGTTTTCCAGTCAAATAGTAACTGTGCCCTACAGACAAATTGGCGAATTTACTTAGTTTAGGAGGATTTATATGGCCAAGATTAACGATATCAGGCAAGAGGTCAATGAGGTTGCCAAGAATGCAGCTTACGTGACTATAGGGCTTGGAGTAATAGGTTACCAGCGCGCACAGGTTAGGCGCAATGACTTGGCAAAGCTTGTCCAGCAACGGTTGGACCAGCCTGGCCAGAACCTTGCCGGTACGCTGTCGACTGCAAAGCAGGAAATAGCAAAGCGAGCAAAGGATGCTGACAACAAGCTGGAGAAGGCGTTGGATCGTATTGATTCCACGCTAAGCCCACTGGAGGATAAGCTCCCTGAAGATGCACGGGCTGCAGTGAAGTATGCTCACAGCCAAGCACGAAGCGTACGCAAGCAGATAACAGAAAAAATACTGTCCAGCGTAGCCTAAGCTATTGCATTTAAAAGTTGTCCGGTAGGTAGTACTCACCCCAAGTCCTAGTGGTCCGTCCCGTGAATAGCGTGATGTTGTTCTGCTACCAAAAGAGGGCGTAGCACAACCAGAAAGAATACATCTGGGTAGCGGAACCCATGGTTATTCATGGGACGGACCACTAGTCCTACCGGTTTAGAGTCGACGTTCCTTGCCCCCCTTGGGAACGTCGACTTCTTTTTATGGGCCTTGGCGCTTCTCTAGCGCTTCTCTTTGATTTTGGCCGCCTTGCCTATACGATCACGCAAGTAATAGAGCTTGGCACGGCGTACGTCTCCCCTGGAAACTACTTCTATCTTGGAGATAATCGGCGAATGGACCGGGAAAATCCTTTCGACACCTACCTGAAAACTAATCTTCCTAACTGTGAATGTCTCTCTGGCTCCTGAGCCCTGACGCTTCAATACGACACCCTGAAATACCTGTACGCGCTCCCTTCCACCCTCTACAACTCTCACATGTACTTTCAGGGTATCTCCCGGAGCAAAGTCTGGGATATCGCTTCGCAATGTCTGCTGATCAACTATATCTGTGGGGTTCATATCCAATTCTCCATATCGTAGTGTCGTATTATTATAATGTATCTACTGCATAAAAATATTACAGCCGGAATGCCATAGTGCCAGCAGTGACTGCAACAGGCACCTTACACCACATGTAGACCGACCCAATTACTCATCACAACGCCGTAACGTGGCCATAGCATGTATCAGCAATTATAGCAGTAAGTGTGGCTATAGTCTAACCGCGGATCTCAGTGGCCTGTGCCACAAATAACCATGGGTTTCTGCCAGCCAGATGACGCCCATGACTTGCCGGATAACGTCACGCTATTTACAAAACATTGCACTAACCGTGCTCAAGAAAGCCGCTCTCTGCCCATTCGATCAACTCTCTCTCTCGGCCAGTAATGCCTCCCCTGGCCTCAATGAGGTCAGGACGGCGTCTGGCCGTTAGCTTCAATCTCTGCGCCATCCTCCACTTGGAAACCATCCCATGGTTGCCCGACAAAAGCACCGGTGGTACCTCCCATCCCCTAAAGCTCCTCGGATGCGAATACTGAGGGTATTCGAGCAACCCATCCTCAAACGATTCCTCTGCCGCTGACTCATCGTTACCCATTACGCCAGGGAGCAAACGAACGGTAGCTTCAATCACTACGAGTGCAGCCAGCTCACCACCTGAAATAATGTAATCTCCGATCGATATCTCACCGTCCACAAGATGATCCATCACTCGCTGATCCACCCCTTCATAACGGCCACAGATCAACGAGAATCCCTTGGTCTCAGCTGTCCCTACCTCGTAGCCATCGCCAGCCTGACGGATACTGTGCGTAGCATCCTCTGCCCCGACCTCAGTTTCGGCATGGGACACCGGCGAAGCATTCAAAGGTAGAGAATCTACCGGCACGGCATCCCCGGTCATAACATCGACTCCAGCTCCAGCTCCAGCTCCAGCTCCAGCATCGACTCCAACTCCAGCTCCAGCCACCTTGCGAGTTGTGTTACTGGGTAGCATCCTTCCGGTAGACAAATCTCTGGCCATCTGCTGATCGAAAATCTTCCCCGAAGGAGAAAGCAGCAACAGCGGTCTCTGGCATGATGTACTTTCCACTGCATTGAATATAGGCTCTGCCATCATGACCATACCGGCTCCTCCTCCAAATGGTGTGTCATCTACCGACCTGCCCGATGATGTCGTATAAGAACGAATATCGTGTACAAATATATTTACCAACCCCCGCGCTTGAGCACGCCCAATCAACGACCACTCCAGGTACCCTTCCACCATACCAGGGAATATCGTAAACACATCTATTGTGAACCCGCCTGCTCCGAGTGTGGCGCTCTCCTCGTCCATGTCTACAGCAACCCCTCAGGTACATCTACCACCACCCGAGCTTCATCGTTAGATACTACAAATACCAATGGAATCAACCTGCCATCATCCAGCTCCAAAAGGTCGCCGCCTGGATTGACCGTCAGTGCAGAGACTCTGCCCACTTCATTGCCCTGCAAATCTATCACTACACTGCCTGCAAGCTGATCTGCCCATAAGACACCATCATCGCCTATAGGAGGTGCCGCCAGATGGATACCCCTAAGCTGCAGTGCTTCATCCCTGGTGTCGACCCCTTTGAACTTGACTATCCACATAGTTCCCGGCCATTTATTCCCCAGAAACCTCGAAGCAGAGACAATAAGGGGATCTCTCATACCAGTCAGGCCATTATTGGTAAAGGTCGACGCCATTCCTATTACGGTTACGGTGCGGCTCTGGCGTGCAGATGAAACGTCTTGACTGCCGGTATCTTGACTCAATATGTAGAGTGTAGTGCCTGATTGCATTCGCTCTGTCCTGTTGGTGGAGAGATAGACCACCACTTCACCTCGCACCCCGTGAACTCTTACCACTCTACCAACTTCCAGCAGATCGAGTGGAACCGGAGAAGAGGGAGTGAAAATCAGTTGTCTACGAACTCCACATTGGTATCAAGATGGTCCAACGAACCCGCCGCTCTTACCAGCACCCTTATGGCATTAGCCACTCTCCCGCCCCTACCTATCAGCCTGCCCATATCAGACTTTGCCGCATACACCTTAAGATAAACTTTATTACCTTCACGAGTACCAGATACCTTAACGGCATCAGGCTCTCTGGCTATATTACGTGCAATATAGATCAACACCTCCGATGCCTTACCGAGATCATCTGAGTTGTACTCTACAACGTCGCCCGAAGCGTCATCCGACTCGTCCTGCACGACTTCATCTTGCATCTCCAATTGGTCGCCTTCTTCGGTCATTCACTCACTCCCTTTGCCTCCATGAAAGCATCCCACGTACCTTCTTCACGGAATAAGCGCTCGACACGCTCCGTCGGCTGCGCTCCCTTGCTCAGCCAATCTACAGCTCTCTCCCTGTCTATCTTTACAAACATGGCCGGATCCTCTTTCGATCTTCCCCTGGGCGCGTACACTCCTATAGCCTCAATGAATCTGCCATCTCTCGGCGAACGACTATCCGCAGCGACTAACCTGTAGGTAGGCTGCTTTTTCTTTCCCATACGTTTCAAACGCAACTTAACTGCCATATAACTATTATGCCTCTACTCCTCTATACTTGCGAATCATCTCTTTTTCTTTCTTGGCGTAACCCTGCCGTTTCCTCTACCTCTACTGCCCTTACCGCCTTTCTTGTTCTTCGTTCGAGGAGAGGGTCCTTGACGGATAGCCTGATACATACTACCATCATCGGAACCGTCACCACCAAACAAACCACCAAGACCCAGCGCTTCGACCCCATCACCTGGTATTCCTGATGTACGTACACCAAGTGCCCCCGACGCACCGCCCGCTCCACCCGCACCGCCCAATCCGGAATCAGCCGCTCCCATATCACTCAATCCAGAAGCAAGTTGGCCACCCTCCAGCATGGACTGCAACTGCCCCATACCCGCCCCCTTACCGAGTAGACCCCCAAGTAAAGACGGTGACTTGATAAGCTGCTGAGCCTCTTTGAACTGCTTGACCAGTTGATTAACCTCCTGAACGGTTACACCGGCACCTTTTGCTACGCGGGAACGCCTGGAACCGTCCAGGACTTCAGGTCTGTTTCTCTCGTCCGGAGTCATGGATCGGATGATCGCCTCTATCCTGGATATATGTGAATCATCTATGAGATCTTTGGACTGGCGTATCTCCTTGGGCACTCCCGGCAGCATAGAGAGTAGCCCGGATAACGGTCCCATCTTGCGCACCTGCTGAAGCTGACCAAGGAAATCCTCCAGGGTAAATCTCCCTTCGAGCATCCCCCGTGCAGCCTTTTCAGCCTGCTCGCGATCGAAGGTACGTTCTGCCTGCTCAATTAGGGATAGTACGTCTCCCATACCGAGTATCCTGCTCGCCATCCTATCCGGATAAAACATATCGAAATCTCTCAGGTGCTCTCCGGTAGAGGCAAAGGCTATAGGCCTACCTACAATCTCCTTGACAGATAGTGCAGCACCTCCTCTGGCATCCCCAT
This sequence comes from Actinomycetota bacterium, assembly GCA_023379725.1. Taxonomy (GTDB): domain Bacteria; phylum Actinomycetota; class Acidimicrobiia; order Acidimicrobiales; family JAMCPL01; genus JAMCPL01. Next base: position 8,818 of record JAMCPC010000113.1, read on the forward strand.
CCAACTTGGTAAGTATCACCCCGTCAAGCTCCAAAGATTCATGAAATGCAGTAGCGACATTTACTGCGTCCTGACCAGTCATGGCATCTACAACAAGGAAGGTGTAATCAGGCTTTATGGCAGCAGAAACCTGCCTGATCTCCTCCATCAGCACCTCATCTATAGCCAACCGACCGGCAGTATCAACGATAACAACATCCCTACCCAGACGGCGAGCTTCATTCCTCGACTCTGCCGCCACTTGGATGGGATCTGTGGGCTTGCTGAATACCGGCACTCTGGCCTGTACGCCCAATACTTCAAGCTGCTGGACAGCGGCAGGCCGTTGGAGGTCAGCTCCTACCAACATAGGGTTGCGCCCCTGTGAGGCAAACCATGAAGCCAGCTTGGCCGATGTGGTGGTCTTCCCCGATCCTTGCAAACCGGCCAGTAATACCACAGTAGGCGGTGACGATGCATAGGTGATACGGAGAGACTCACCACCCAGCGCTTCGACCAACTGATCGTTGACCGCTTTTATTACCTGCTGACCAGGTGTCAGGCTGCGCGACAGCTCTTCGCCAACCAGCCTTTCACGTACCCTATCGACGAACCTCCTCGCTACCCGGACATTTACATCAGCCTCCAGAAGCGCTGCGCGTACCTCGCCCATAGCCTCATTGATATCTTCCTCCGTTAAATGCCCGCGATTGCGAAGGCGTGAAAATGCTGCTTCCAATCGTGTAGAGAGTGCTTCAAACATCAGATAATCAGTTTAACAGTAAACAACGTGACCCACTGACTCACCCAAACAATGCTTCGACGAACTCAGATGGGTCGAAGGGAATGAGATCATCCACTCCCTCCCCTATGCCCACCATTTTGACTGGTATCCCCAACTCTCTTTCTATGGCTACGACTATACCGCCTCTGGCTGTCCCATCCAGCTTGGTAAGGACAATACCCGTAACCCCAACGGCATCGGTAAACTGCTTAGCCTGTACCAAGCCGTTCTGACCGGTAGTGGCATCAAGAACCAGTAGGACTTCAGAGACTGCTTCTGCCGACTTGGTAGCTACCCGGTAAATCTTTTTTAACTCCTCTACAAGATTGACATTGGTATGAAGTCTTCCGGCTGTATCCGCAAGCACAAGATCGTATCCCTTCGCCTTGGCTCTCTCCACAGCATCAAATACAACCGCTCCAGGATCTCCCCCTTCCTTCCCTCTGACTACTTCAGCGTCTGCCCGTTCACCCCATATCTCCAACTGCTCTCCTGCAGCGGCTCGAAAGGTATCCCCAGCCGCCAATATAACAGATCGCCCCGCTGCCACCTGAGACATAGCCACCTTCCCGATAGTAGTGGTCTTGCCCACGCCATTTACCCCTACGAACA
>JAMCPC010000113.1:10541-12325 GCA_023379725.1 Actinomycetota bacterium
GAGGACAGCATCTGAGGTCTTGAGACCTACGTCTGACCCGAGAAGCGCCTCTTCCATCTCATCCCATATGCTGTCATTCAGGGCAGCACGGGAACGCAACGACTTCAAGTAACCGGAGATGAGCCCCCTTGACTTACCCATCCCCCCATAGAGATCATGGCGACCGAGCGATTCCTTTGTAGCAACGCCCCTCTGTTCCGGTACGGGCAGAGTTGCAACAGACGATTCGCTCGGAACCGTATCTGCCAACTGCCCAGAGCCTGGTAGGGAGTCTGGCTGGCGACTGGCAATCTCTGCAGTAACGGTATCGCTACTCCCAGATACCCTGCGTTGACGAGATCTGGTGCCTACGATAAACCCCAGGCCACCGAGGAGTAATATGGCTATCACTACTACCAGTATCACCAGCAACATCTCTGCTTCAGTCCTCCTCGTCCAATCTCTTGCTCACTACCTTGGAGGTGCCGTCACGAGACATGGACACCCCATACAATGCATCAGCCATTTCCATCGTCCGCTTTTGATGGCTGACTATAATTAACTGGGCCACGTCACGAAACTGTCTGGCCAATTCCAAGAAATTATGCAAGTTTATATCGTCCAGGGCAGCCTCTACCTCGTCCATTACATAAAATGGAGATACCCTGCTGCGAAAGATTGCAAACAAAAAGGCCAGGGTAACAAGCGAACGTTCGCCGCCGGACAGCAGGGATAATCTCCTTACCCCCTTCCCGGCAGGTCTTGCTTCTATCTCTAATCCACATTCGAGTAGATTCTCTGTATTGATCAGTTCAAGTCTCCCCGTTCCGCCGGGCATCAGCGTACCCAGAATCTGTTGGAAGTTACTGTTTACGTCCTCGAATGTCTCTGTAAACAGCCTGGTTATCTCGACATCCAACTCGTCAATAGACCTCGATACCTCATTGCGAGCATGCTGGACATCCTCTACCTGCCTCTTCATCTCGACGTACCTCTCCTCAAGGACGACCAATTCATCAAGTGCCAGGGCATTTATCGGCCCCAACGCTGCAATCTGCTGCTCCAACTCAGCAATACGTATTTCTGGTGTCATCCCCTCTTCCAACTCTGGAATATTCATGTTTGTCACATCCTCCAACGAACTGTCCAGCTCTTCTCGCAAGACTACCTCCAGGGTGCCTGCTCGTGCGTCATCCTGGCTCAGCGCTGCCACCAGCTCAGAATTATGATCACGTAGCTCATTCAAAGTAGCTTCATTTTTTGCACGATCCTTTATAAGCATATCCAATCTGTCTGCATCGTCTTGAAACTCTTTGGACATCCTATCCTCTCTTGAGCGAAGTACATTGGACAATTCCTCCATGCGAATCATGGCATCGTTCGCCATGCGCTCCAACCCTTCTGTACCCGCTATGCATAATTCCAGATACTCAATCCTCTCCCTGGTAGCCTGCTCTCGTTTGAAATAATCCTCACGTTTAACGGCTATACCGGCCAACCTATCCTGTAGCATCACTCTTCTTTCAGCTATTCCTGCAGCCTCTATTTCCAATTTGCGACGAAGGCTCTCTACTGACTGCTGCTTTAATTCAAGGTCGCTGTATGCTCTTGCGGAACGCTCAGCATGGTCAGCCAGGTTGACTCCATCTCCAGCCATGCCCTCCAGCTTGGATCTGAACTCTTTAAGCTCGTGGGACATTGAAGCGACCTCTGCTACCTTGGCCTCCTTTTCCCTGCAGATTCGTGCCACTTTGTCCGATTCCGACGACATCTCGTAACGCAGTTGTTTGATGTCGGCATCACGA
>JAMCPC010000113.1:13041-17096 GCA_023379725.1 Actinomycetota bacterium
CACCATATCCATAAGCCCATCCTGCATGGTGAACACCTCTGCCAGTACCGAGAAAGGCATGGCGGCTTCGACTGCCCGCTCCATACCGGCATCCATGCTAATCAGATCCCATAGTTTGCCTACATGACCAGATAGACCTTCTGATAGCTCCAACTGAATATCCTTGGTATCTACCATTGCCTTTTCCAGAGTCTCCAACCTGGCTTCAATCCCTGCACGTTCACGTTCTGCCTGACGTAACTCATCCTCGGCAATTTCAACTGCCTTACCGGCAATCTCTCTGGCACTAGATGCTCTGTCCAACTCGTCATCAAGGCTACTACGGTGCGCCTGGATGTCCAACAGAGTACCCTCTGCCTCTGCAACGGCTACACGCAATAGATCGAGCCGCTTCTCCCCCTCCACCTCCTGCTGCTCCATGCCCTCTATAGCTCTACCGGCTACTGCCTTCTCCTGTTCTAGGCGCAGTATGGCCTCTTCGATCAACGCACGATCCCGTGCATGTGCAGTCAAAATATCCAAATCACCGAATGTATCCTTATACGATGTCGATAGAGTGGCAAGCTCTTTCTCAGCAATATCCAGCCTCTCATACTCGGGAATCAACGCCAATTCTTCCGCTTCCAGCCCATCCAGCTGCCCCTCCAGGCTGCCTGCCTCTGCTTCCAGCAATTCAAGTTCGTCCACGCCCAAAAGAGTATCTACTTGCGATCTAAAAGTACTTAGGCGCTCTCGTACAATACCCACCAGACCTCTGGCTCGCTCAGTCAAACTATCTGCTCGGCTACGTGCAGCAGATATCTCCTCTATCTCTCTCTTCGAGATTCGTGATGCAGCTTGCTGTATTTCTGTGTCGGCATCGGCTATGGATTGAGCAAGCTCGCTGGCCACCTCTTTGTTGTGCTCTATCTGATCTTTTAGTACATTCCGACGCTCCTGTAGCCGGATAAGTTCCCTACCCGTCACGTACGACTTAAAGATAAGCAACTCATCTCGGTACGCTTCATATGCCCTTGCTGCTTTGGCCTGGCGCTCAAGCGGACGCATCTGGCGTTTCAACTCTCTCAACAGGCCTGACAACCTCTCCAGATTGCTTTGAGTGGCTTCCAGCCTCTTCACAGCCTTGTCCCTCCTACGACGGTGCTTTAATATTCCGGCTGCCTCCTCAATTACAGCCCTTCTTTCCTCCGGCTGAGCATTGAGTATCTGATCCAGATTGCCCTGAGATATCACTACATGCTGCCGACGACCAATACCAAGCTCTGATAGTACATCTTGGACGTCCAGCAATCTGCATGGGTGGTTGTTCATAGCGTATTCACTCTCACCGGAACGAAATAGCGTCCGCGTGATGCTCACCTCTGACAATCCCCCCGGAAGTCGTCCGGAATCGTCGCAGATGACCAGTGACACCTCTGCCCTGCCCAGTGGTGCGCGCGCCGGTGAACCCGAGAATATAACGTCGTCCATCTTGGACGACCTGACAGTCTTCGCCGCCTGCACTCCAAGCGCCCACATCAAAGCATCCACTACATTGGACTTACCGCTACCATTGGGACCTACTACTACTGTCACGCCAGGCTCAAAGACAAGCGTAACCGGATCGGCAAAAGACTTGAAACCTTTTATGGTCATAGATTTCAAATACATGATTGCTACCATACACGAGATCAGACTGTGTTTGCATCCATATGGGGTGGCTCACCACTACCGGCATTCCTTTACTTCCTTCCAGCACTTCACTTCCTTTACTTCCTTCCAGCACTTCACTTCCTTTACTTCCTTCCAGCACTTCCTCTCATCCTGTGTAGTTCCGACTACCTCTTTCGTCCTCGGCCATACCAGATGATGCCCCTGACTTGCCGGATAACGTCACGCTATTTAGAGGCTCAGCGGATGACAACCCTGGATCGAAAGTTGAGCTAGATTTATCGCTGTGGCTATTGAACCTGATGACATCGCCAGAGTTAGAGAGTCGACCGATATCGTTGCACTGATATCAGAGTACATAGGGCTCAAGCAACAGGGTAGCCGCTACGTCGGACTCTGCCCATTTCATAACGAAAAGACAGCATCTTTCAACGTCAACGGTGACGAGGGCCTCTACTACTGTTTTGGATGCCATCGTTCGGGAGATGCGATTACGTTCGTCAGAGATATGGAAAATTTGAGTTTCCCTGAAGCCGTTAAAAAACTTGCCGAACGCTCGGGTATCACTCTCAAGGAGAGTTCGTCCAGAAAGACCACCTCCACGCTTGTCCCAATACAGGATGCACTGGCAAGGGCAATAGATTTTTACCATAAAAAACTTCTGGAATCGGCAGCCTCAGAGGCATACGAGTACCTACAGTCTCGCGGTTTCGATGACGATATCATCGAGATGTTCTACCTCGGTTTTGCACCTGACGAGTGGGATGCACTGGCTAAGCACCTGCATATCTCCGGAAGCGTGCTGAGAGCATCTGGACTTGGCTTTGTAAACAAGGCCGGCAGGCAGCAGGATTTTATGCGCAACCGGATAATCTTTCCAATCTACGATGCTGGCGGTCGCCCTATTGCCATGGGAGGTAGGGTACTACCAGGATCAGAGGAGGCAAAGTACAAGAACTCTCCGGAGACCTTGCTGTACTCGAAAAAAAAGACCCTGTACGGTCTCCACCTGGCAAAGGCAGATATAGTCCACTCTGACCAGGCAATTATCTGTGAAGGCTACACAGACGTAATATCGTTTTTTAAGTCGGGATTACCGAGAGCTGTAGCAACATGTGGAACAGCACTCAGCGAAGATCATTTCAAGCTCCTCCGGCGTTTTACGTCAAATATCGTGCTAGCCTATGACTCAGACCAGGCCGGACAGTCCGGGCAGGAACGTTTCTACCAGTGGGAGCACACCGGCGACGTAAACGTATCGGTAGCAGCTATACCCGAAGGATACGATCCCGCAGAATTGTCCCTCTCTGACCCGCAAGCTCTACGCGATTCGGTAGAACGGGCGGTTCCCTTTATGCGCTTCCGCTTGGAAAGGATCTTTGCAACTCATGATCTATCTCGTCCAGAAGGCCGGGCAAGGGCGGCGGCTACAGCGCTGGAAACACTATCTGCCCATGCCAGCAGGTTGCTACAAGATCAGTACCTCGTACTCATCTCTGATCGCTGCAAAATAGATATAAGGACGCTGAGAAAAGAGTTCGATGCAGTAAACAAGCGGGGATACAGCGCCCAATCCAAGCCACCGGGAACCAGAGAGTATCACACCAACAGACAAGTCGCCCGCCGTAACGTTGGAGGGGATAACCAAGGACCCTCGTCTTTCCGAGGAGCCGGAGCAAGAGCGGATGCAGAGGATGAAATGAATACGGGCTTTGGTGACAAGACCAAAGAGGTAGTCGGGGACGAAAATCTCACTATTAAAAATATCTATTCAAATCCTCAATACCGAGCTGAGCTGGAAGTGCTGAGGATAGCAATCCACAATCCGCAAGAGATAGCAGAGTTCATTGAAGGTTACTTATTTTATAACGATACGCTACGAGAGGTATACGAATTGCTCGCCAATTCGCAGACCCTCCGGCAAGCAATAGACAGTGCATCTGCCAGAAGCCGTACTGTAGCAAATTTACTGAATAGATTGGCCGTCGAAGAGCCTAAGTCACCCCCATTGGGTGTCATCAGCCGGCTTGCAATAATGGCAGCAGAACGGTCAATACAGGATATTCAGGCGCAGGTACGAATGAATAGCAGGGATACAGGGGAAGCTGCACAATACATAGCAAGTATCAAAATAGCTCTGGAAAATTTTGGAGAAGAAGACGACAACACTGAACCACTCAGAGAGCTGATAAAATTACTTCAGACAGGAAGCAACAATTAGTCAATGAGAAGAAGAACTACCCCAGGAACTCGAGACCACAACCGAGACAGAACGGCAGAATCAGCTGATACACAACCGACCAAATCGGCAAAGGGGGCAGCAAGGTCGGAGCCTAAGTCGACGACAGAAAGGGTGGCAAGGTCTGCTACCGATCCGGCGACAAAGCCAGTAGCCAAACCAGCGG
>JAMCPC010000113.1:17110-18630 GCA_023379725.1 Actinomycetota bacterium
ACCAAATCGGCAAAGGGGGCAGCAAGGTCGGAGCCTAAGTCGACGACAGAAAGGGTGGCAAGGTCTGCTACCGATCCGGCGACAAAGCCAGTAGCCAAACCAGCGGCCAGAAGGGCGACAACCAAATCGGCAAAGGGGGCAGCAAGGTCGGCAACCAGGCCACCGGAGCAAACGAATAAACCAGAGAAAACGGTGGCAAAAAAGACCGCTAATCGGACGAGTCATCGTACCGGTACCATAAAAATACAAATTGACTCCCATGGTATATATTCGGAAAGCATTGATACTACAGACAACGGCAATTCAGGGGCACGTTTGACCTCTATTTCCGACATACAGGGAGCCGGAGCAGACGCTATACGGGAATACCTACGAGACATTGGAAAGGTGAAGCTTCTCAATGGCGACCTGGAGGTAGCACTTGCGCGCCAGATAGAAGCTGGCAGGGAAGCTGCCAGTAAACTCGGTATATCCCTGGAGGGAGAACAAGACGAGGGTATAGATGGGATACGAAACTCCGATACTACCAAAGACCAGGTAGAAGCACTCCTGAAAAACATTAAATTGGGCAACCAGGCAAAAGATGCTCTCATAGAGGCAAATCTGCGCCTTGTGGTTTCCATAGCAAAGCGCTACCGCAATCGCGGTATGGCCTTCCTCGACCTCATACAGGAAGGCAACTTGGGTCTGATGAGAGCCGTAGAAAAATTTGATTACCGTAAAGGCTTCAAATTCTCGACCTATGCCACCTGGTGGATACGCCAGTCAATCATCCGGGCATTGGCAGATCAATCTCGTACCATAAGAATACCCGTTCACGTGGTAGAGGAGATGAACAGAGTATTGCGGACACAGCGTCAATGGTTGCAAGATAAGGGGAGGGAGCCTACCTTGGAAGAGCTATCAGCAAAGCTGTTCATGCATCCTGAACGAATAAAGGAAATGCTACGCATGAATCAGGATACACTTTCCCTCGAACAACCTATCGGTGATCAAGAAATATCACTATCCGATATTATTGAGGACAAGAGAAATGAGGATCCGAACGACTCGGCAACACGAACGATGCTCCACGATGCAGTAGCGGAAGCCTTGAAAACATTACCTGAGCGAGATCGCAGGGTAATGGAGCTACGCTTCGGTCTCACTGACGACGGTAGACGACATACCTTAGAAGAAGTTGCCAAAGCATGCATGGTCACCAGGGAACGCATTCGCCAGATAGAGATTAAGACACTGGCCAAACTGCGCAAACCCGATGCGGCACATGCCCTACGAGAGTTTCTTGATGGTAGTTGAAAATGCAGCTGATCCAAAAGTGAGCGCAAGCTCCATCTGTGAGAGTGGGAAGCATGCCACACGAGATCATGTAATCTGCTATTGTTAACATTGGATGTTAACGTTGAATAGCCGTTAACCGGCTACTGGTGTGATACATACGCTTTCCGGGGTAGCTCAATTTGGCAGAGCAAGCGGCTGTTAACCGCTGGGTTGAGAGTTCGAGTCTCTCCCCCGGAGCT
>JAMCPC010000113.1:18783-31911 GCA_023379725.1 Actinomycetota bacterium
CACAACCAGGACATCAAGAAGAAACATGGAGGAACAAAAGAAATGACATCAGGAGCACAAGCAGACTTATTGCCAATCGATCGCGACCAGGTAGTATCGCTTATAAGAGACCAGCTTGCAGACATACTGGAAATGGATCCATCTGCCATCACAGAGGCATCTTCGTTCGCAGATGATCTCGGTGCCGACTCCCTGGCACTTATAGAGCTGGTAGAGGCACTTGAAGAAGAGATGAGCACCAGAATAGAAGGGTTTCGCATCGACGACGAGGATCTGGAGGATTTGAGAACCGTGAGAGATGCCGTAGACTACATTATGGAGCGTTTGGAATCAGATTGACTGCCGGATCTTCATTGGACTACTCGGAAAGAGAGTACGACCAGGCTGTAAATAAGGATATCCCCTTTCACGCATACCATAACCTGGAAAGAGCAATTGGATACAGATTCCAAAACGCAGCCCTCTTGGAGACCGCTATGTCTCATCGCTCATGGAGCAACATGTTTGAGGGGATACCGTCCTATGAAAGACTGGAATACCTGGGAGATGCCGTACTATCTTTGGTCGTGGCCGATTACACATATAAAAAGTGGCCAGATCTTCAAGAAGGTTCACTGGCAAAAATCCGTTCAGATGTAGTATCGCAGCCTGCACTAGCTGAAATCGCCACTGAAATAGGCCTGGGTAATCTGATAAAACTCGGCAAAGGAGAGATTGCGGAGGGAGGAAGCTCCAAGCCATCAATTCTCTCTGATGTCCTGGAAGCACTTGTTGGAGCAATATACATAGACAACGATTCGGACTTCCAGATGGTATACGAAATAATAATAGGATGGTTCGAAGATCCTATTAAGCGAGCATCAAAATCACCTGGAATGTACAATTATAAGGAGAGCCTGCAAATGATCGTTCAAAAAGACTCTGGTGGACTACCGGAGTATGTAGTCGATGGCAACGGACCTGATCATTCTCGGCATTTCAATGCATGCGTATATATAAACGGAGAGCTGAAAGGAAGTGGCTCCGGTAGTTCAAAGAAGAGTGCAGAGCAGATGGCTGCAAAATCAGCCCTACAAAATATGTGAGTTAGTAAAATGCCTGAATTACCAGAAGTAGAGACAATACGGCGAGAACTCGAAAAAGAGATAATCGGTAAAAAAATCAAGTCAGTAGAGATTCTCGGAGCAAGGTCAATCAGAAGGCACGACAACCCCAAGCAGCTGGTTGCCCAGTTACAGGAAAAGAAGATTACCCAGATAAGAAGGATCGGGAAGTATCTACTGTTTGACCTGGTCGGAAATGACATACTGGTCGTCCATCTTGGTATGAGCGGCCAATTACTACGTGCAAAAGGCACCAAGGAGCCAATACCGGAACATACTCATGTAATCATAACGTTAAGCCAGGGTGGGCAATTACGGTTCATAGACCCACGCACCTTTGGTGAAATGTTTGTTACACGACCAGCAGAAGGAAACGCCAGGATGATACCGGCTGAACTACTTCATCTGGGCTTCGACCCGCTTGCAAACCAGATCAGCTGGATGCAATTTGCGGCTATGCTCTCCCAGCGCAATACTCAATTGAAACCACTGCTAATGGACCAGGAGTTCGTTGCGGGCATAGGTAATATATATTCTGACGAGATATTGTTTGCCGCAGGGCTAAGATACGACAGAAAATGCAATACCCTGTCTTCACAGGAAGCACGCCGTCTGTACCGATCCATGATTGAGCTACTGAACGAAGCTGTGCAACTTCGTGGGTCATCACTGGCTGATGAAGCATACAAGGACATATACGGAGAATCGGGTGACTTCCAGGGGCAACACAGGGTATACGATCGTGAAGGACTTCCCTGTCCCAGGTGCAAGCGCAATATAAAACGGGTAAAGGTGTCAGGTAGATCTACATTCTTCTGCGAACACTGCCAGTTATGACTGGGAAGCAACGCGCCCGAGGTACCTATCTGTTGATTCTCTTAGTCGCAATCTGTATTGGAACGGGGGTAGTGCTGGGCATAGCACTGAACAAGCCATATCCAGAGCAGCCACTCAATGCATCCGCCCCTGCGAGCGAAGTGGCAAATCGTCAATTACAGGAGGTAGTTTCGCCTAAGTCCTACAGTGCACCAGGCAATGCAGGCGCGCTAAACGCTCTGTGGAATGCAACCATCACTGCTGAGGCCGCATATAGCCAAGACGATACGTACTCATCGGTCACCCCAAGCCTGCTCAACGATCTTGGAGCACACCTGGATTTCGTGGCATCAAATGAATCAAGCACCAGACCCGATGTAGTAAGCATACTTGCTGCCCCGCAACACATCATAATGTCCTCTCGTTCCAAAGGAGGAAACTGTATATTCGTACTGGCTATCAAAGCTCAGGCATCTTCGAATACGTTGAATCACTTCAATATATCGGCAAAAGGCACCTACTACAACTTATCAGGCAATGGAGGGGCAGGTGGTGAAAGCTGCCAAGCTATTGATGCTCCCAGTCGTGGATGGCGCTCTTCGATATCTTCAATATAATATCACGTAAATGAACGTCACGTAAAAGACCTACTAGGCTCCTGCAATGCTGCTGTTGCTATAATTCTACAGAGGCCACCAACCTGCGCCTCACCTTGTAGTCATGCGCCGCCGAAGAAAATGCCTCTTTACGCTTCTCCAGTACTCGAGTAGACGGAACTTGTTTATCGTAATCGAACAGACCGACTGCATAGCTTATATCTGCTCTGACCGGAGCTCTTCCCAGGAACGATGCCCTGGCGGTGGCGATAGCTGCCAACCCTGCCGCTACATCTTCTTCCGATTCTTCATCCTTCAAGATAATATCTGAATGTAGCAGATCGTGGACAAGCTTTAATGCGTACCCCTGATCAGGGCCGGCATGACCACGATAAATATACCCACGCTCCTCTGGATCCGAGCTACCTGGCTTTAGGTCTGCCGGTCGGTGTGCTGCCCAGTAATCCGGAACATGCAGTTTTCTTGAAAGTCTTACCCGCTGCTCCTGAGTTACTGGTTCGAAAGTCGGTTGAGCCATCTACTTGTCCTCTCGGTATTGATCATTCTTCATCTACAAACATCCTTCATCGGTATCCCTAAGCCTACCAGAGGCTGACAGCAATCCGCATATTATGGAGTCGTCCAGTGCCTGCCATGAGGCTTCTATTATATTTTCAGATACTCCCATGGTTGTCCAGACGCGTGTCCCGTCGGTTGTGTCTATAAGCACACGCGTTGCAGAAGCAGTACCTTTGGCACTATTAAGTACTCGGACACGGTAATCGACGAGATGTATGGAGCGCAGTTCAGGATAGTGGCCACCTATTGCCTTGCGCAATGCAGCATCCAGGGCATTGACTGGACCGTTCCCTTCTGCGGTGGCAATGACCCTCTCCCCGTCTATGAGTACTTTAACGGTGGCTTCGGTAGATTCATAATTCATCGGATGCTCACTTGAATCAGTCGCAGTAAACGCCGCCGCCTTGGAACTACCCATCGTGCCTATTAGAATGTCACTATTGCCGACCGGGATATGATCTGACATCACCCTGTACGACTCCACCTCATAAAACTCCTGCTCCCATCCGGCAGCTTTTCTCAGCAGTAGCTCAAGTGAGCCATCTGCCGTCTCGAAATGGTATCCTATATGTTCCAGTCTTTTAAGTTGCTCGATAGCCTTTGCTATAGCATCTGAGTCGAGTGAAATGCCCAGACGCTCAGCCTGCAGAGCCAGGGTGGATCGTCCGGCCATCTCCGATACGACAAACCTGGTGCCATTACCTACTAGTTCAGGGTTTATATGCTCGTAAGCATCCCTCATCCTGGCTATTGCACTCGTATGCAGACCGGCCTTGTGGGCAAATGCCGCAGAACCTACATATGGCTGCTGAGCACGAGGCGGAATATTCACCAATTCTGCTATATGATGAGACACCGGTGTAATTCTTTCCAGTCTCTCGGCAGGGATCGTATCAATCTTGAGCTTGAGACTGATATCAGGTATGACAGAAGTGAGATCTGCATTGCCGGTCCTTTCTCCATAACCGTTAATGCATCCCTGCACATGAGTGGCACCCGCCTGTACGGCTGCAATAGAGTTAGCCACTGCGCATCCAGTATCGTTATGGCAGTGTATGCCTATCTGTATCCCACTACGTGATTTCACCTCTCTAACGATACTCTCTACCTGCGACGGCAACATACCACCGTTCGTGTCGCAAAGTACAAGGGTAGATGCCCCTGCCTCCTCGGCAGCTTTTAGTACGGCAAGCGAGAACTTTGGGTGTGCAAGGTATCCATCAAAGAAATGTTCGGCATCAAAGAATACCTTTAGCCCTTTGGAAACGAGGTACGATACCGAATCGTAGGCCATTGCAATTCCCTCTTCCAGGGTCGTACGCAACGCCTTTCTGACCTGAACAGAGGAGGCCTTCGCAACGATACATACTGCCTCTGTCTCCGCATCTACCAGGTGACGCAGCACCTGATCCTCTTCAGCTTTCGTACCCGGATGCCTGGTAGATCCGAAAGCTACCAGAGTAGCATTATCCAGCTTCAGCTCATGTGGTGCGCGCTTGAAGAATTCATCATCTTTGGGGTTTGCACCAGGCCATCCACCCTCGATATACCGGACACCAAGATAATCGAGCTGTTCAGCTACTCTCAACTTATCATCCACAGTAAGCGACAACCCCTCTTGTTGCGATCCATCACGCAATGTGGTATCGAACACATCAATCGAGGTGGCCGCCAATGCACTTACCGTACCGGCATCATATTCAAGATGATCAGTCGACATAATCAAGCCAATCCTTGTATCTATCCAGCTCTCCACGTGCCGCCGCAAGGTAGGTAGACTGTATCTCCCGGGTAATGGGACCTGGCTGACCGCTACCGACCACCCTGTCGTCCACTTCTACTACGGGAACCACCTCTGCCGCCGTTCCGGTCAAAAACGCCTCGTCAGCCAGGTAAAAATCTGTCCTTATAAGAGGTTCATGTACCACGGTATACCCCAGATCGCTGGCTATGACCTCTATGGAGTCCATAGTAATACCCGAAAGAGCTCCTGCCTGGGAGACCTGTGGAGTGACAATACGCCCACGTTTGACTGCAAAAATGTTCTCGCCGGTGCACTCAGAGACCCTGCCATCCGGGGCCAGAACAATAGCTTCATCGTATCCAGCCTTAAGTGCTTCCAGCTTGGCAAGTGAGGAATTGACGTACATTCCAGTATTCTTGGCGGCCGTAGGTATCGCGTTGGGACTATGGCGCTGCCACGAAGATACCTTCATACGAATGCCTTTCATCATCCCTTCCTCGCCAAGGTAGGTGCCCCACGGCCATGCAGCTATTGCAACATCGGTCTTACATGGAATCGTGTTCAGGCCCATCTCACCATAACCAAGAAACATGATGGGTCTTATGTAGCACCCGTCATCCAGTCGATTCACCCTTATCAACTCCTTGGTGGCATCCACCAACTGGCCGTGGGTAAACGGGGTATCCATCATAAGAATCTTGGCTGAAGCAAGAAGGCGCTCTATATGATCAGCGAGCCTAAATACCGCTACTCCGCGTTCAGTACGGTAGGCACGTATACCCTCAAATACCCCACTACCATAGTGAAGAGCGTGAGTCAGTACGTGTACCTTGGCTTCCTTCCAAGGAACCATCTCACCATTCATCCATATTGCCTCTGTTGGCTCTATAGGCATCTGTATCACCTTTCTTGCATACCCGAATAATCCAATATATTCTAGTGTACTGTCTAATCTGTTCAAATAGTTTACACTTGCTCCACTTATAAGTTAAGATAATTTAATTGTGGAAGAAGAACAGAGCAACATGCAAGAACCTCCATCGAGAGTGCCTCCGCCATCGGGACCTCCTGCTCCAGGACTGATACCACCGCCGCCGGGGTTCTCAGGTACGCCAACCGCACCGGCACCACCCACCACTCCTGCCGCACCACCGAATGCACCGGCTCCACCCACCACTCCTGCCGCACCACCGAATGCACCTCCACCTGCACCACCCACCACTCCTGCCGCACCACCGAATGCACCTCCACCTGCACCACCCACCACTCCGCCATCGGGACCTCCTGCTCCACCAGGACTGATACCGCCGCCGCCGGGGTTCTCAGGTACGCCAACCGCACCGGCACCACCCACCACTCCTGCCGCACCACCGACCTCCGTGCCGTATATCTCTACACCCAACGAATCTCTCGGCGCACCTGCAACTGAAGGAAGTGTATTTTTGGGCATTGAAGAGGCGTTTTTGCTAACATACGATACGAATAACGTACCAATTGCAGTACCTGGGATGTCTTTAACGTTCCAGACCTCAGGTGTAGAAATAAATAGGCCTAATGGTACACGCGCTGCCGTATACGGATGGGACGAGATTACCAGCGTCAGCGGAATAGAACAATCCGAAGCCCCTGATGGTAGAACTGCTATCGTGATGGAAATTGCTTCCGGTAGCAAGGATCACCATTTCATTGTTCCGACCCAAGAGCCGGAATCACTTATATCGCAGATTGCTACGCTGGCCCCACTGTGCCAGGCCAAGAAGAATAAAAGGGGCAAGGGGACAGCAAATAAGATCTCCCCGGTATCCATTGGGATAGCTCTCGTACTGGTAGCGGCAATTGTTGCTATTCTCCTGTTGATAAGCGCTGGAGTACTGCACTTTTAGCAGACAGGAAACTCCATTAAAAATTGTAACCTAAATGTAACATTGTCGTAGTGCTTCTGTCATTTAGATGAGCAATAATATAAGGTATGAAGACAGACCACTCGAACGAGCTCATCATAAAATCTTGTCATAGTACATGGATATTTGACGAAAGCAAGATGCGTTTCCGTAGGGTCTTGAAGGGAATTGATTTAGACCCGAGGCTGGCATCTACAGGATGGCGTCCTTACTGGGGGCTTGAGATAGATCCCCTTAGCGACTCCTTCGTCGTGCATCTCGACCCCTCAGGCACAAGGTTGCTACGTTCTTGGAGACACATAGACAATCAATCATGTCCAGAGTGCGGCGAAGAGGTAACTACTGAATTGAGCATTGAGGAGTTGCGAGCCGGAAGGCACTAGTGTAGTGTTTTAATTCAAGCATTCTTTGACCATGACAAAGGCATGCTTGCAGGTATAGAAGCTTCACAATTTGTCCCATCATATGACGAGTACCAGGTTCCCATTGCAAGTGCTTCATTGGACGCAGGCAGGTGGTAGGTTGCATGGGAAGCAACTTCCAGTGCCATAAAGCACGAACCAGTGTCCGAACGAATGGCAATATACACTACTTCAGGATGCACCTTGGATGGCCATGGAGGTACATAGTAACTCACAATTGATGGACCGGTAGATACACTGGTTGTCCAATGTAGATAACCGTCTACTGCCTCCAAATGCTCTACCGCAACATAA
The DNA here is from genome assembly GCA_023379725.1 of Actinomycetota bacterium. Taxonomy (GTDB): domain Bacteria; phylum Actinomycetota; class Acidimicrobiia; order Acidimicrobiales; family JAMCPL01; genus JAMCPL01. Next base: position 26,239 of record JAMCPC010000113.1, read on the forward strand.
CTGAACGACCGGTAGGCCTGTCCAGACTGGTAGTATACCTCTTTGGTTGCACTGATGGCACTTGACAGATTGCTGGCAACTACCTTATCCAAGCCGTGATTACGTCTAGCTGAATATATCAAGTACGAGGAAGCAGCGCCTACTATGACAAGCACAACTACCACTATGAACTCCCATATGGTCATAGGATGCTTGGCACCTCTACTCACTGAGAACTCGCTTTCCCAGTGTAATCTGTGGAATATGGCACAAAAACCTCTATGGATGTACCTGCATTTTTTGGCAGTGCGTCGGCACCGTTTATTCTGCTTCTCAGTGTAGATCTGATATACAGGCGACCGCCTAACGAACTAACCCTCTCTCGCATCCCCGCCAGTCCCATCGTATGGTTTGGAGAAGAATATACCGTACCGGATTCAAACCCATCCCCATCATCATTGACAAGAAAATGTAAGTTGCCTCTCTCCGCCTCCAGGCCAACTGCGACATGAGTTGCATGCGAATGCCTTTCCACATTGGAAAGCGCCTCTTGAGCCACCCTGAATAAACAACTCTCCACTTGAGGTGATGGTCTCCACTCCATTCCATGAACTCCCAGAGTAGTCTTTATGCCTGTCCTCTCCTCAAGCTCAGACAAAAGTCGTGATATGGCTGTGACCAGCCCAAGATCATCTAGTATGGAAGGACGTAATCCCCTAGCTATAGACCTCAATTCGCTCACTGCCCCCTCAGCAACTTCGCGGACACGGTCCAGCTCCTGCTGCTTCCCTTCTACTCCACCAGAGACTACGTCTACCTGCCTACATAAGTGAATAAGAGATTGCAACGGTCCGTCATGTAACTCTTGTGCCAAGCGTTTACGCTCGTCTTCCTGCGCGCCTAAAACTTTCCTGGCATATAACTCTGCGTTTTTCAGGCTGACAGCCTCTGAGGTAACATCCTCCAGTATAACTTGAAGGATAGGTTGGCTGTACTCATCGTGGATTGCAGTAACGGATGGCCTGAATAGGTAGATACCCTCTCCTGACCTGATCTCCACCAACGGAACAGCTTTCTCGGTAACACTGTCATCATCGTTGCGCATTCCCAACGCATCTTTTCCACCAAAATAATCCCTTCTGTTAATATCTTGGATGCCGATCACGCGGGATTCGCTGGATTCGTCATAGCCATTTACACTTGAAAGGGGGGCATGGAACAGATGACCGCTGGAGGGGCTTACATCCCCTGTATGACCATCCCTGCCGTCCTCTCTGATGTTACTCTCCATTGCCTGAGCGTCGTTATTGATACCGCCTCCTTCCATGCCGGGCGAGCCTGCCCTGTCTGGTAAAAGCATCACTTTCCGAGTAGTATCTAATGGTGGCGTATTAAGCATGGGATAAGCATCTCCAATTGCACGAGACCCAAGAGCGAGAAGCTCTCTGGCAGCATCTTGCCCTACTATTGCAGCGAGGTCAAGGTTGCCATGGTACTCATGTAGTCGCTTGCGAACCAACTCGAGGTTCTCTTTGTTACCATCTATGCCAACATCCCCATTGCTCCCCGGAAACAACTTTGCGGCTGCAGGATTCACTTCAAGCACTTTTCCGCTATGGCTGACCAGGAAAATAGGTGAATCATTGGATTCAAACAGGCTATGGTATCTTGCCTCTGCCGCTAGATGCGCCCGACGAGACCCTTCAGCACGAAGTCTTGCACTACGTTCGGCACTTACCTGACGACCTACCAAAGTTGCAATGACTGCGAGAACAAGCACCTGCATAGCTTGAGCCCATACCCCTACATAGCTTCTTTCCTGGTAATAAGCCATTATGCGAGGTATGCTCAGTATCAGCACCCACATGGCGGCACTCACGCCTCCCTCAGTAGATACATTCAACGCCAGGTACAGAATAGGGATCAGGAATACAGCCAGCGTAGTCAACTCGGGCTGAGCAGTGACTATACCGGCTCCGAGACCGATGGACATGACCATGCGGGCTACATAAAGGCTGGCTATGACTAGGATAGTTATCCAGTATCGCCCATCTCGATAGTATGGACGCTCATTACCGGATATATTCTGAAAGGCATTACCTGATGTACTATTACCTGATGTACTATCGGTAGAGTGATCCGCAGACAAATGTTTATTACCGGTCACAAAAATTTTATTACCACCAGACATCTGCCGCTCTACTACCTATGGTATTCAGTGTCGATGACGGCTTTCTTATTACAAAGATGTATCATCTTGCGACTTTGCCTCAGTTGCAACCATTCCACTGCTGTACGCGTAACGCATAAGCTCTGCCCTCGAATGCAAACCAAGTTTTGTGAAAATCCTACCCAGATGCCCTTCTACCGTCCTCACGCTTATATAGAGCTGCGATGCAATGGATTTATTGGGAAGACCCATACCTACCAGCTTGATAACGCTAATTTCACGGTCGGATAAAAGACCGCTACTCTCCCTGCCAAATTCATCCATCCGTCCTTCTCCTGGTTCCTCAGCGTCCCGTCCAAGAAAGGTCTTATGTCCATATTGACCTGATTGATCATCGGGCATCGCCACCGAAGGTGATCCTACGATATTTGTTACATACGTATTTGCTGCATATGCATTCGTTACGGATGTTTCGCCGGTGCTATCACCATGATGGTCAGTTTGCCTGGACTCCTCATCCTTACGTAGCCGTTTAAGGATGCTCGGGTCAAGAACTACCATCCCATCAGCGGCAGAGAGTACTGCGTTTATCAATTCTTCCGATTTGACGGTCTTCAGTAAAAATCCCGATACGCCCAAGGACAGGGCACTTTGAATATAATCATCGTCATCGTATGCACTCAAGACTACAATCTTTACATCATGGTTTTTCGCTACTACCTGCCGTGCCGCTTCAAGGCCATTACCATCGGGAAGTCTAATGTCCATTAAAACCACATCTGGCTGTACTGACCCTACTACGTCAATTGCCTCCCGCACCGTTCCCGCCTCACCTATCACATGCAACTTCTCGCTTTGCTCCAATATTTGGCGTGTGCCGGCGCGCAGTACCACGTGATCATCGACCACGACTACACTGCAAACAGCCACCCCTGTTTCACTCATACTACGAATTATACCTCAAAAATAAACCTATTGGTCATAGGAATTCAAAAACAGGGACACTACCGCTGTAATATCGGTAGGATACCCAGAGCAATATTGTAGCCATTAATACTCGACATTCATGCGTCAAGCCACTATAATGCATTATTGCGTTCATATTGAACCGACATGCCGGAAGTTAGCAAATTTCGGCAGTAGTATGATGCAGTAGTATGATACTGAAGAAGTAGCATAACGCTGGAGGCTAGTAAGAACAAGATTGAACGTACTGGATAGTAGCCGATATTGTAAAATTTGTTGATCTGTTAATTATGGTACCATACTAAAGCGGTTCAACGGAAGTAGAGACGAAGCAGGAGAAGACATGGCAGATAGGTCATACCAAGGTGACACAGCTGGCGAGCAGCCATCACCATCTGAGTTGGTCAAGTCTATGGCCATCTCGTCTGCTGAACTATGGCATGAGATTCTAGATAGGCTAACTCAAGTGCAGCAAAGCCAAGCAGCACTGGCACGTTCAATTGATGACCTGGGTTCAATAATAAAAAACGCCCTTCCCTCACTAGCGGAAGCTACCTCGACTACCCAGACACTACCTCCACCGGCAGCACAGCAGGCTCAAGTACCTACATTGCCCCCCTCACTGGCCCCTATGTCTCCTCAGGCCGGTACTACTTCGATGGTACAACCTCCTTCTGTTGCAGGATCATCTGTTTCTTCGCCAAGCATCCATCCTGGTGCTATCCCTGGAGCACCATCGGGCGGCACACTTACAAATCCGTTCCTGTCGCAAACGCCGCCAAGGGGACCATCCACACCGGGCACTCCACCAATAGCTCCTCCCGGGTCTGGCATGCCGCCGATGCCGCCTGGTACACCTCCAGTTGCGCCGCCTGGTACACCTCAATCCCCCAGGACTCCTCAGGCAACCGCCCCTCAGCGGATAGCACCCCCAGCAGCAGGTACACCAAGTTCTCCCACAGAAGCTCCCGAACCGCTCTTCTTCGTTCCCCCACTGGTAAGTCAAACTCAAGATGCGGGTGAGCTTCCCACTGCCATGCCACCCACTGCCGCACCACCATCGCCAATAGCTGCATCGCCCACGACAGCACCGCCATCGACTCCCACTACTGGCACAGGTAGCATACCGCCAATGCCTGCACCAGCACAACCAACGCCATCGCAAACAGGTGCTCAAAAAGATGCCATAGTACCACCTCCAAGCGTACCCAGCATGCCGAGTGCGCCGCCTCTCATGCCGTTGCCTGGAGATACCCATACCCAGCCATCAGCCACCCCTACCAAGCAGGCAGAGCCAATAAACATCGTACAGGGGAGTTCAGATGACGCACTCAATGCCATATTGGCAGCTGAATTCAGTGACTCAGGGTCGACAGCTGGGGGGTCATTAGCTACGAATACTGCGTCTGCTATCACCAAGCAACCAATTCCTCAAATAGCCGAAGAAGCCCAGCTCGATTCATTACTTGGAAAAGAGTTTTCGGCTACTTCTACCGGTACCGGTACTGCTCCTGCTCCTGTACCCGCTACCACGGAATTACCAACCCCACCGGCATCGATACCTGCAACACAACTGGGGTTCCAAGTCAGCCCTGCATCCATCCTGGCGGAGTCACCACGCCAACAAGTACCGTCGAGCACTAAATCACCGGCCTCTCCTCCACCAGCAGAGCATACTCAAGGATTCCCTCACCCTCAGGTGCCGCATTTGAATGCTCCACCCCCTCCGGTACCTATGCCAGCGTATGCACCCGTACCGGAGGCTCCACCACCTGTCGAGAAGGAGAAGCCAAAGTCAATAGCAGAGTCACTTCCCAAGATAGAAAGACCAGTGATTCAGCCGCTACCGGCCACCCCCGGCATGCCGCCTCCGGCAATGGGATTTGAAATACCAGAACCAATGCTGGGTGGATCATCTGGCCAACCATCCAGCGCATCTGATTCGGATACTTTTAGCATGGCAAGCCAGATACTAGATGCCGCTCCGGAGGTACCGGAGGAAGAGGAGCAAAAAGAGGCTCCCATAGCAGAAGATATAGTCCTTGGAAGCAAACATAAAAAAGCTTCCCGGTTCTTCCGGCTTTAGTGGTCTGTTCCACAAATAACCATGGGTTCCTGCCAGCCAGATGACGCCCCTAATGGCATTCTTGTCCTGGGCGTAGCTCCAACTGCCCCTCCTCCTCCGCCTTGGCCTACTCACCCGAATAAACGGCTCTCTGGTCCAACCTGCCTATCCGCTGAGCCTCTCACGGGACTGACCACTAGTGGTTTGTCCCGCAAAATAACATTGTACCCTTGAAGATATACCCAAGTGTCTCCGAAACTTGAATCGAGCCAGGTATGCCATCCGTTGGGACCGAAAAAGACAAAATGAATACATCAGAGCATCAGACACCTCCCGTTGCCCGGGCTAAGCCATTCAGCATAAGGACACACGGAGATACTCGCGTAGACAACTGGTATTGGCTGAAATACTCCACGGACCCCGAAGTAGTTGCCCTGTTGGAAGCTGAGAACTCCTATACACGATCATTATTCACACATCTTACGGACCTGCA
>JAMCPC010000114.1 GCA_023379725.1 Actinomycetota bacterium
GGATAACGTCACGCTATTTATTGGGGTACCTAGCGTCATTTTGTTGCCTGAGGACACTGCCAACGCTAGTCGCCCCCAATCTTCAATGCTGAGTTGTTGTGGCCTCGATGTAGGCGGTATGCCTGCTTGACCGAGTGCATGTTCGTCACATAGAGGAGCTAACGAGTTCCTGAGCATTTTACGTCTGTGGCGGTATGCCAAACCTATGAGTTTTACCATAGATTTGTAATCGGTAGCTACCGGAACTTGCGGCAGCCTGGAAAATATGACAATCGACGACTCTACGTTTGGTCTGGGGAAAAATATATTTCTGGAAACCGAACCAGCCAGTTTGACATCTGAGAAGTATGACATTTTTACAGGTACCGCACCATACAGGCTGGAACCAGGTTTTGCTGTCCACCTTAGCGCAACTTCACGCTGCACCATGACCACAATAGAGTCGACCTGTTCTGCCTCCTCAAGCACTCTCATCACGACCGGAGTAGCAATATTGTAGGGTAAGTTCGATACCATCTTCCAGCGTGTAAGGGGTGCCGCTTTGGTGGCACCAGGATTGGGGGTGCCGGATGGCTGGAGCGGATTAGTCAGTGGAGTCGGGAATGGCGCACCGAGGAGGTCGGGGGAATTTGGTGTGGCAGATGCACTGGTGGTAACGGCAGACACATCGTCAAATATAGTATTCATAGGTACCGTGAGTGCATTTCCCTCAATTATTCGCAGGTGTCCATTCCCTTCGGACTCTGCCATAAAGCGCAACTCTCCAACTAATCGTCCATCGATCTCAATTGCAGTTACCGTAGCTCCATATTTCAAAAGTTCTCTGGTAAGAGTACCAAACCCAGGGCCTACTTCGAGTACGTTGTCTCCAGATGACACATTGGCGAGTCGGCATATTTTTTTTAAGGTATTCTGGTCGAATACGAAGTTCTGACCCAACGATCGCTTCGGGTAAAATACCTGCTTCTGCTGTATATTGGATGCATCGCTGCTAGCCTGTTTTTTCTTTTGCCTGCGACCGGTCTCCTGCATGTCTTTGGCTAGTGGCCTGTCTCGTTAGGGGTGGTTATTTTGAAAGCCCGTAGGGTATTAGAGTAGGTAATATCCTGTATGGTAGCCCTGCTCATTCCTTTCAATGCCCCGATATCGTCTCCTACCAATGCTACCCAGGCAGGACGATTGGGCTTTCCTCTATTGGGAGTAGGACTTAAGAAGGGAGAATCTGTCTCAATCAGGATTCTTTCTGGTGGACACTCTTTTGCAGCTTCACGGATGTTTGCAGCATTGGAAAAGGTGACTATTCCGCTGAATGATATATATGCACCAAAACTCAATGCCGTCGAGAGTTCATCTGGGCCGCCAGTAAAGCAGTGCATTATGCTACGTTGCGGTGCTCCTTCGGTAGCCAGTACGGCAAAAATATCGTCCCATGCTTCTCTGGCGTGTATGACAAGAGTAAGGTCGTACTCTTTAGCCAGTTTAATTTGACCAGCAAACGCAGCCATTTGACTCTCTTTTGATGAGTTTTCGTAGTGGTAGTCAAGTCCACATTCACCTATCCCTACCAGCATGCCTGGATGATTGTCTGATGTTGTGGTAATTAATTTTTCCAGTTCTCCCATATTGTCTTTCCAGGTTGCAGCATCGTGTGGATGTATCCCAGCAGTGCACCATAGGCCAAACCTACTTAAGTTATTGGTTGTCTGTTCGGCTGTACTATCAGACACTCCGCTATCAGATACTGCACCTGTTTGAGCCGAGTATCCTGACAGTAGGTCACGCAGTTGCAAAGTTAACTCTATTCCCTCTCTGGAGGTATCCAGATCGGTACCGACGCATACGATGCCGGTAACGTCGCTACCGGCAGCATCTCTTATTGCATCAAGCGAATTATTCCACTGAGAGCCGTATTCACCCTGTATATGACAGTGGCTGTCTATCCATCCCATATATCATTAGATTGTACCTCCTCTGCGTGACTGGGTAGTAACACCGGTAGCTGCTACCAACATTAATCCCAGCGCAGGAGGCAGGAACCACCATCCAAACGCTAATGCGAGCCCGAACAGGAACGCACCCGCTCCAAATACTAATGGCCATATAGATCCATGCGGAAAAGAACCTATGACTCCTGCACCCTCTCTTATGGTCGAATCAGGACGATCTTCCGGCCTTGGCTTCATTCTCTTTGCCCACCAGTAGTAATATCCACCGGGTAGCAGACCGAGGAGCACTGCTCCAATTAACATTGCCGTACCCGAGGGCTCTCCCGACCAGAACCAGTAACCGACGGACACCACTGCCATGAACAGTCCAATGCCTATTAATACAACTCCTTCAACTTTCATCTCTCATGGTCTCCTCTTTGCTATTTTCCTCTCGTATCGGATTTTCTCTTATGTCTGACCTAATCGGATTCAACTGTTTCGGTTGTTCCGCTATTTGCTGAGCCTGAAATCGTTGCCTCTCTCGCATTACCATTTGTCGCTCTACCATTACCTGGAGGTGCGCCATTAATTAGAGGCGCTTTCTGGCTGTGTGCTGAGATAGCTATAGCATCTGGGTGATTAAAGTCCCATACAGGCCGCTCTGAGCGGATTGGCGGTATCCTTGTAAAATTATGAGTTGGTGGAGGTGAGCTTGTAAACCATTCGAGAGTGGTTCCATCCCAGGGATTGCTTGGAGCAGGTACCTTCTTGTCCCACGACAGATATATATTTAGCAGGAAGACAAGGAAGGACAATCCGGTAATGTCTGCACCAACAGTAGCTGCTATGTTTAATGCATGCCATCCCATCCCAACTTTGTATACTGCTACTCGTCGGGGCATGCCGTGAAGACCTAGAATGTACCAGGGTACAACAGTTGCGTTTACGCCTATAAACAGCAGCCAGAACTGCACCTTTCCTATCTTGTCATTTAGATACCAGCCGAACATCTTTGGCCACCAGTAATACAGTGCTCCTACCGCAGCCAGCACTAGAGCGAATATTACGCTATGGAAGTGGGCTACTACAAAGTAGGTGTCATGCATCTGAAAGTCCACCGGCGGAGAGGCAAGGAACATACCGGTCAGACCACCTATAAGGAAAGTAATTAGAAAGCCTATGCACATCAGCATGGGGGTAGTAAAGGTTATCTGCCCGCGCCACATTGTGGCTATCCAATTGAAGAACTTTATACCGGTTGGAACTGCAATGAGCAGAGAGAGGAGCGAGAAAAATGGCAACAGTACCACTCCGGTAGTGAACATATGATGTCCCCATACACCTGTGGATAGTGCTGCAATTGCGAGAGTAGCAAATACCATGCCCTTGTAGCCGAAGATTGGTTTTTTGGAAAACACCGGAATAATCTCAGTCACTACTCCGAAGAACGGCAATGCCAGTATATATACCTCTGGGTGTCCCCAGAACCAGAATAGATTTTGCCATAGTACGGGAACCCCACCTCCCTTTACAGAGAAGATATCCATGCCAAAATGCCTGTCGGCATAGAGCATGATTAATGCACTTGTCAATACTGGGAAAGCCATCAGGATTAGGATTGCGGTTACTAGCATATTCCATACGAATATAGGCATCCTGAACATGGTCATACCGGGTGCTCGAAGGTAAAAAATAGTCGTAACCAGGTTTACGCCGGTAAATATAGCAGAAAATCCGGTCAGGACAAGTGCAGCTATCCATGCATCAGGCCCTGCCCCAGGGGAGTTCACTGCGCTGGAGAGGGGGGCATAGGCGACCCATCCAAAGTCCGCAGCACCGCTTGCGGTAAAGAAGCCAAGTAACATGATAATCGAGCCACCAAGGTAAAGCCAGTAAGAGAGGGCGTTAAGGCGAGGGAATGCCATATCTGGTGCACCGATCTGGAGCGGGACTACGTAGTTGGCTAATCCACCAAAGGCAAATGGACCAACGAAAAGATATATCATAATACTTCCATGCATGGTGAAGAGCTCATTGTATTGTTGGAAAGAGAGTAGTGAGCTGTGTTGGCTGGTCAGCTGCAGCCTCATGATAAGCGCCATGGCACCACCGATTATCATTAAGATAAGTGCCGTGAACATATACGACTTGCCGATTACCTTGTGATCCGTGCTGGTCAGCCACTTTATCAAGCCGCTTGGTTCATGATGCTCAGTGGTAGCGTGTTTTGTTTCCTCGGTAGGGATAAGCTGCTTTTCTTCGAGAAGAGTCATCTTAGGATACTCCTATTTCTTTATATCGTAATATCATATTTTTGTTCTTGAATTAGTTGACCTAACTTTTACTACCGGAGAGGGTAATTGGGATACTACCTTGGAATGCCCTTCGGCTTGTTCTTGGTGTACCCATGACCAGAACTGTGTAGGTGAAACCGATTTCACCCTGAACAGCATCTCAGCATGGTATAGTCCGCAAAATTGTGTACACTGACCCTGGTAGGTTCCAGAATGGCGCACAGTCAGGTCAAAGACATTTACAACTCCCGGTTGGGCGTATCTGCTGAAATTGAATTGGCGTACATAAAAACCATGTACTACATCGGCTGATACGAGAGTAATACGTGCCGTCTTTCCGGTTGGAAGAACCATTTCGGGATTCTGCAGAGTAACTCCATGGACATCGACATGTAGTTGCGGATAGTCAAAGTTCCATCCCCATTGGAATGCCGTTACCTTGATCTTTACGTAGGGATGTGTACTGACGGCATCGACCTTGTTCTCCACGTTAACCGTGAAAAAGAATACGATCAGTACGATGATGATAGGTATTACCGTATAGGTAATTTCCAGTGGTATATGATATTGGAACTGCTTTGGTATAGTGTCCGACTTTTTTCTGTACCGAAAGATTGCCCATAGTAGCAAGCTTAATGTGATACCTCCTACTACGATAGCTGCTATGACCAGCCATGCATAGAGCATATGGGTATCATGACCCTGTGCGGTAGCTCCCTTGTAACCGCCAAATGCAGGTAGGTTGCATGCCGAGAGCACTGTGGCAAGAATTATTATCAATCCACCCGCGCCGAAAACACGCTTAAGGTGCTTGAATCTGCTTAGTTTGTTCCGTCCCATGTTTAGATTCCTTACTGTTTGGCTAGTTTACAGGCTGTGTGCAGTGGTTACACAGTATGCCGCTATAGATCCGTTCCACTAAAAAATAATTCATATGCATCATTATACTAGTACTTGTATGTCCTAGGAAACTTGACACTATTATACAAGGTCATCATCTATTTGGGCAATGTAGCATGGGTATTTTTTCTCATGCGCGATCGGTGTCTATCGGGCATGGGTGAGGTGGGAACTGGCGTAAGTAGGGTGGGAACAAGCGCAGGAAGATGGGAACAAGCGTAGGTACCTGTATAGCGATATAATAGTTGACGCCATGAACCATGATAAAGTTTTTATCGCAAAATCCAATGACTTGGGCTGTGCGAGTGAGTCGTCTCAGTTTGCTGCAGCTGGTTCGTCGTTCAAAGGTGATAGTCCTGCTATGGAATGTGCATATGCAAAACTCACACTCTCGCTACGGGTAATTGGCAGGCGGGATGATGGTTACCATACGATAGAGGCAGATTTGATAACTGTGGATTTTGCAGATACTCTCATATTTGAGAGGGGTACAGGATTACAGGTAGTGGATGAAGTGCCGGGAGGGCTCGGATTGAGAGATATCTCTGCAGGACGCTCTAATCTGGTAAACAAAGCTATGGCAGTAGTGGGAGAGACTGCGGCCGTTAGACTGCTAAAGCGCATACCTGCTGGCGCAGGATTAGGGGGAGGTTCAGCAGACGCAGCGGCAGTGCTCAGATGGGCAGGATACAAGTCTTATAAGATGGCTTCGCGGCTGGGTGCAGATGTGCCGTTCTGTCTCATGGGCGGTATGGCACATGTCAGTGGCATGGGAGAGCAAATAAGCCGTTCACTTTTTGAAGAGAGTACTTTTGTACTGATGCTTCCCCCTTTCGGACTTGAGACCGGTCGTGTATACGAGCAATGGGATAGATTGCCGGAGTCACTTCGCCATCTGTCGGGTAATAGCGATAGGACTGATTTTGTAAATGACCTTGAACCTGCCGCATTGCGGCTGGAGCCTCAGCTTGAACTATGGAAAGAGGCATTCGGTAATGCAACAGGTCTAGAGCCTCATATGGCAGGTAGCGGGTCAGCTTGGTTCATTAAGGGATCAAAGGTGGAACTCGGCTTAGAGGGTAGAACAGAGCTTATAATCAAGGATATGCGAGCACCTATCCTGGAGGTGAATTCCGTCCCTGCTGTTTCTGCGTGATATATTTTATGTAGAGAAAGACATGGATTCAAAGGTCGCAGTAGTAACAGGAGCATCCAGCGGTATAGGCGCAGCTACGGCTCAAGCTCTATGCCAGCATGGATACCAGGTATACATTGGAGCCAGGCGTATTGATCTCCTGAATGAGGTAGCCAATACTATAGGTGCAACTGCATATTACCTGGATGTGACTGATACGGATTCAGTGGCTGAGTTCGCATCGAAGTTGGATCGTGTCGATGTACTGGTGAATAATGCCGGTGGTGCATTGGGTATGGAGCTGGTGTCTGAGGCAGATAATGACAACTGGCGGTGGATGTATGATGCCAACGTCATGGGGTCACTCTATATGACCAAGTCCCTCTTGCCCAGATTGGAAGCTTCAGGTGATGGATGCATCGTGTTTGTTACAAGCGTTGCCGGTAGACAGGTATATCCGGGTGGCGGTGGCTACATTGCCGCCAAACACGCTGAAAGAGCAATGGCAAGGACTCTTCGCCTGGAACTACTTGGGAAGCCTATACGTGTAATAGACATAGCTCCCGGGATGGTGGAAACCGATTTTTCGCTGGTGCGCTTTGGCGGAGACGCTGAACGGGCAGCCAGAGTGTATGAAGGTATTATCGCCTTAGACGCCAAGGATGTAGCCGACGCAGTGTGCTGGGCAGTGACGAGGCCGTCTCATGTAAATATAGATGAGATCGTGCTCATGCCACGAGATCAAAGTTCAGCTAGAGATGTCTACCGTAACGGGAGAGTAGAGAGGCGGAGTTGATGGCTTGTCCTGTGAACAGCGTGAAGTTGTTTCGTTCTTCGGACATGAGCGGGGGTGTCATCCGGTCGACGGGAACCAATAGTTTAGTTGTTTGCGGCACCGGGCATCGGGTACTAAAGTCATTCTCACTGTAGCCACTAACGTTGCAGTAAGCAATATTGTAGTCGCTAACGTATAGAGTAAGGCTACTTCCCAGCTGCTCGCCTCTGCCAGCGGGTGGCTTTTAGTAACTTCTTATGTTTCTTCTTACGCATGCGCTTACGGCGCTTCTTTATCAGTGATCCCATTTACGGCTACATTAGCGTACTCTGAGGCATCCGCGCCAACTCGACGATTATCTTATGCGTGCTTGTGTATGCTGGACATGAAGTAGTCTATAATGTAGTCCTGCAGTGGCGGGTAGTTCAATCGGCAGAACACTTGACTTTGGATCAAGAGATTGAGGTTCGAGCCCTCGCCCGCCAGCCACTGT